>JAHFCY010000022.1:7250-22249 GCA_023249255.1 Candidatus Lindowiibacteriota bacterium | reverse complement strand
GCCACAGTCTCACCGACGCCGGTCATGCTGTCACCGAAATGCCATGCGTAAGAAACAATCCGCCCGTCCGGATCGAACGACCGGCGGCCGTCAAATGTAATGCCAAATCCGGGACACGTCGGTTGCGAATTCTTGCCGTCATCGGCGTGGTCATCGTCGCCATGATCCCCATGGCCGCCGTTGTTGTCATTCGGTCGAACCCCCTCATCATCCTCTCCGCCCTTGTCGTCTCCTCCTTCCTCTCCACATTCCTGACAAGCATGCTGCAGATGTGTCGTGTCCGCCAAAATAATGGCGACAGGAGGCAGACGATGGGGCGGTGATAGTTTAGGCAATATGACCACAATACACGTGTCGTCATCGCTCAACCCATCGGTATCGGTAACAACCAGACGGACGACGTACGCTCCCGGCATGGTGTATGAATGCGCCGAATATGAATCCCGGCCAACACCACTGTCGCCAAACTCCCACACATACGTGTCAATCTTTCCATCCGAATCCGACGACTGCGAACCGTCCGCCAACAGCCACGTGCCAACGGTCGTCAGATTGGTATCAACCCGCGCCACGGCAACCGGTGGATATTTCTTTCGAGGCGGAACGGGAACAGGCGCGATGGGCTTGGGCATCACCTCCACCAGACGCGTGTCATTGCCAGTCAAGCCGTCGTTGTCGATCACCGTCAGGCGGACGACATAGGTTCCCGGCGTCGCATAGACATGACTGTCCGTGACACCCAATCTTCGCGTTCCATCTCCGAAATCCCATACGTACGTGTCGATCCATCCGTCGGAATCGCTCGACGCTGAAGCATCGAATCCGACCGGTACGTCTACCGTTATCAGAATTGTGTCGGCGCGGGCACGGGCCACCGGCGGATAAAGTATTTTAGGCGGCTCAGTGGAATTTGGATCAAACTTGAGCACATAAATGTCTCCATGGCCGGAACGAAATGAAACAAACGCAATCTTCTTCACATCGGGACTGAACGCCGGATACAGATCGTCGGCAATATGATCCGTCAGCTGACGCGCGGCGCCGCCAGACACCGGCATCACCCAAATGTTGAAATTCGCCAGCAGATCGTTGTAAATGCGCAAAATGTTGACGAGGCTCTCACCCACGTCTTCGAAAGTGTCGATTTCGAGATACTGTCCACCGGTTGCCTGGCTCAAGCCTTTCAAACGGTCTGTCTGAGCAGGATAGTTTGGATTCTGCACATATACGGTATGAATCACGATACCGTATTCTCGCGCGTACGTCAGAACGTCCGCTTCTGTTTTCGAACTTGCGTTGTCCCATCCATCCGACACCAAGATAATTATCCGCCGGCCATGACGATCCGTCAGATGCGACATGGACTCCATGAGACCGTCGTACATCGCGGTGCTGCTGTAGAAAGATCTTTCTCCCGCCGCTTTTCGCAGAAGTTTTCTATCTTCCGTGAAGTCTTGGACATATTTTGCGCGATGGCCGAAATGCGTCACTGACATCGGCATTCCAGCATTTAGATTGTTCACGAGGTGGATCACGCCATCCGACATCTCCCTAAACGACCAGTCGTCGATGCTCCCGCTTTGATCCAGAACCAGCCCGATCGAAATCGCGTCGGTTCCCTCGGGATTCAGCGCCACTCGGCCCGGGCGGTTTGAATGGAAAACTATATACCGGCCGTCGGACGACCAGTGCGGATGCGCGTCGCAGGCGGAACTCGTGGTCAGCCGGACCGCAGGCGAGGCGTCAATGAGACTTTGGACAAAAATATCGTAATTTCCCTCGCGGTCTGAATGGAACGCCAGTTTCTGTCCGTCCGGAGACCACGTCGGTTTGTTGTCCTCGCCCTCCCACGTCGTCAGTTGCCGCGCTTCCCCCGTCGTATCCGGAACGCCATCACCGTTTCCGTCCACAGGTTTGATCCAGATGTCATAGTTTCCGGAGCGTTTGGAGCCGAATGCCAGATATTTACCGTCCGGCGACCAGTCCGGGAATTGATCGTTGCCGTTCTCTGTCGTGAATGCGGTCACCACGGCCGGGCTGTCACAGCGGAGAATATACACATTGAGCGGATCGGACGTTCCCGTAAGGCGTCGCGAATAGGCGATGTATTTGCCGTCCGGTGACTGCACCGGATAAAATTCGTCATACGTGGTGTCCGCTGAAACCCGCGCCGACGGCTGAGCGGGGGAAATCGGCGACGGGGATGTCGGACTCACCGGAGTGGGTTGCGGGGACGGAATCACCGGCGTCCAGGGGGGCGGTGGGGGTGGCGGCACAATTTTAAATCGCGCGCGGCCTGTCAATGTGCCGTCATTCACGACCGCTTCGTAGTCGGTCGGAACCGACGGTGCCACGATCGCCGGATAACGAAATCTGCCATGATTGGACAACGGAACGGCCGCAAGTTCGATCGAACCAAGCCGAAACAGGCGTGACGTCCCCGATCCCACTTCTTCTCCGGTCGAATAATGCGCGGAGCCTTCCACCACAACAGGGGAACCGGGCACGGCTTCAATGAGCGGAGGTACCGTGACAAGAATGCTCCGCACTCGGGGAGCCGGGACGGACGGTGACGTGCCGGGAGTCTCGATAACTTCAGGCGGTAGCGGCGGTCCCGTCACGACAAACAACATTTCCACGTCCTGCAAGAATTCGCCGTTCACGGTTCGGGACGCGACGATGGGATACGCCCCTTCCGCCAGCGGCGCCTTGATCGTCTTGTAGAATTTTTTTTCAGCAGGCCGATACGGACAATCCCAGCGCTCTTGTGTGCCGCTGTTTTGCAAATCGACGACGGCGATGTCCACGCCCGGTTCGTCAACGGAGATCGTACCCCACGCCACCAACTCCTGCCCGCCGCGAACCACGTTTGTCTCAAGATACAGATCGAGCCTGGCCGTCTCGACCGGATAGATCGTAAGCAATACGGACGACTCGCCGATGCCGTACCGGTCCTCGACCCAATACGTCACGCGGTACTGGCCGGCGGTAGTCGGAATCGGTATTTGAATTCGATCGGATTGTCTGATTTGCCGGCCTTGCCCGAGCGCCGAATCCGCCACGGCCGTCTGCCAGATGACAGCGCCGCTCGTCGAATCGGTCAGCCACACCTTCATGATTCCTTCCCGAAAGAGCGGCAGGCCTTTCGGATGGCGCGGGATGGCCGTCAATCCGATGCCGGACGGCCGATCCCGAACCGAACGTTTGGCCGGCGCCACGTCCGTGTCCAGAATCAGAGTGGCCACGATGGAATCGGCGATCACCAGCCCGCTGACTTGTGTATCCGCCGTCGCCCATCCATCCGAAGCCGTGACTTCGAAGGTTTCGTATCCTTCCTCGCCGGACGAATTCATACCTTCAAGAAAATTTCCGGCCGCAGTCGTCGCCACGCTCGCAGATCCAAATCGGCCCGGGACGCTCTTGATCGAAATCTGCGCCGAAGCCGACGCCTTCGCCGTCTCTCGATACACGACCGACCCGGAGATGACAGCCGGCGCCCGGGCTGGAATCATCGTGTCCTGCAGGGATGCCGTCAGCAACAAACTGAGCGGACGCACGAGCACAGTCACGATGCCGGAGCCGGTCCCGCCGAATGTATCGGCAGCGCTGATGGTAAGGACATACGTGTCCGGAATATTGGGCGCGATCACCGCCAGATCAAAATCGCCGCTGCGTGCATTGGCCGGGAGATTGAGAGGCGTTAAACGCGGCGGATCAGATCGAATTTCCATGGCAGCGCCCTGAACCGGCGATCCGTCCGGATAACGGATGGACCCTTTGAGATGGAACGCGTCGTTTCGGTATGGATCCGGAGGCTCTGCATGCGCGGTTATCGTCAGGGGCCAATCAATCACAATGAAGTCTGTTTCCGCGGACGCCGACAGTTTCCAGACATCTTTGGCATCAACTCTCACGACGTACGTATCGGGAATTTTTGGCGCATCCAGCATCGTCGAATATTTTCCGCCGTCGTTCCCCGTCAGTTGAATCGTCCGGCTGATCGATGTTCCTTCAACGGCAAGTTGGACCCCCGCGGATTCGACCGGCCAGCGCCAGGACTGATAGACGTACGAAATCTCACCGGACGCTTGGACCTTGCGGCCGATCTTCGACGTCACCGGATCCAGTCTCAACGTCGCTTCGAGTTTCATGGGAATGCCATACGCGAAGTTCGCCACGGTGAGCGTTTGCTGATTGGTTGCCGTCGCATATCCATCCGTCACGGAAACCGGGATCGGATATGTCCCGGCTGTCGCCGGCGCCTGCGCGATGGCGATGTATCGGCCGACGCTGTCCGTTTTCACGTCCATGGCGGCCGATATCCAAGACGGCCGGATCGTCACGGTTTTGTCGATCAGCGGCCGGCCCGAGAAATGATAAACAGCCGTGCCCGATACGGACGTATACGCACCCGTAAAGACGACGGGCGGCGCAAGCAACTCGCTGATGTCGATCTCCGGCGCTTTGACCTTCAGCGGCGCCTCCGCGTGGACGATGGAGACGCCGTCGGTTGCATGAGCGTGAACGGTGTAGACGCCGGGAATTTCCGGGGCCGCGAGCGCGATGGAATACCGGCCGTCAGTGTCAGTCAGCGCAAAATATCGTTTTTGCGTTTCAACGATTTCAAGAGCGACTTCACGGTATATCAGCGGCGCGGCGGTGCCATATGAGGCTTGCCCCGCGGCAAGAACCGGCATGAACGGATACGTTTCAGACGGCGTGAGATTCAAAGTCAGGGCAAGTTTCTCGGCGACAACGTGGATCATCGCAGTCGCCGTTGCGTCGTAGCCGTACGTGTCCGTTACGGTCGCAGACACTTGGTAAAACCCCGGGTCTATCGGCGCCGGAATACTCGTCGCATATCGGCCGGAGCCGTTGGTTCGCGTCTGAAGGACGTCCGGCTGGCCGGCGATCCGGATCGTTACGGGCAACTCCGAGCCTGGCGAACCATAATTGTACGAAACCTCGCCCTCCACCTGAACGGCAGTCTGTCCCGGACCGATCACGGAGGGAGCCGCCTGAAGAGTGATCGACAATTTCGGCAACCACACGCTCACGCATTCCTTTGTCTCGCGCCTGTTGCCTTTCACGTAGAGGCAGACGTCGTGGCGACCCGATGCGGTTTTCGGTACGTCCCATCGCGCAAGTTCGGCGTCGAAGAGGATGGTGGTGAGGTTTCGGATTTCGGCCAGGGTCGTCACGTCGGACGGGGATGACTCCGGGAAAACGACAACCCGATAGCTCTCCGCCGGAACCTGCGAGAGTCGGTCCGCCTCAACAACGCCGAACGCGCCGCCGAGAATCGCCACGCGGCCGCGCATGATTTCATCCGTCCTCGGGGCCGACAGCCTCGCCACGCCAGCTATTTCTCCGGCTCCCAACGCCACATCCGAGTCCGTCGAAATCAGAATCGGAACGCCGTTGGAATCCGGAATGCCGTCGCCATCGGAATCCCACGGCGTCATGAAAATGTCCCAGTCGCCGTTTCGATTCGACGCGAACAACAAATACTTCCCATCGGCCGACCAACTCGGAAACAGGTCCGTCCATTTGCCCTGGGTGACCTGATAGGCGGTCGGCATCGTGTCCTTGAACTGGATGACGTATACAAACCACGTCTCGCTCCGTTTGCCGGTCATGACCAACTTTGTCAAATCGGTCGACCACGCAAACCGCGCCGTGTCGGCCGATGGAATATTCAGTCGAACGAAATTTCCGGCCTGCGAATCTTTCCAGAGCATCACGGAGGCCGTTGGAACCCAGTACGCGTTCGTATCGCCTCGCGGAGTCGGAATCGCGATCCTGGGGTGGACCGCCACCCTGACGGGTCCCCACGTCGTTTCGTTTCCATCCGTGTCTGACGCGATGAGGGAGTATTCAAGTGCGGGCGGCTGATCGTCAGCCTCCGTAAATGTGGCCTCGTATCGATTGGAGATCGTGTACGTCATGGCCCGCTGGCGGAACGCCGGAGCCGAAACGTTTTTGTACTTCAGGAGAACCTCGCGCACGCCGCGGTTGTC
The DNA here is from genome assembly GCA_023249255.1 of Candidatus Lindowiibacteriota bacterium. Lineage (GTDB taxonomy): Bacteria > Lindowbacteria > 2-12-FULL-62-27 > 2-12-FULL-62-27 > 2-12-FULL-62-27 > JAHFCY01. The sequence continues at coordinate 16,229 of JAHFCY010000022.1, read as the reverse complement.
CAACGCCACAGCCGACAGTTTGACCGGAACGCCTTCGATGATCTGTTCGGGCGTGTCACCCACGGCCTGATGACGAATCGTTGGCGGAATGGTGTCGACGGCAACAATGAACACGTTCGGCCGGAGTGCCGTCCCGGGTGTCAGGCCGCTCGGCACGTTTTGCGCGGCGTCCCGCGCGTCCAGATAATACTCGACGGCCTGACGAACCACACCACGTCCCGGAATGACGCCTTCATATATGTTGCCGCCCTTCGCCAGGAGCGGCGCCGATTCATACGCGATCTGACCTTGTGTCCGGAAAAAAATCCTCGCCGAAGTCACGCCGACGTCGTCGCCGATGGTTGCGGTGAGATGCACATCCCTCCAGCTCATCTGTCCGTTCGCGATCGGCGTGTGAGTGATGACCGGCCCGTTCCGATCCACATACTTCACGGAAATACTGTGCGGCTGAACGGCTGAACCGGGATTTCCGGTAACGGCGGAATTTCCGGCCGGGTCGCCGGCGGCAAAGTAATATTCGACCGCAGGCTGATGCACCCGCGTGTCCGGAATCGTCGCCTCGTACAGCGCGGCCGATCTCAGATGCATCTCGTAGCGCTCAAAGCCCGCTTCGCCCTGAACGCGCGCGTACATCGTCGCCTCCGCCACCGCCACATCATCCGTGATCGACGCCGTCAGAGTCAGCGGTCGGCCGGTTTCGGCTGAGTCGGGCGGCGTGTGCTGAACGTTCGGCGGCGTCACGTCTTCAGTCGGCACGACAAACGCCGACGTCTGTGCCACGTTTCCTTTCATATCCCGCGCGGCGATCTTGTAGTCCACCCCCGGCGGCGCGACGAAATCTTTCGGAATAACGCCCTCGAACGTGTCGCCTCCGAGATACCGCATGAGCGACTCGACGTAGCTGGTCTGTCCCTGCCGCCGGTAGGACAGCGTCGCGCTGTGGACCGAAACATTGTCCTTGATCCGCGCGGCGATCGTGATCGACACGCCCGGTTTCACCGTCGCCGGGGCGCTGTGCGTAATCGTCGGGGCCGCGTCGTCCTTCGAAGATTGCCGGGCCGCCAGCACCGCCGCTTCCGCATTGATGCGCCCGTACCCGAACGACGGATCAAATCCCGGCGCGCCCAGATCGACCGCCGTCTGTCGCAGAATCTCCCGGACCTGATCGTTTGTCAGCGTTGGATTGACCGACAGCACGAGACTCGCCACGCCCGCCGTGTACGGGGACGAAAACGATGTGCCATCCACGTATCCATATCCGCCGCCGACTGTCGTCGTCAAAATTCCCTGGCCGGGCGCCGACACGTCGACCCAGTTGCCGTAGGACGAAAATGCCGCCTTCTGGTCATCACTGGTCGTTGCTACCACGCCGATGACCTCGGGATACGCCGCCGGATAAATCGGCGCCGTGGTGTAGGAATTGCCCGCCGACGCCACCAACACCACGCCCTTGTTGTACGCATACTGAATCGCTTCATGCTCGGCCTGCATGCCTGCGCCCGATCCGAAACTCATGTTGACCACACGCGCGCCGGCGTCGGCCGCCGCCCGGAGCGCTTCAATAATCGCCCACGTCGACAGGAATTGGTTGCCGACCCGATACGGAAGAATCCTGCACTGCCAGTTCACACCGGCGACACCCTTGCCGTTGTTGCCGACGGCGGCGATCACACCCGATACCATCGTTCCGTGGCCCGCCACGTCGGATGGGTCCGGATCGTTGTCGTAGTAGTCGTAGCCAGGCAGAAAAACGCCGGACAGATCGGGATGGATCGGATCGCGGCCGCTGTCGATCACGCTCACGATCACGTTTGGGTCGCCCGTCGTCACGTCCCACGCCTGCAGCATGCGGATTTTAAGCGTGCCCCACTGGCTCGCCAGGCGCGGATCGTTCGGAGTCAGCGTCGCCTCGTACAATCCGTTCGGCTGGGCATATTCAACGGACGATTGCGCTTCAACATCCTGCATGAGCGTTTTCAGATCGGCTGTCGCCGGAACCTGCATGCGCACAAGCCGCGCCGCGTTGTCGATCGCCAGAACCTTGCCGCCCTCGCGAATGACGAGCGTGTTGATCGCGGCGGGAATGAGACCCGCGGACACGGACGGATCGATTTTGAAAATGAGTTCGCCTTTGGCAACTTTGACGTCAATTCCGCTGGCGTCATCCCGGTACAGCATTTCCAGAATCGACGGCGCCACGATCAGAATCACCGTCGCATAGTCTCCCGACCTGAAGGCGCCGCCGTCTTTGTAGGCCGCTTCGAAGTAATACGTGAGACCGAGCGGCGAAAGTTCGGACGACGAAACGGTCGCGCTGTACGTCCCGGCCGGTTGGGAACTTTGCATCGCCTTCGACCTGTACGAACTCAAATCCGGACTCTTGTAATATACCGTAACCGACGAAACCCCGGCCGCGTTCGATAACCCCACGGAAATCGCCATGTCCCGGGTAAGCAGGTGACTGTCGGCGGCAGTGTGCTGAAACCGCGATGCGTCCAGCGTCGCCGCCCCCGCCCCCATCGCCAGAAGCCCTATATATAATATGGAGAGGCCGACCCTGTTCATCGGATTGTCAGACTGACGCGGTGCGTCGCGCCGAAGACGTCGCCGGCGTTGTAAGCGTAATCAAGATCGATGAACGAGAATCGAAAGCCGATCCCGGCTTTGAACGGTGAAGATAATTCCGACTGGTTACTGTATCCGGCCCGAAAACTCAATGCCTTGAAAATCGTCACCTCGGCGCCGGCCGACAAAAAGACGTCCTGATCCCTGTACTTCACGGCGTCCAGCCCCAACCGAAAATATCCGAAATCGGCGCCGATGCCGGCCCGAAGCGCGCGCGGCAACTCGTCCTCCTGCGCAATAAATTTCACCGGCCGGCCGACATTGAGAACCGATACGCCGAGCGTTATGCCCGGCAAGGGAGTCAGATACCGGATGCCGGCGTCCGCGGCCATGGTGGAAGCCCGAAATCCCGCGATGTTTTGCTGGATGGTTTTTCCGAGAAGTCCAAACGTGAGGTCGCCGCCGCGCACGTAAAATCCGAGACCGGCCGAATACGAGGACGCGCTGTACGTCCCCAGACTGTTTCCGGAAATGTCTGTCCGCTCCGTTTTGTCAAACAGGATTCCGTTTCCGCGGACGATCATCCCCGCCGATTTTCCGAACGCCAACCCCAGCGTCACATCTTCGAGGTTCACGCCGTCAAACAACGCCGTGTGGCTTGCCGTCAGCGCCAGTCCGTCAATCTTCACGCACGCCGGATTGTATCCGACGTAGGACACACCATCCGCCAGTGACGTCACGGCTTCACCAAGACCCATCGCGCGCGCTTGCGTCCCGATTTTCAAAAACGTTGCGCTCGTCGTGCCAACCAGAGTTCCCCGCGCAACCGCCGCCGACCCGGCTCCCAGATCTGCTCCAACCCACACCACAAAAACAACCGCCCCTATTCGAAGGATGCCACTCCCCATTGGTGTCATGTAGAGTTATCTGCAATATACGTGCGCGCCCGAAGCAGGTGAGAAATAATATCTTAACAAATTGACTAAGAGTATATTAGAATATGGCTATGGAAGCTGTACTTCAGCAAGATTTCGGGTTCTGGCGAATTATTTCACACACAACATATACAATTTCATACATGGCAGTGTGAAATAGATCACAGACAGGAGACTTTACAAACATTACAATTATTACAAAAAATCCGACAATGTCAAATTTAATTTTTGCCGTATCTATTGAGGTATGAAGTTGAAAATTTTATAAGGAATCCAAGAATCTAGGAGGAAGCAAAACCGGATACGTTCGTGGCTTCCTGGCTTCCTTATAATTTTTCTGAGGAAGTTGAATTGTTACTTTTTGCCTTGCGAAATTTTGAATTGACAAGTAATACGGCGGGTCATGGAAACAAAACTCGTCGTCATCCGTGAAACTTCGACGGAAATTGTTCCGGTCGACCGCCTCAAGGAATTGATCTCAAACGGCGAAACGGTCTGGCTCGACATTCTTGGAAAAGATCCAGTCGAATTCGCCGGGCTCGTCGAGCCGTTTGGATTCCATCCGCTGTCGATCGAGGACGCAATGGAGGCGGTCCTTCGTCCCAAAGTCGAAACGTTTTTGAATTATGTGTTCCTCGCCGTGCGGACGATCAACCACGAGGCGGGCGAAAGGCCCCACGACACGATCGGGCTGAAACTCTTTTTAGGGGAGCGGTTTCTGGTTTCGGTTCACCGGCGGCCCATCAGCAGCATTGCGGCCGTGCGCGAGCGGTTGCCTCAACTTCTTCGGCGAAGCGCTCATCCGTCGATCATCCTGGCCGGGCTGTGTTCGGACGCGATCGATTATTTCGATCCGGTGGTTCGGGAACTGGAGGACCGGATCGAGGAGTTGGAAGAGGCGTCGATTCAGGACCCGACGGTCGTGGCTGGCGAGAAATTGGTCAACGCCCAGCGCGAGGTGTTTCTGCTTCGGCGTGCGGCTGGTCCGGTACGCGATCTTCTGGTCACAACCCTCGAACGGGCCAACCCGCTGATCTCGGTTGAAAGCCGCGTGCATCTGCGCGACGCGCTGGACGAAATCAGACGCATCACCGAGGCCTTAAACGGCCTGCGTGATCTTTCGATCGGGGCGCTTAGCATGTATCAGGCGGCGCTGGACAACCAGTCCAACGCCATCATGAAATTTCTCTCGATTGTGGCGACGATGACTCTGCCCCTTACGGTCATCACCGGATTTTACGGCATGAACATCGCGTGGCTTCCATTTTCGGGGGGACACACCAGCTTTTTTTTCGTGCTCTTCCTCATGTCCCTCACGCTTCTCGCCCTTCTTCTGGTCTTCAAACGAAAACACTGGCTCTGACGGGGAAGACGGGAGAAGACGGCTGACGTTCTTCGTACCACTTCTTCAGACTTCTCCAAGCCTCTCCAGCCTTCTTCAACTCGATGGAATATTCAACTCCTTCATCAATCTCGACAGATAGGTCCGCTGGATGTCCAGCATTTTGGCGGCGGATGTCTGGTTGCCGTTGGTGAGGGCGAGGGTTTTGATGATGTAGTCGCGCTTGAATCGGTGCTGGGCGTCTTTGAACGTGACGATCCGGTCGTCCGACAGCTCCTTCATCTGCGTTAGACTGAGATGCTTGAATTCGATCTTGTCCGTCGTACACAAAACAACCGCTCGCTCGATCGCATTGGCCAATTCCCGGACATTGCCAGGCCACTGGTAGTCCTCCAGAAGCCGGACGGCGCGCTCTGAAAATCCGGCGACTGTTTTTTGCATCTGTTTGGTGAAATTCTTCAGGAAGTGATCCGCCAGGAGCAAAACGTCGGCTTTGCGGGCCCGAAGCGGCGGGACGGCCAGCGGCACCACATTCAGCCGGTAAAACAAATCCTCCCGGAAGCGCTTCTCCCGCACTTCGTCCTCCAGCCGCCTGTTCGTCGCCGCGATCACCCGCACATCGACTTTGTGAAATTCCGTGCCGCCCAGGCGCTCGATCGTCCGCTCCTGCAGGACCCGCAGAAGTTTCACCTGCAATAACAGCGGCAGTTCGCCGACTTCGTCCAAAAATAACGTCCCTCCGTCCGCCAACTCGACCTTGCCCAACTTGCGGGACGCCGCGCCCGTGAACGCGCCTTTCTCGTAGCCGAACAGTTCGGCCTCCAGAAGATGTTCCGGGATCGCGCCGCAACTGATCGTCATGAACGGCCCGTTGCGCCGGGCGCTTTCGTTGTGGATCGCCTGCGCCAGAAGTTCCTTGCCGGTGCCGCTCTCGCCCGTGATCATCACCGTCGATCCCGTCTTCGCCACCATCTTGCCCGTCTCGATGATCTGATCCATCATCGCGTCCTTCGTCAGAATGTCCGAAAATGAAAATTTCGCCGACAGCGCCGATTTCAAATTCCGGTTCTGCTCGGCCAGCCGGTCGTAGAGTTGGGCCTTTTCAATCTCCAGCGCCACCGGACCCGCGAGTGCCTCGAGAATTTCCACGTCCTCTTTGCTGAACTGAATCTCCACCGAGGAATGGATGACCTCCATCACGCCGACCGTCCGGCCCTTAACTTTCAGCGGGACCGCCGCCATCGACTCATGCTGTTCGTCCAGTTCGGCCGCGATCTTGCCGTAAAACCTCGGGTCCTTCGACGTCTCCGGCACCACCACCGTCTGCCCGTGCTCGGCAACCCAGCCGGCAATTCCCCGCCCCAGCGGCACCGTGAATCTTTTCACCTCCGATGAGGCCGGACCCGTGGCCGCCGCAAACCGTAAATTTTTCCCCATCGAATCAATGAGCAACACCGCGCTCGCCTCGGCACCCACGATGTCAGCCGCGCAGGTCAGGACGCGCCGCAGGACATCATCCAGACCCGTCTCGCTGTTCACGAGCGTGATCGTCTCGATCAATTTTTTCAATTTGTCCTGGTGATTTTGCACCGGCGGCGCCACAACGGGCGATTTTTCAAATTGGACGCTGTCTGATTTTCTGATCTTTTTCTGTTCCATATCAGTTCACAATAGGATACGGTATCCAAAGCCTCAAGTCAACAAAAGTAGACGCGGGGTGCGATAAATCCATACGGGAGGACGGAGATGATCAAACTTTATTTCGTCCGGCACGGTCAGACAGCATTGAGCCGGGACAACCGTTTTTGCGGTGCAAGCGACCCGCCGCTCACATCCGAGGGACAGGAAATGGCGCAGGTGCTCGGTGAGTATTACGAAAAAGTGGATTGGAAAGCCATCTACGCAAGCCCGATGTTGAGAACGAGGCAGACCTCGGCGCCCCTGGCTCGCGCAACAAAACACAAACTGATCACCGATCCCGGCCTGAAAGAGATTTCATACGGAAAGTGGGAAGGCCACACAACGGAGGTTGTCAGACGGCGCTGGCCGGAGGATTACCTGAAATGGACGGCCGACCCAGGATGGAACGCGCCGACGGGCGGGGAGACCGCCAATCAAATCGCCGCGCGGGCCCTGCCGGTCATCGGCCGGATTCGCAAGGAACACCGAACCGGAAACATCATGGTGATTTCACACAAAGCGACGATCCGGATTATCCTCTGCGCGCTCCTGGGCATCGACGTGGGGCGGTTTCGGTACCGGCTTGGCGCGCCGGTGGCAAGCGTCAGCATCGTGGAGTTCAGCACCCATCACGGCCCGCTCTTGAAAGTCCTCGGCGATACGAGCCACCTGCCGGAACGATTGAGAACGCTGGAAGGGACGTAGGAGTTACAGCGGAATTCTTCGGAGCGTCACCGCGCGGATGTAATTTCGGAGCGTTTTGGAGGCCGAAGCCGTCAGGCCTTTGAATTTCAGTCCCATGAGGGTGGCGTCGCGCCATCGGACTTCCGCCGCCTGATTCAGCGTGCGGCCATCCAGACGAAACTTGATCTTGACCTCGGTTCCAAGTTCGAGGTCGGAGAGATTTTCATGCGCAAACGCGCAACCGACGGCGCTGATGTTGACGATGTAGCCCGCGTATATTTTTTTCTCATGAATGACCTCGGTGCGGAAAAACGCGATCGCCCGCACACCTTTTCGCCGCTCTTTCATCCGGCCTCCTTTGTCGTCACGCCGTTGCCCTCAACGGTACGGGCGAGGCGGTGCCTCGCCCCTGCTTCCGCCGGAGACTCTACCGTATCCGCCGCGCGAGGTCAACTCGAGAATTGTCCGGCTCAAGGCTGCGCGGGGCGGAAAAATCGGTAGATTTTCCAGCCTTGAAATCCGGTCACGGCCCACACGACCGGATCGTCGTTGCGGCGCAGGTAGGTGAACTCGCCGCCGGGTCCGTCCCGGCCGACATGGACAACCGCGGCCGGCGGGTCGTTCAGGCGGACGAGCAGTTCGTTTGCGGTGTCGAGCGCGAAGAGGCGATACTTTTCGGGCGATTCGGACACAAGCTCGGATGATTTGAGGGAAAGAAACATGGTCAGAAGTTCGTCGACCGCACCGGTGTCGGGAATGACCTCAACCGTGTCCTGCATGCCTTTCCACGTCTGTCCGTCGCGTTCAAGAAAAAGTTTTCCATGGAGAGGATTCTGAATTTCGACGCGATGGATCGCCGATGTGTCGAAAGAGATCCACGCCGGCGCCGGGGGAGGGGCGGGCTCGCGCGTGCTCACAACGTAAACGAGCGCAAGGACGGCGGCAACGCCGGTCAGGACGGCCAACGTCCGCGGGCTCATGCGGAGGCCCGCGGTTCGAATTGGCGGCGGCGGTTGCGGCGGTACTGCCAGCGAATGACGCCGAACGCGGCGACACAGAGAGGCATGAGAAAGATGTCGGAGACCTTGATGAAATTCCTGCGTCGGTCCGAAACTTTTTCCAGCGGGCGGTAGGTATTTGTTTTGGAACGGATGGCGATCATGTCCTCGGATGCCGTCAGCCAGTCGACGAGGTTGGCCGCGAACGACATGTTGGCCGGGCCGGCGCCGCGGGCTTCATCCAGAAACGTCGAATTCGTCAGCACGATCACGCGCACCGGTCCTTCGGCGTGCTGGACCGGCGGGACGGTGTCGGCGAACGCGCTGTGACGGACGCCCTGGATGGAAACACCGAGAACGAACGGGCCGCTGTCGGCATTATCGATGTTCACGTGCTCGCCCGGCGGCACGATGAACGGCCGCGCGATCCGGTAACTCTCCGCGGAACTTCTCGCCAGCACGGTGACGCCGGACGAGTCCCGGACGGTGAGCGCCGACACGTACGGCAGGGCAAGTTCGGGAATTTTTCGCGTGACGGCGTGTTCCCGCGAAAGATCGGTCACGCGCGGGATGTAGGGATAATTCACGACGGACTGGACCATGAAAAATCCCTGCTGGGACTGGACCTGCACCGGCACGTTCTGCGCGTCGACGACAAGTCCTTCAACGGGATCGACGCCGTAGGCATGCGAAAGGCGCTCAAGACCGCTGACATTGCGCCGGACGAAAAAATTTCCGCTCTGGACGTCGTGAAGATCCATGAGAAGCGCCGTCG
>JAHFCY010000022.1:0-7240 GCA_023249255.1 Candidatus Lindowiibacteriota bacterium | reverse complement strand
CCGGCGAGAATCGCCTGGTCGATCGCGCGAAGGGCGGTGTCGGGCAGAGGCCGGTGCGGACCCGGCACGACGAGCGCCGACAGGGCGGGCGGTTCGTCCGGAGAGGCCGATCCCGCCGTTCTCCAGCCGTCGCGGGTCAGATCGACCTCGCGGACATCATAATTCTGCGACAGATATTGGCGGAGCGCTTCGGGCTGGTCCACTTCGCCGCTTCCGGAACTCCAGGCCACGACCGGACGTTTGCCCTGCGTGAGTTTGACGATGCGGCCGGCCAGATCGTATTCGACCGACTCGGTTTGCGTCACGGCGCCCATGACCTCTTTCTTGTCCTCATAATAAATCGCCAGGCCCATGTATCCTTCCTGGATTTCGAATTTGTCCTTGCGAAGCGCGGTGAACCGGAGCGGCGACACTCCGGCCTTCTGCGCCTCCTCCTTCGACGCTTCCTGTTTCATGTCGACGAACTCGACGCGGAGTTTCCCCATGGACGCATTCGACATCTCGTCCAGAAGTTCCTTGAGGTAACGCCGATTGTGGAGATACTCGGGCGGAACGGTCTCGTCGAAAAACACCTTGATGCGGACCGGATCGGTCGGCCGGCGGAGAATGTTGACGGTCGACGGCGACAGCGAATAGATTTTGTTTTCGGTGCAATCGAGCCGCGAGTAAACTTGCGTCGCCACGAGATTGAGAAGCGCAAGGACCGCCGCGACCGCGAGGCACCCGCCGGTCGAGTAAAGGCCCAGCGTGCGTTTCGTCGGGTTCACGTCAGCGCCACCTGCGGCTTTCAAGGCTGTAGACCGTGAGATGCAGAAAAAACGCGATGAGCGTCACGAAATAGACGAGGTCGCGCGTGTCAATCACGCCCCGGGAAATATTGTTGAGATGGCTGTCCATCCCCGCAAAATCGGCGAGGGCCGCCAGCCGGTCCGGCATGAATTGCGTGAACTTGCCGACGAGGAAGAAAATCATCATGAACAAAAATCCGACGATGAATGCAAGGATTTCCCGGCGCGTCAGACTCGACGCGAACAGGCCCATCGAAATGTAGGACATCCCGAGGAAAAAGACGCCGAGATAGGAGGCGAACGTCTGCCCACCGTCCAGTTCGCCGGCCAGCGAAATGCCGAACGGAAAGATCAACGTGCAGATCAGCGAGCACAGAAACAGCGCGCCGGCCGAGAGAAATTTACCGAGAACGATTTCGCCGTCGCGGACCGGCAAGGTCGCGAGAATTTCGAACGTGCCGCGTCCCAGTTCCTCCGAGAGGAGTCGCATCGTAATGGCCGGAATGAAAAACAAAAACAGCAGGGGCGACACGTCGATGAACGGCGCGACCGTCGCTTCGCCGCGCAAAAACAGGCCGGACGAGAACAGCCAGCCGGCCACGAGCAGATAGGCCATCAGAAAGACGTAGGCGACGGGCGAATTGAAATACACGCGGAGTTCCTTGCGGAGAATGTGAAGAATGTTTGTCATGACGGTCCCGACTGTTTGGACGTCAGTTGCAGGAAGATCGATTCGAGATCGATGATTGACTGGCGAAGTTCCAGAAGCGTCCAGCCTTCCGAGACCGCAAGACGAAATACCGCCTCGCGCAAGTCGTTGCGGGAATCGATTTCGGCATGGACCGAATCGCCGAGCGGCCTCGTCCGGACGGCCGTGACGCCGGTCAGCGCCGAGAATTTCCTGCGCACCGCTTCTTCCGGCGCCCTGATTTCCACATTGAGAACGCCGCCGCCCGTGTGCCGTTGGCGAAGATCGGCGAGACTGCCGTCCGCGACGATCCGGCCGCGGGAGATGATGATCACGCGCGAACACACCGCCTGAACTTCCGACAGGATATGAGTCGACAGGATGACCGTCTTCTCCTTGCCAAGCGCTGACACGAGTTCCCGGACTTCCACAACCTGCGAAGGATCGAGGCCGCTCGTCGGCTCGTCGAGAATCAGAAGATCGGGGTCGTGAAGGATGGCCTGTGCCAACCCGACGCGCTGGCGGAATCCTTTGGACAACTCGCCGATGTCCTTGCCAAGGACATCTCCCAGCCCGCACGCGTCGACCGCCCGGTCCACGCCGGAAGCGAGGGCAGAACCGGCGAGACCGCGAAGTGCGCCGATGAACTGGAGATATTCGACCACTGAAAGATCGGGATAGAGCGGCGTCGTTTCCGGTAAGTATCCGACCCGGCGGCGAACGTCCAGGCTGTTCGTCAGAACGTCGTGATCGGCCACCATTGCCCGGCCGGAAGTCGGCGGCAGGAAACCTGTCAGCATCCGCATGGTTGTGGTTTTGCCCGCGCCGTTGGGACCCAGAAATCCGACGACTTCGCCCCGGCGGATGGAAAATGACACGCCGTCCACCGCAGGTTCCGTTCCGTATTTTTTTGTCAGTTCTGTGACGTCAATCATGTGTCCGCCTCCGCGCGTGGCGCGGCCAGAATTACAGGGAGTCCAACTCCCGTTCGGCAAGCGTCGCCCATCGGGTGCGGGGCGCGAGCTTGATGGCGTCGATGAAATAGAAAAACGCCTTGTCCTTGTCCGAAACCGCCTCATAGACCTTGCCGAGATGAAACTGTACCGCCGCCCGCGCCGGCAAATTGTCGACCGGAACAAGCTTGTGCGCCTCCAGCAGAGAGTCCAGCGCGGCGGTGTACGCGTGGCGTGAATACAAAATCCAGCCGAGCGTGTCAAGATAATAGCCGCGGCCGTCCGGGTCGACGGAAATCGCCTTATCCACCAACTTTTCGGCATCGTCAAGATCGCGGCCGTCTTCCGCGTACAGGAACGCCAGCTCGTTCATGGCATCGGCATAATCGGGATAGACGCTCAAAGCCTCGCGAAAGGCCGCTTCCGCCTCCCTGGTCTTGCCCTGGCGTTTCAGGTCTTTCGCCTTGTCATACGATTCCTTCGCGGCGGTGGTGCTCACGCTTTTTTGCTTTTCCTGGATCATCTCTTTTTGGATCGACTCGGTCTTTTTGATGAGATCCGTGTAGTCTCTTTTGATTTCGTTCAGGCTCGCGTCTTTCTGGCGCGCCTCCGCCCGAAGACGCGACAGCTCGGCCTCGGTCGTGTCCATGCGGATTTCGTAATCCTGCCGGGCCGACTCGAGTTGGGAATCGTAATAGGCTTTCACCAGCGCCATCTGCGCGTCAAAGGCGTCGCGCATTTTCTGGAGTGTTTCCGACAGCGTCTGGTTCTGTTTTTCGAGCGTGCCCATCTTCTGCTGATTCGACTTCATCTGCGCGTCCATCTCGGCGTTGCGCGCCTGGATCGCCTTTGAACGATCCATCGCATCGGTCAGGGACTGGATCTGCGAGGTCAACGACATGTTCCGGTCTTTCATCTCCTTCAGCCGCTCGACGTGGCTGATGATTTCCTTCTTTAAGTCGTTATTCTGATTCTGCTCACCTTCCAGCTGGCTCTTCAAGATCTCCAACTGCTTCTCCATCAGTTTTTGAGTTTTCGCGTCATGCTGAAGTTCAAGAAGACGCTGCTGGAGCGCCTCGTATCCTTCGTTGCGGTCGTCCACCCATTTCTCGATTGATCCTGCCGCTTTCTCCATGTCCTCCACCGGCGTCGGCTCCCACGCAGGCGCGGCCTGCGTCGACGTGCCCGGCGGATTTGCCGGAAACGCCGTCGGCATCGGCGAAACTTTTTTGCCTTTCTTCTTCGACATCTCTTCTTCGCTGAACATCGGCTCGTAGGCGCCTGCCGACGCGACGGACGGTTCGGCCGGACGCGACGCTGCCTTGCCAGGAATTCTTAAAATCTGTCCGACATTGAGCGTGTATGGCGGCGGAATTTTGTTGAATCTCGCAAGTTCCTTGTACCGGTCGCGCGATCCGAGCAATTTCTGGGCAATGCCGCTCACGCTGTCATTTTTTTTCACGACATAGGTCGCTTCGGCGCGCGCGGGTTCGGACGGCATCGAAGGCGGCATGGAGACGGCCGGGGCGTTCCATTCATCCGTTCCGCCGGGTTGGACGGATTCGGCGGGCGACGGCATCGGCGGCATTTTCCCGGGCATCTCCACGGCGGATTGAGTTTGCACGGCGGATTCCTTCATATGGGATGGAGGCGGGGTCGCCGCGGGTCGTTCGGGAGCAAGAGGCGTCGGAGAAGTCGCAACTTGCACCGAACTCAATCTCTGCTCAGCGATTTTCGCCGAAATACTTCCCTTGTATTCTGTAATCAGTTTCGTCCAGGACGACTTGGCCGCGGCCGGATCCCCCATCTCGGCGGAAATTGTGCCCATCTGCAGCAAAGCATCCGGGATCGCCGGGGCCGTGGGATATCGACGCAGGAGTTCCTGGTATGTTGTCAACGCGGCCGCGCGGTCTCCCATTTTGTGCTGGGCGCTGGCGATCGAAAACATCGCCTCCGGCGCGAGAGCGTGATCGGGATGGTTGTCCGGGATCAGCTGAAATACGCTGATGGCGCTCGAGTAGGACCCTTTGCGGAAATAGTCGTTGCCCTTCTCGTAGAGCGAAGCGATCGGATCAAACGGTTCGTCGGCCGGTTTGGCCGCCAAAGACCCGGACGCCGAGAGAGCGGCGATCAAAAACACCGCGCCAAGAAAAATGGAGACGCTTCCCGTATGACGATTCAGACGTGACATAGTATGCGGTGGGAAATTATGTCAGCCGCCCGCCGTTGTCAACATGTCCATTGCCCGAAAGTGGATCGCTTCCAGGATGTGCGGGGGCGCTAGAGTCGGAGAGTTCGCAAGGTCGGCGATGGTTCGGGAGACTTTCAATATTTTGTCCAGCGACCGGGGCGATATCGACATCCGCTTGAATGCTGTCTGCAGAAGATTCGAGCATTCGGTCGAGAGCGCGCAAACGGCGCGGACTTCCGTCGGCGTCATCTGCGCGTTGGTTTTGTCCGGCCGGCCAAATCGTCCGGACTGCACGTCTCGCACGGCGCGGACTCGTTTCAGAATGTCGAAACTGCACTCGCCCGGGACGCCCGAAAGAATCAGATCGGCCGATTCCGGCGAAAGTTCGACCTGAAGATCGATGCGGTTGAGAATGGGGCCGGAGAGTTTGTTGAAATATCGGCGGATGTCGGCCTGGGAACACCGGCAGGCGCGCGTGGGATGATGAAGATAGCCGCAGGGACAGGGATTGAGGGCGCAGACGAGAATAAAATCGGACGGATACGAAATTTTCGCGGCGGCGCGGCTCACCTGCACCCGGCGATCCTCCAGCGGCTGGCGGAGCGACTCGATAACGTGGCGGTGAAATTCGGGGAACTCGTCGAGAAACAGAACTCCCCGATGCGCCAGCGTGATTTCGCCCGGAAGACTCTGCGCGCCGCCGCCGATCATCGCGACGTCCGACAGGGTATGATGCGGCGACCGAAACGGCCGGGAGGTTACGAGTTCCAGATCGGGCAGGATCCCCGCGAGATGATGGATTTTGGTGACTTCGAGGGATTCGCCTGGAGAAAGATCCGGCAAAATGGAGGACAGGCTGTGCGCCAGCATCGACTTGCCCGTCCCCGGCGGGCCGACCAGCAGAAGGTGATGCCCGCCGGCCGCGGAAAGCTCGGCCGCGCGGCGGGCCAGATACTGGCCGCGAATGTCGGAAAAATCACAACCGCCGGCCGGACTCGTCTTCGGCAGCCGTCGATGACGCGCGGATTTCGGCAACTGATCGACCGGACGGGCCAACTCGTTGAGGTGCTCGATGCCCAGCGCTGTCAGACGGCGCTTTGAGCCGGCGCGGAGAATCGCCGCGTCGGCGAGGTTGATTTTTGGAATGATCGCACACGCGCGATCTCCAAGCCCGTCCAGAATTGCGAGGACACCCGTCGCGGCCCGGACAGATCCGTCAAGCGAAAGTTCGCCCAGAAAAACGGCGCCGGCCGGGGGGTCCGGAATTTGTTTGCTGGCCAGAAGCACGCCGGCGGCGATCGGCAGATCCAGAAGCGGGGAAGCCTTTTTCAGGGAAACGGGCGTCAGGTTGATCGTGACCTTCATCGCCGGCATTTCGAATCCGGAATTTTTGATCGCCGCGATCACGCGATCCCGGCTTTCCTTGACCGCGTCCTGCGCCAGCCCGACGATCGTAAAATTCGGCAGACCTTTCCGCACATCGACCTCGACGCCGATCGGCTGAACGTCCAGCCCCGACAGGAGCGCCGACGGAACGCGGGCGACGGTCATCCGCGGGTTCGGACAGGATAAATATTCATTGACAATTTGGCGGCGGGCGCGGAGTGAGTCAGCGCGCCGATGGAAATGAAATCGACGCCCAACCGCGCCAGCGCCGCAATCCGGTCAAGCGTCACCCCGCCGGAGACTTCGATCGGAATCCGGCCGGCGACGATCTGGACGGCGCGGCGGACGAGGGCGATGGACATGTTGTCAAGCAACACGCGGTCGGCGCGCGAATCGAGCGCCTCGCGAAGTTCGTCCAGCGTGCCGACTTCGACCTCGATCGGCATCCCGCGGCCGGACGTGCGGCGGGCGGCACGAACGGCCCGGCCGACGCCGCCATGAAGCATCACGTGGTTGTCTTTGATCAAAACCGATTCGGACAGCGTCCGGCGGTGGTTGGTCCCGCCGCCGTGCCGCACGGCGTCTTTTTCGAGCGCGCGCAAAAGCGGTGTCGTCTTTCGCGTGTCCAATATTTTTGTGCGGCACCCTTTGGGCACGGCGCGGACGAATCGACGCGTGAGCGTGGCGATGCCGGAAAGACGGCCGAGGAAATTGAGCGCGGTGCGTTCGGCGGTCAGCAACGCCCGGGCCCGCGCGCGGATTTCGAGAATGACCTGACCGGGGCGGGCGGATTGCCCGTCACGGACATGGACTCTAACGCGCGCATGCCGGTCGCAGAGTCGAAACGCCAGCGCGGCCGCCGTCGCGCCGGAAACCGCCATCGGCTGTTCGGCGACGATTTCGCCGCGGGCCGACAGGGCGCGTGGAATTGTGGATGAGGTGATGTCGCGCCGAAAGTCATCTTCGGCGAGCGCTTGCAGAACAAGAGAGGTTAGACGCGGAGGAATACGAATCGATTATCTCCAGTACGCCGGGAACGGCCCGGACGAGATGACAGCGTAAGCGTTGTGGGCGTGGATCGATTCGAGACTTTCGCACTCGACCCGGTAGGACGCCACGCGGGCGTCACCGTCGAATTTGAGGGCGATGTCCCGCACCACGTCTTCGACGAATTTCGGATTTTTGTAGGATGCCTCCGTCACATATTTTTCGTCGGCGCGCTTGAGAAGCGGAT
>JAHFCY010000150.1 GCA_023249255.1 Candidatus Lindowiibacteriota bacterium | reverse complement strand
CCGATTGATCGGCTGTGCCTCGCGTGGCCATCGCGTCACCTGCTGCGCGCGTCTTGGCGATCTGCCATCACAGATGACGAACAATCGAATTGCCGACACCGCCTTTCTGGAACGACGGGGAGAAGCAGCGGTGATCGACTGGCAGGAATTCATCCGGCGGACGGACGCAAGCAACGTGAGAATTTCGGATGCCGCCGAAACACCGGCCGCCGTACCCGTCGAAATTCAAAGCTCTTCCCCCCAGCCTGCTCCGTCGTCCTCCGCTCCTCCTTCGAAAACAAATTCGGCCGCGGATTTCGCCGAAAAAGTCCGTGACCGGGCAACCGCGAACATGCCCTACGCGGGTCTTCAGATGTCGGATGCTGTCCTCAAACAGGTCCTGACGCCCGATTCGTACATCACGCCGCTCTTGCGGTCGATTTTTGAAGATCCCTTTGAAATCGGATCCTGGCTGGCTGCCCGCACATCGGATGTCGACTCGACGCTTGCGGATCGGTATCGGGCCTACGCGGCCGATCTTGGCGTGCAGGGATTGCCCGCGATTGAAACGACGGTCATGAACGCCGATTCCGTGCGACGGCTGGCGGATTCGTTGACGGCGTCATGGGCAGGCGTGGACGATCTGTATCAGAAATCGTTTGCGACGTTTGACGACACGTCCCGGAAAAAATTGCAGAGTGATCTGGAGGCGGAATACGCGGAGGAGCCGTCGCTGGGATTGCCGCTGGCCGAGGATTTCGAATTTGACATAGAGGTGGACAACCAACTCCGGGACAAGATGAACCGCGCGTCCCGCGTCGACAGCGCCGCGCTGTTTGGATCGGGCCAGCGTCTTATGGTTTTTGTCGAATCGGTCGCGTCTGCGGCAAAGTATCTCAAGAGCCATCTGCCGCCGGAGGAATTGAACCGCGACATCCTCTACGAGACCGCCACTCCTTGGGGACCGCTCGTGATCGCGGGCGCGGCGGACCAGAGGCATGACAGCGTCGCCGGATTTTTGATCGACCTTGGCGGAAATGACCATTACGACATCCTCGGAGAGGACTCGCGTCCCTGCGTCATCGTGGATCTGTCCGGCAACGACGAATATTCCGGCGCGATTGCGTCCGGCGTGGGCCGGCTGTCCGCGGTTTGGGACGAGGAGGGTGACGACCGATACCACGGATCGAGCCGGTCGCTCGGAAGCGGATTACTGGGCGTCGGATATCTATACGATGGCGGCGGCTCGGATCAGTACACATCGAGCCGCTACAGTCAGGGATTGGCTGCACGACAACGGCGGAGATGACGTGTATCGCGCGTCGGAGTACGCGCAGGCGTTCGGCGGCGTTCGGGGTCTTGGAATTCTCAGCGACGCGGCTGGAAATGACCGCTACGAAATTTTACCGGTGAACAGCGACGGCATCCGCGACCCGTCGAGGACAACGTCGATGGGGCAGGGGATCGGAAGCGGCCTTCGGCCACAAGCCGCCGGCGGAATCGGCCTGTTGTGGGATGGCGGAGGCCGGGACGAATATCACGCGGATCTGTTCGCCCAAGGCGTCGGATACTGGTATGCGGTCGGCGCGCTCGTCGATATCGGCGGCGGGAACGACAATTACACGGCGTATCACTATGTTCAGGGCGCGGGCATCCATCTTTCCGTCGGCGCGCTGTATGACGATGGCGGTTCGGACCGGTACATGGCGTGGTATGTCGCCCAAGGCTGCGGACACGATCTCTCCGTCGGTGCGCTGTATGATGAATCAGGTAACGACATCTACGCCTCGTATGGATTGTCCCAGGGGGCGGGGAGCACAAACGGGCTGGGGCTGTTATGCGACGGCGGCGGCCGGGACGCGTACATGGGCGTGGCACGGATGAGCGGCGAGGGCGATGCCTGGTATCAGGCGAGGCTTCGGGAATTCGGCAGTCTTGGATTTTTGATTGATCTCGGCGGCGATGATTATTACGCGACCGGCGCGTTCAACCGGTCTGTCTGGTTCAAGGGCGAACACGGACTGGGTGTGGATGAATGAACATTAAATACTTGTTTCGTCGCTCCTCGTTCTGCCTTTTGCTCTTGTTTTTCTTTCCAGTGTCCTGTTTCGCATGGGAGCCGACGCGAGCGGATCTGGAAGAAGCGTTTTTACTGTGGGCGTCGCCGCAGGCCGAATATTCGGGCCGGCCGCTCGATGAGGCCTATGCGATTCTCACGGCGGACTCGGCGGCCACTGCGCAGATTTTGCCGAAATTTCTCGCCACGCCCAGCGGATCGATTCGGGACAAAATTCTGACGATGTGTGAAAATCTGGGCGGAGGATTTGTCGGCCCCGCGTTTCGGCCGCATGCCGATCCCGATTCGCCCAACCTCCCGCTGGTGATGTACTGCCTGTCGCGCGCGCACGACACCGAAAGTCTGTCCATAATCATCAGCCATCTCAAACATCCACGACCCGCCATCCGCTCCACGGCCGCCATGTCACTCGGATATCTCGGACAGGCGGCGGCGGTAGGCGATCTCATTCAGACGCTTCGGGCGGATACTTTTGCGGCGGTGCGCAAGTCAGCGGTGTTCGCGATCGGCCAGTGTTTGGATACGTCGACGGTAACGGACAGCGCGCTGGACGCGGTCATCGCCGCGCTGGGTGACGATTTTTTCTCCGTCCGGTTCAATGCCGTCCGTGCCCTGGCCCGCTGGGACGATCCGGCGGTTCGGCGACTGATGGCGCGGTTCGACATGATGGACGACACCGGGCGGTTCGGGGCGTTGCAGGCGATGGGGAAGGCCCGGACGGAACTTGGGCGCCCGTTTTTGGAAAAAATATCGGCTGATACAACGTCACCCTTGACGGTGCGCGGGTCGGCGCTCAAAGCGATGCTGGAGCGGAAGTGGACGCCGACCGACACAGACCTGGCTGATCTTCGAGAGACACCGATCGGTCGGGGACTGTTCGGCCTGATTCGCTGATCCGCCGGTCCCTGTCCGGGGCGGCGACGGAACACATGTGGACGGCTATATATAATATGGAGAGGAGTTGAACATGATCAACGTCGACTTAAAGGGACAGGTGGCCCTGGTAACGGGCGGCAATCGCGGCATCGGCCGAAGTGTGGCTCTGGCGCTGGCGAAAAACGGCGCGGCAGTCTGTGTCACGGGACGAAATCACGATCTGCTCGGAAGCACAGCCTCCGAACTACAGGCCGTTTCGCCAGAGTCATTTTCGATGGAGTGCGATGTGCGGGATCCGTCAGCGCAGTCGCGGGTGTTTCACGAAATTCTGCGGCGGTTTCAGCGGCTCGATGTCTGCGTTCCCAACGCCGGCGGCGCGACGCTGGCATCCGCAACCCAGACGACGCTCGAGCAGTGGCGGACGGACATCGACACCAACCTCACGGGGGTTTTCATCACGGCGACAGAGGCGCTGAAGATCATGATGAAGCAGAAGCATGGTCATATCATCGGCGTGGTGTCAAAAGCCGGCACAACGGCTTTTGTGGCGCGCGCCGCCTACTGCGCGTCAAAATGGGGTGCCCGCGGATTTTTGAAATGCCTGGCGCTCGAGGCTCAAAAACACAACGTCAAAGTCACCGCGCTCTGCCCGGCGTCGGTCGCAACTGATTTTCAAAAAAACAATCCGGCCGGCACGGACTGGATGATGTCGCCGGACTGCGTGGCCGAAGCGATTTTGTATCTGCTGGGTCTTGAGCGAAACGCCTATGTGGATGAATGGCTCATTTCAACGTGGGAGAAACCGGAGAAAGACAAGGCAAAACTGGATCAGGGGAAATTGCCGCTCGGCGAAATCGCGCGCGCCTGACCCCGCTTACCGTCCGAACAGAAATTTCAGAATATCGGCCGTTCGCGCGGCCCATGCGCGTTCCGAATGGTCGGCGCCGTCAAAGACACGTACGATAAGACTTGCGTCCGGCTTCAATCCTTTTCCTTCCAGAATGGTTCCGAGACTCCGGAAATCATCGAGATAGGTGTCCGGGTACAGCGATTCCGCCGTGCCCATATCCACCCATAGTTTGGCCGGCAGGATACTCGGGGCGGAAGATTCGATGCGCTGAATTATTTTTCGATCGGCCCACCAGAGGGAGGGCGACACGGCCGCCGCTTTTGAAAACACGTCGGCGTGTTCCCACACGAGGTAGAGTGAGATCAGTCCGCCCATGGACGATCCCATGACCGCCGTGTGGTCCCGGTCGGGCAGGGTCCGATAGGTTGTGTCGATGAACGGTTTGACTTCCTCGATCAGAAACTTCGCGTAGAGTTCTCCGTGGCCGCCGCCGCGTTTTTGGTCCGGATCGGGCGAATACTCATCCATTCGAGCGCCACCGGCGTTGTAAACGCCGACCACGATGATCGGCTCCATCGCTTCCGATTTGATCAGTTCTTCGCATCGCTCGTCGACGCCCCACTCCACGCCCGTGAAGGACATGTTCGCGTCGAAAATGTTCTGGCCGTCATGAACGTACAGGACCGGATAACGGTCGTTTTTTGAATCATACCCGGGCGGAAGATAGACGAGAAGAGTTCTTTGATTGCCAAGATTGGTTGAGGCGAACCCGTCGTGCCGCTGGATGGTTCCCGTAAACGTGGGAGGAACCGCCGGCCGCTGGTCGGACCAGCTTGTGACCCGGATACGCATCTCCATCAAGGGAGTTTCCAGAAGAAGCGCCGTGTCGGACACGACAATTTTGTGATTTTGAATTTCCTCAAAGGCCTGGCCTTTTTCGACCGTTTCCCACGTGCCGCGCGTGATTTTGAATTCGAGAGGCGTGTCGGCCGGAAGCAGAAGCGCGCCGATGGCGATTGTGTCGTCGATTCGCGTCAGCATCATGCCGTCGGCCTTCCACGAGCCGGCTTCGGGAAGATTTCCGGACAGATAGATCGGGCCGGCCGGCGTGGTGTCCGGAAGGATGACTTCAAACCGAACTGGAATACGGGGCGGCGCTTCGGGCGGTATCATCCTGGCCTCAGCCGAATTCAGAAACAGAAGCAGACATATCCCCGCTCCAGCAATGTTGGTGATCGAGATTCTCCATGAACTCGACATGGCCTGACTGTATAGCATAAGTCCCTTCGCATTGCCTACCCTTTACTTCATCCAGCAGAACAGGGTACCCTCCGCGCGTTTTTGTGATCAATCCCGGCATTCAGGAGATCGAAACGATGACCGTCACCGCGGTGGTGGGAGTTCAATACGGCGACGAAGGCAAGGGTCGTGTGGTCGATTATCTGGCGCACACGTCCCGGATGGTGATCCGGTTTCAGGGCGGCGACAACGCCGGGCATACCATCGTCAATCAATTCGGCACGTTCCGTCTGCATCTCGTGCCGTCGGGGATTTTCCATCCCGGCACGGCCTGCGTCATCGGCACGGGCACCGTGATCAATCCCGACACGCTTCTGACAGAGCTGTCCGAATTGTCGGCCGCCGGCGTGTCTCTCGACAGCCTGTGTATTTCCGACCGCGCCCATCTGGTCATGCCCTATCACAAACTTCTCGACGGCTTGGAGGAAAGTTCGCGCGGCGCCCAAAAAATAGGCACGACCAAACGCGGCATCGGGCCTGCGTATCAGGACAAGGCGGCGCGAAGCGGCCTGCGGGCGGGCGATCTGCATCATCTCGATTATTTGCGGACGCGTCTCGAGCAAAATGCCCCGAGGATCAATCAGACGCTGGAGTATTACGGCGAGCCGGCGGTGCATGTCGACGAACTTTTTGAAATCTGCCGCGGCTGGGCGGATAAGCTTGGCTCGAGGATCATCGACACGCTTCCGATGGTCCGGTCGGCTGTTGAGCGCGGCGAAACGATTCTGCTCGAGGGACAACTGGGCGTCATGAAAGATGTGGACTGGGGAACCTATCCGTTCGTGACGTCATCCCATCCACTGGCTGCCTACGGATCGATTGGCGCCGGCATTCCGTTTCAAAAAATTACACGGGTCATCGGCGTATGCAAAGCCTACGCCACGACAGTCGGCGCCGGACCGTTTCCGGCGGAATTGCAGGATGAAATCGGAACGCGGATCCGCGAGATTGGCCGGGAGTACGGCGCAACAACCGGTCGGCCCCGGCGATGCGGATGGCTTGACGCGCTTGTCGTCCGGCATGCGGCATGGATCAACGGCCTCACGGATCTGGCCATCACGAAACTCGACGTTCTGGACGGCTTTCCGGAAATCAAGATGTGCGTGGCGTACCGCGACAAAACCGGAGGAAGAATCGAGACGATTCCGGATCCCATCGCGATGGAGACAGTCGAACCCATCTATGAAACATTTACGGGCTGGCGGAGCAAAACGGTCGGAATCCGCCGCTGGTCCGATTTGCCGTCCGAAGCGAGAGTGTTCCTTGAGCGGCTGGAAAAACTGGCGGACGTTCCGATCCGCTACGTCTCGGTCGGTCCGGAACGCGACGCGATGATTGATAGAAGTTGAGAATCAGCGAAATTTTCCGTTCGTTTCAGGGTGAAGGCTGCCTGGCCGGAACGCCTTCGGTGTTCGTCCGGACCGGCGTGTGCAATCTCCGGTGTGTCTGGTGCGACACGCGGTACACCAGCTGGGAACCGCAATGGGCCGATCGCACCGTGGAAAGCATCGAGACGGAGGTCCTGCGGCTGGCGGCAGACGAAAAAATCAGTCATGTCGTCATCACGGGCGGTGAGCCGACTCTTGAACCGGAACACCTGACTGATCTCTGCGTCAGGCTTTCCCCGCGCTTTCACATCACGATCGAAACCAACGCCACAAAATTTCTCCCGGTGGAGGCGCATCTCATTTCGATGAGCCCGAAACTTGCGAATTCAACGCCCCCTGCTGTTTCCGACGCCGCGCGGGCGCACGACTCCGCCAGGATTTCGGCAGACGTCATCCGATCGTTTCTGCGCGCCTGCGATGGCAGCGCGAGCCGGGACTGTCAGGTGAAATTTGTGATCGAGCAGGAGTCGGATCTGGAGGAAGTTCGCGATCTGGAACACGCGATCCCGATTCCCAGAGAGAAGATTCTTCTCATGCCGCAGTCTGTCGAGCCGGCCGACTGCATCCGAAAATCGGCGTGGCTTCGGGAACTTGCCGCGCGATCCGGCTACGGATTCAGCCCGCGTCTGCACATCGAGCGATTTGGAAATCGCCGCGGGGTTTAACGCGTCCGGTTTCCCCGCCTGCGCCGGATTGACTTCCGTCTCCCGCGCGAAATACTCTCATTCCATGCCAAATGAGTTGATGTATCTGGATCACAACGCCACGACGCTCGTCGCGCCGGAGGTTCGAGAGGTGATGCTGCTGTTTTTGGGCGAGGCGGGATTTAATCCGTCCTCGCCTTATCGGCCGGCCCAGCGTGTCCGCGCCGCCGTCGACAGGGCCAGGGAGGACGTCGCGGCGATGCTTCGATGCGAGCCGGAGGAAATCACGTTCACGTCCTGCGCGACCGAGTCGTGCAATCTCGCGATCCTCGGAACAGCGCGGTCGGCCCGAGCCGGATCTCATTTTGTGACGGCCACGACGGAGCACCATGCCGTCCTGAATGCCATGCGGGCTGTCCGGGCGTCCGGCCACGACGTGACGGTTCTGCCGGCTGACCGGCAGGGCCGGATCGACGTCGGCGAATTCCGGGACGCCCTGCGCCCGGGCACGGTCATGGCCGCGGTGATGATGGTCAACAATGAGACGGGCGTGATCCAGGATGTTTCGGCGATGGGTCGTATCTGCCGCGAGCGCGGCGTTCTGTTTTTGTGCGACGCGACGGCGGCTATCGGAAAAATGCCGGTGCATCCCCATGACATCCCCTGTGATTTTCTTGCATTGTCCGGACACAAGTTTTACGCGCCGAAGGGAATTGGCGCGCTGTTCGTCCGTCGCGGCGTGAAGGCGAACCCGATCATGTTCGGCGGCGAGCAGGAGGAGGGGCTTCGGCCGGGAACGGAAAACGTGGCCGGAATCGTCGGTCTGGGAGTTGCGTCGCGCCGTGCGGTGAAGTTTGTCGAATCGGGCGGCCCGGAGAGTCTTCGGCGAATTCGGGACCGCATCGAGTCTGCGGTCCGAGCGCGGCTGTCCGGCGCTGAAATCATTGCGGCGGGCGCACCGCGAGTATGCAACACGAGTTCGATCCGGATGAACGGCCTGCGAAACGACGAGTTGGTGGTCAGTCTGGATGCGGATGGGATCTGCGTGTCGACGGGTTCGGCCTGCGCGACCGGCGCGTCACTACCTTCCCATGTCATCCGCGCGATGGGTTATGCGGACGATGAGGCGCGCGAAGTCATCCGGGTGTCGCTGGGCGGCGAGAACACGGAGGCCGACGCGGATCGGTTTGTCGGCGCGCTGGTCCGGTCGGCGGAGAGGCTGAAAGGAATGGCATCAGCGAGATGAAGGTTCTTCTGGGATTGTCCGGCGGGGTCGACAGTTCGGTCGCCGCGGCGCTACTTCGAGAGTCCGGTTCTGACGTTACGGCCTTCACTCTGCTTCTGGGG
>JAHFCY010000342.1 GCA_023249255.1 Candidatus Lindowiibacteriota bacterium | reverse complement strand
TTCCCCCTCCCGGACTTATTCTCCGGGATCCCAGACTTTTTTCAAAAATCTTTCGATTTTTTCTGTTTCACCCGGGAGGGGGTTTGCCTACCTCATTCTTTCGAGGCGTGGGGAAGTTCTGACAAGTATCGATCTTGACTGATGCGGATTTCATCGCTAATATATAGCCATCATGATTACGGGAACGTACCCCGAGATTTCTGCAGCCGATGCGGTGGATAGAATCGAAGCTGAGGGGTTGCTTCGGTCAACCACTCTTCAGCCGCCAGACCTCAACGTCGATAAACTTAATGAGTGTCTTGTGATGGGGTGGGAGCCGGTTTATGGTGTATTCCGGCGTAACGGCGGCCCCATCTTGGGTGCGCCTGGTATTCAGATCACGATCAAGAATCATGATGCCTTTTCACTTGTCCCTGTATCGCTGGGTCCTAAAACTATCGACCTTCTCCGAAGATATCCAACTCTCCGGATAGAGTACGAGTTAGCCGCAAAGGCAGCGTAAACTAAAAGCCACAAAATAATTTAATTTTTTGGTTTACCTCGTTGTGCTGTTGGCGCCTTCCCCGCCGCACTCTGCAACCCCACCCGCGCCGCCAACTGATCTTGGTTGATCACCCCCTCATCCCGCATCTTCACCCCCGTATCAAACGTCACCTGCTCCGCCTGCGCCTGTTTCAGCGATTCTTGTAGATTGGTTTTGTGAAACGCCGCCTGTGTTCGATACTCCGGATACCCCCACAGCTTGAGCGCCAGATCGTTCATCCGTTCGACCATCCGCTTCCCCCCAAGCTGCGCCGAGATCGCCGCCCGTTCCATCAGCCGCCCTTGCGCCTCCGCCCACGTCCCTGACGGTCCGTACGACCGCCCCATCAGCATCGGCACCAAGTGCATCCCCGTGATCATTTGTTCCTCCAACGCCTGAAATTTTTCATAAAACCGTTCCGTCGGATTCGGCGCCTGTTTGTATTCCAGCGTCACGTTGTTGAACGTCGCCAGGTTGGTGTCGATGTCTAAATTCTCCATCGCCGCCACGATCGCGCTGAAATTCGCGTCGATCCGCTTTTTATATTCTTGATCGGTCTCCCCTTTCTTCTGCGCGTCCGGCCGGTAAGTGATGTGGAGACGCGGCCAAGCGGCGTTCAGCTGCGCCCGGCACATCGCCGGCACAACCTGCCGCTGCCAGTGCGTATATTCCGGAAGCGACGCCAGAAGCGACCGCCCGTAAGGGCTGTCCTCGTCCGGATCGAGGGCGTAGTAGTAGAAGGTCTGTGGATTGAGTTCGATGGCATCCCCGCCCGAAATTACCTGAAACGCCCGAAGCGGCGTGCTGGCCGCCACACTTTTCCTGGTGCGTCCATTACCGTTCACGCCGGATGTATCCTTGAGGTCGCTCTCCCGATACCCAAACCGAATCGTCCGCACCGGAATCGGCGCAATCGCCGTAATGTCCGTCCGCGCATTGTTGAGAATGATCTCACCCGCGAACGCGCCATAGGTAAAATACGAAGTGAACTGCCGGCTAAGCAGCCCGTCCATGCCGCCGTTCGGATCGATCCGCGACGCAAGATCCCTCAGCCGCCCATCAAAATCAAACGTCTGCTCCCCCGTCTCCCTGTGGAAGACGTTGAGGTCATACCCAGAATTGCACATCCGTACCCAGACCCATATCCCGGCCGATACATCCGGCACCTGGTCCCGAAGCTCCCGGTAAGTCTCCATCTTCTCAGGCGTCTCCGTCGCTGGTGGCGGAATCAGCACAACTCCCCGCGTCCCGCTCATCCCCCCGCCGCTCAGATCAAAGGATGGCGTAGATACTCGCCCGGCAGGATACTGTCCTGTAGATCCACTTCGGTCCCGCACAACTCTGACCATTCCATCAAAGGATGGCGTTGCCCGGCGGCGAAACAATCGGGCGATCTTCGAGATGAGCCCCATTCTTACTGGAACATGGATGTTCCGTCCCGCACGATACAGGATGTATCGTTTGTGCGGGAAACGACTGCCTTCCAAAATGGAAATCGCCGCCGCATGAATAGAACGTACGACGGCGCCTTCTCGCCATTCCGGTGTTTCATGAAAAATTCCGGATCGCCCCGGTCTGTATCCGGCAATTGTCGAAATCGACTCAAATCCACATCCGGATCCACAATCACCGCCTGCACCTTGCTCGCCACCGTTACGCCGCCGATCTGGATTTCCTCTTTCGCCTTTGTCGGAGGCGGCGATACCGTGGCAATAGTAGAATTATCTGCCCTGTCTATCCTCTTCCCCCCTTCGGGGAGAAGGCCAGGATGAGGGGCAGATGTTTGCTGCTCACCGTTCCCTCCCGACTCCGGCATCTCAACTCTCCTTGTCCGTTTGAACATCCCTGTTCACCTCCATGTTTTTTTCAGTTTTTCCATTGTTCATTGAGAATTGCTCATTGCTCATTGTCCATTGACCGAATGTTTTCCGCCAACAATCTCTTCCCCATCTCAATAGCCTCTTTCGTCGGCGTCGTATTCAGCAAATGCAGAATCACCGCATCCAACATCGGCACGCCGCCTGTGTTCCCACCCGTCTTGCCTGCGTCTGCGGATACCGCCATACCGAGAAGATCCTGCATGTCCCGTCGCAGACTCTCGCCCAATCGAACGATCGCATCCGCCGCCGGGTTGAGTTTCTGGACGACATGGTCCGGGTATGTTTCCTCAACGATCAGCCCTTCAGTCCGCACGTGCTCGTTGCCGCGATCCAGTTGTACCGTTTTTTGGCTGATGCTTCGAAGCAGCATCTCAACTCGTGGGTTGTTCAAATCCAGATTATATTTTTCGGCAAGCCCGATCATCCGCCGTTCGATCTCGGGATATTCGGCTTCCTCAATCCCGGCAACATA
>JAHFCY010000341.1 GCA_023249255.1 Candidatus Lindowiibacteriota bacterium | reverse complement strand
GTTCTGTTTGAAGGACGTTTCGTTTTCATCGGTAACCACCACCCCCGTTGTTATAGAATCCCCGCGGCTGGTAATTGCTCTGGTAATTACTCTGGTATCCCCGCGGCTGAAATCCGTTTTGCTGTTGCTGGTATCCCCCATTGGGTCTGTCCGGGCGGAATGACTTGACGCGATACCCACACGCCACAATCTTTTCAATCTCGGCGGTCAATTGCTCCACCGATTCGGCATGGACGTGGACGTACACCGTAACCAACAGCGTATCGCCATACCGGTTTCGAGACACGACTTCGATCGGCACAGAAAACCACTGCGCGCAAATTGGCAGAGAGCTGGTTTGACTGCCCAAATAAATCACTCCCTGCGGCGCGCCCTGCGGTTGTGCCGGCATCGGCGCCTGTCCTCCATCAGGTAAACCTGCGAAAAAGTCTTGCCGCATTGCAGCCACCTCCTTTGGTTTTTACTTCCTACCCCGTAGCACGCGCGACCAACTCGTGTTCAATTGCCATCTGTTCCGGTCTGCTCCGCTGGCGTGGCCGTTCGCGCAAACTCCGCCAACGATGCGTCCAACTGCTCATTGATTGCGTCTCGGATTCCATCGAGGGTGGCCTGTACGCCATCGACACTCGCACGGACGTCGTTCGCCAGCTTTGTGAGTTTCGACTTGACGGTGCTGAACTCTTTCAATTTTTGCCGGATGGTTTCAACGATGTCTCGAATCTTCGATACATCCAGGCTTTCGCCGGCGGATGTCTGTTTCAGAAGAATCAGACGAGCGACCTTGACCGTGATTTCGAGCATCGCCCGGTGGGTGATGATTTTGTTGCCGGGATAGATGTTCCACTCTCCCACCTGTTTTTGCAGGTTCGACGCTTCCGGAACCACGATCACCCCCACTTTGGACCCGCGCTCTTTCATGGCGGCGTCGAGGTAATCGATCATTTCCTTGAGGGAACCCATCTCACCGTAGTTCTTCGAATCGAGGACAATCGTGTCGCCGGTCTCGGCGAGGGTGTAGACGGCGTCGCCCTTTTTCGAACCGGAGACCAACGCGGCCTCGTCGGAAGTGTCAACAACGGAGTCTCCGAAAGGTCGCGCGATTTTTTGCAGATCGTCAAATACCTGATCTTCGAAATCGAATCCCTTGCCGGTTGTCTGCGCGTAGATGTCCTCGGCGCCTTTCATCTTCATCACTTCGTCACGCACGGTTTGGATATCCGCCCGTAATGCCGCCAAGACGAACCCGAGGGGTGTCTTACCCTCCGTATCTACGGCCAGTTTTTCTTCGAGAATACGTTTCAGTTGCCCGTTTTCGCCGAAGAATTCGTCGACGCAGGCGTTCAACTTTCCTACAAAGCTCGCGCGGTCTGTCTCGGAAAATTGCTCGTTGACCATGCGCTCAAATTCCTCAATCGCGCCGATCACTTTACCGAGATAACCGGCCTTGTTTCCGGGGTCGAAATCTTTTTCCATCTGGACGCGCCGCTGGTCGATTTCCGAAAGACGGGACACCAGCCGACCCTCGGCGTCTTTGCTGTACTGGCCCAGCCGGCCCTCGGCGGTTTGGTACATATTTCCGACACGAGCCTCGGCGGATTTCAGGAGGCTATCCATCGTCTTGTGCAGAGACTCGGCGCCCGTCAGGAGGATTCGGTTGGATTTGGCGATGAACGAGTTGGCCACGTCGGGGTCGAATTTTTCACGCACGGTCTGCTCGATCGTGTCCCTGAAACTTCTCAAGCGCTCATCAAACCCCGCCACCATTTCAGTAACGCGGGTTTTCACAAAGTCCATGTCGTTGGAGGCGGTCACCCGCGCGATCACCATCGCGCCAATTTCAACGGAGCGAATAGCCTGCCGGACACGATCAGGCTCGTCGGTTTCTTTGAAAAATGTCAGAACGTCCGGGCTGGAAATACGGAGGCCCCGCAGTTCGACGTAGTTATCCGCGACCAGCACGGCCGGTGATCCGTTCGGACTTTGCGAAGCTCCGCCCCCGCCCGAGTGTCCTACATCCCTGTCGGACGGATGGCGGGGACGGCTGACATCCTTGTCGCCGCCATTGCCACACGGCGTTGCCTCCGTATCCATTCTACTCTTCTGAATCATCACACCCTCCGTCGTTTCTCAATTTCGCCATCGCAACTGATGACTACAGACCCTCCACCCCGTAGCACAGAGGCGGAATGCTTCCGGTGATACACATCCGGTTATGCGGATTTCATTCTTCATTTTTTTAGGGACGGGATGAGGATATTGGGTACACGGTTGGCTGAGTAGGCGAAGCCGCTTCGGTTCATGCCGCCGCCAACAACTCCGGCTGTTCGGTCCGTAGCGTGGAGGGAGGGGTGACCTGCCGCGCAGGTTTCTTGCCGATCCGCCCTCTCGGCCCGGGATCCGAAATGTCGGGTGGAATGTGGACGAGAGGATCAACGACAACGGGGGTCGCCCAGACCCGAAGGTCATCCTGCATCTGAAGGACGTGGCGCACCCAGACTTGGGCGAGTGTTTGACCAGAGCCAACTTTTTTCTTTCGTCGTCGGCCGGGCCTCCACTCCCAAACCTCAATGTCGTTGTGTGCCAAATCGAGTGGGATGAGAGCCGCGCTCTCGCGCTTCTCTGCTCTGGCGCCATGCGTGACCTGTATATATTTGACCTTTGAACCGGGCCGCGTGGCGAGAAGATCAAACTCTCCAAAAACATCATTGGTTCGTGACAACCAGAATGATTTGCCCCGCCGCCCCTTGGGGGTGACTCGAAATCCGCTTTGAACGGCCCTGTGAACCGTCCAGTTCAACCCCGACAACATTTCTTGCAAGCGGTGTTCGGCCTCATTTCCCCTCGACCGCGTACTCATCTTGGATCGCGGGAATCAAAATGTA
>JAHFCY010000340.1 GCA_023249255.1 Candidatus Lindowiibacteriota bacterium | reverse complement strand
AACCACCGCCAAGTACACAGCCCGTTTGCGATTCATCGCAGTGACTGGAATTGTTAGACCCTTGGTGTGCGAGCGGCACGAGTAGCACCGCGCGGCCCGGGTTCTTGGATGAAGCGACGAACCAACGTATGCGTTAAGACGGTACGACCCTTCTTGGTAGTGACGGAGTCGTCCCAACAATTACAGAGCACATTCTTTGGTTTGCTATAAAAGCAGATGTTGTATGCATCATGTTTCACTGGCGCGTGAACACTCTCTATGTGCCTACTGAGCGCCCCGCCCTTGCCACAATTCATGCCGCATATGTTACACATGGCACCATGTCCATCGCGAACCGCCCCTTTTTTTCTACTGGCCATTAGTTTCTCCCTCTAACAAAGGATGTATTTTTGCATCATCTATTGAATTGTAAAAATTTGGTGTGTTGGATTGTCCGAAAAAAAAGGAAAGTGTCGACAATTGGTGGGATTTCATACTCTACCTCCCCACAAAAAAGGGCAGGACGCCCAGAACTTCGTCGTCGCCGAGCAAGGCACAGACGGGTTCCACTTCGGACGCCCCGCCCACACTGTAGGCAGAGGCAGTCCCGTCTGTGCGCTCGATATGGTATCGCTTGCTCGGCGACGAACTGTTGCGGCAAATACCGCAACACTTGGATTCTCACAAAGCTCTGGGCGAAATGCAATCCGAATCATGAAACAGCCACCTGACGCTCTTGCCACTTTATCGCGGCGCGGCGAATGTCGGCGTCCGAGGACGGACGCACGTAATAACGGAAAATCGTTTCCGGGCTGTTGCCGGAGTGCGTGGCAACGTCCTGGACCGGGATCTCCGAGGATAAAAGTTCGTTGATGACGGTGTGGCGCGCGGCGTACTCGACGCCGGTGAAGCTGCCAAACGATAGCGTGATTCCTCAAGACAAAATTCGCCGGTATTTGCTTTTACCGCAGCTGGAGGATGACAAGTCCAAGTTTTTGGCGTTGGCGCGATATACGCTGGCGAATTGGGAGAGATTGGAAAAAGATTTACAGGCGGCGATTCAGCTAAACGAAGCGTACGAGGTTGGATCAAATTCTTACGGGGCCGTTTATGAGTTGAAGGCAAAGTGGACCGGACCGAACGGCAAGCAAATTTCGGTGTTGACCATTTGGATTCGCTTGAACACGCCGGGCAAAACGAATTTTGTCACTCTGTATCCGAATAAGGAGGAAAAGAAATGAGCATCGAACTATATCAGCGGGTGGCATTGACCAGAGATGTTTCGGAGGGGAATCTTCAGAAAGGTGATATCGCGACGGTGGTCGAGAATCCTCCCGCGACGAAAGAAAGCAAGGGCGAACCCGGATATGCGTTAGAGGTCTTTAACGCGCTGGGAGAAACGACCGCCGTTGTTTTTGTTCCAGCCTCGGCGGTCAGATCACTCCGAGCCGACGAAATTCCACACGTCCGTCCGCTCGCGAGGGCTGCCTCAGAGTAAGGAGGTTGTCGGCTATGAAGACATTGAAGGATTTTGACGCGGTTAAAATGATGCGGGATATCCGGGACCAGATGAGTAAAGAGATGCAAGGCATGACCTACAAGGAACGGATCGAATACATCAACAAGAAAGCCGAGCGCTGGATCGCTGAGAATCCCCAGCCTGCTTCCGTTCCGCAATCCGCAGGTCAAAGATAAAAAACAAACCCTGAAGTCGTCGAGCTTACACGCGAGAGTGCGGTTGAAGCCGTGCGTCTAACGGATCCGTTATCTGCACTCGTCGGCGCTTCCCGAAACGCGCGGGATGGGCCGCGGGCGCGGGAGCGCGACGACCCCTCCGACAGTTTCACGGCAGATCGCGCTCGGTGTCGCTTTGTACCTGTGCTGTCCCTCTTTGACTTATACATCCAGTTGACAGTCTTTCAGCGGCGGAGTAACTTGATCGCATGACGGGTGGGAACGGATCATCCATGAATCACAAAAGCCGGAAGATATATATTACCGGGCCGCGGGACGGCGTTCGTGTGCCGATGCGCGAGGTTGCTCTGGCCGCGGCGCGAAACGGAAACGGCAAACCGCCCGCGGCGCCCGGCGTCGTGAGGCTCTACGACACGAGCGGGCCTTACACCGATCCCGACGCGCATCTCGATTCGATGCGCGGACTTCCCCCGATCCGCCGGCCGTGGATTTGGGAACGCGCGGGGTACGATGAGACCGAACGAAGCTATCGACCGGTGCGATCCGACTCGGCCGAAATTCCGGCGGGTTTGCGGCGAAAGGTCATTCGCGGACGCGAGGCCGTCACACAGATGCATTTTGCCAAACGCGGAATCGTTACGTCCGAGATGGAGTTCGTCGCGATCCGCGAGGGGATGTCGCCCGAATTTGTCCGGGACGAAGTCGCCCGCGGGCGCGCGATCATTCCGGCCAACATCAATCATCCTGAAAGCGAGCCGATGATCATCGGCCAGAATTTTCTCGTCAAAATCAACGCCAACATCGGCAACAGCGCCGTCACCAGTTCCATCGACGAGGAAGTCGAAAAAATGCGATGGGCCATCCGCTGGGGGTCCGACACCGTGATGGACCTTTCCACCGGCAAAAACATTCACGAAACCCGGGAGTGGATCATCCGAAATTCGCCCGTGCCGGTCGGCACCGTGCCGATCTATCAGGCGCTGGAGAAAGTCAACGGCAGGGCCGAAGACCTCACGTGGGAAGTTTACCGCGACACGCTGATCGAGCAGGCCGAACAGGGCGTTGACTATTTCACAATCCACGCCGGCGTGCTTCTGCGGTACATCCCGCTGACAGCCCGGCGCGTCACCGGTATCGTCTCCCGCGGCGGGTCCATCCTCGCCAAATGGTGCCTCGCACATCACGAGGAAAATTTTCTCTACACGCATTTCGA
>JAHFCY010000339.1:1277-2889 GCA_023249255.1 Candidatus Lindowiibacteriota bacterium | reverse complement strand
GATGTTTGGTTGCTTCGCCACGACGATTTGTTTCAGGATGGGAAAACGTTCCGGGTGCATGGATCGGCGATCAGGATGCCCGGTTCCGCCCAATTCGCTGATTCCCCGACAGGCTCCTAGCGGCGATAGCTCAAGCCAGCGGTGGGAATTGTAGACGCCGCTCTCCGGTTGTACCAATCTCGCCGGTTTTAAAACGTACCGTTTAGAGGTTCGGGCATAGGGCGGCAGGCCCTGGTCGCCGCATAGCTGGCGACCGAGCATCAATGCCGGTCGCGATGGCCGGCGGCCCGCTGATGAGCATGACCGCGGCGGCGGCCCCCCGCGGGATGGGTTAGTCCTGTCTGTCCAGGTGGTCTTTTCTGTCTTTGACGCGGTAGGATGTGCCTCCGATCTTGGCGAGCTGGCAATGATGGATGAGGCGGTCGAGGATGGCGGAGGCGACCGTGTTGTCGTTGAAGATCTGGCCCCATTCTTTGAACGGCCGGTTCGTGGTCAAGACCACGGAGCCTTGTTCATAGCGGCGCGAAATCAACTGAAAGAACAGGTCGCTTCCTTCCTTGTCCAGCGGCAAAAACCCCAATTCATCGATCAAGAGCAGTTCGTAGGCCTTGAAGGTTTTAAGAACTTTTTCAGTGGAATGATCCGCCTTGGTGGCGGAAAGGATATTAATGATCTCGGCGGCGGTGACCCAGCGGGTTTTGATTTCTTTCTGGCAGGCGGCGTAACCCAGGGCAAGCGCGATATGCGATTTCCCCAGGCCACTTGAGCCGACGAGGATAAAGTTTTCCTTCTTTCCGACAAAATCCAAATGGAAGGCGTTCAAGATCAGTTGTTTCTGGATGAAGGTCGGATGGTTCCAATCGAAAGCTTCCATGGTTTTGATCAGCGGAAGCCTCGCCTCCCGCAGGCGTTGTTGAACGATGCGTTCATGGCGAGCCGCCGCTTCTTCGGACAAAAGCGCTTCCAGGAATTGTACGTGGGACCAGCTCTTCGCGGCGGCGTCCTGAGCTTTCTCGGCCAGGACTTCGGCGGAACGTTGGAGGTGGAAGAGCTTGAGCAGTTCTTCGAGGCGGGAAATGGATTTATTCATGACTCGGGTCCCTCCGGCTGTGAACCCGTTGGGCGCTCAGGCGGGGCCTGTCCCTCAAAGAGCTCATCATAGAGGTCAAGGTTCTGCTCATCGATCGTGATATCGGTCCATTCAGGCCTGGAGGCGATCTCCAAGGGCGGCAGTTCCGGCGCGCCGCGTCGGGCGCGGCATTGAAAGATGATGTTTTGGATATAGGGTCCGCCGAAGGCTTTGAACGCTAGCGCGCGTTCGATAGCGCCCAAGACCTCCGTCTTGCCGAAGCGAGCGACCAGATTCATGATCTTGGCCACGTGGTAAGGCAAGTGGAGCTCGGCAGCAAGCATCCCGTGCAAGTACGCCTTGGCCGGCTCGCCCATCGCCTGGAAGGCTTCGGTCAGTTTGGCCGCTTGAGCGCCTCGCCTTTTGGCCAAGAGTCCTTTGCGGTGTTCAGGCAATTCAAAGGGCAGATATTTCTCATAGGAGCGCACGTGCTCTGCCACCAGGTCCTGACCGTTAAAGAAGCGCACGCTGTGCGGCGAGGCT
>JAHFCY010000339.1:0-1267 GCA_023249255.1 Candidatus Lindowiibacteriota bacterium | reverse complement strand
CAACGACCAGGGGACGCTGTAGCGATTCGTGTCAAAGCGAATGAACGCCTGGGAATCGGCCTGTGCCGACTTGGATAAGGCCGTGTCGTAAGGACGCTCCGGGCGCTTTTGCAGAAGCGTCTTTTCATGGAGGAACCGGTCCACGGGACGTTCGTGCGTCGTGCCGTGAATACGGACATTGGCGGTACCGTCCCGCCAAGCCGCGCCATCGCGTCGGATGGAAGAATAGTCGATGATCGGATACCCATTCAGGAAGCTCGAACGGACGTAGCGAATGCCATTTTCAACGATTCCCTTCTCATTGGC
This sequence comes from Candidatus Lindowiibacteriota bacterium, assembly GCA_023249255.1. Taxonomy (GTDB): domain Bacteria; phylum Lindowbacteria; class 2-12-FULL-62-27; order 2-12-FULL-62-27; family 2-12-FULL-62-27; genus JAHFCY01. Next base: position 961 of record JAHFCY010000339.1, on the reverse strand, counting down.
CCTTCGAACGTTGCAGGGCTTGGGCTCGAAGAGGTGACAGCCGGCGAAGTCCAGAAAGGCGTTGTGAAAGCGAATGTCGCGACCCACCCGCGCCAGAACGACCGTCTTCAGGTTGTCGTAGAGAATTGTCTTGGGGATGCCGCCGAAGAATTCGAAAGCGTGGACATGGCAAGCCAGAAAATCCCCGAGCGTCTGGGACAACGTAAATTCAAGGTAAATCATGCGCGACCAGGACAGGACCATCACGAAACAGGACAGTTTGCGGCGGGCGTTACCGATCACGATCGTGCCACAGTTCGCCCAGTCCACTTGCGCCTGTTCGCCAGGGAGCGTTTCCAAGCGCAGAAAGACTTCCCTCCTGGGTGGCCGAAGGCCCGCCACGAGCTCTTTGAGCGCCGTGTAGCCACCGTTATAGCCCTGGCGACGGAGGTCATCCAGAAGTTTGGCGGCGGTGAGCTCCGGGTATTCCTGGAGCCGGCGCGCCAGATAATTCTTATACGGATCCAGCTTGGAGGGCCGCGCCGCCGCAATCCCGCGAACCGGAGCGGCATCGGGAAACCCCAAAGCGCGTTTAACCGTATAACGGTGGACGCCCAGACGCCGTGCAATCTGGCGCTGCGTCAGGTGTTCCACTTCAAAGAGGCGCCGGATGTCCGCCCACCGTTGGCTGTCCATGACGGTCATTATGCTGCCGGTTCCACGCCCCCGGCGATGCGTCGTGTCTTGCGACGCTTTCTTTCCAGATCAGGACATTCAACAGTTCCTCCACTCGACGGTCCCATGCGTTGTGTTTTGCGACGGTTTTGGGACCCATGGTTTGGATATCACGAAGTTTATCGACGGTCATTTGGCTCCATGCGTTTCGTTTTGCGACGTTTTTAGCCGCCCGACGCCGGCGACGCATGCGCTCACGTTCCCGCTTGGCGTACGCCGGATGCGTGGCTCGGTACTGACGCCAATA
>JAHFCY010000149.1 GCA_023249255.1 Candidatus Lindowiibacteriota bacterium | reverse complement strand
CGAGCCAGAAGATTTGCAATTGGATTGATATCATCGCCGAATGCCTTGACCTGTTGCGACAATCCGAACGATGGCATGGGTCCACGTCCCAACCGTTCGGGCGTTGAGGTTGGTGAAGATCGCGTAATGAGAGGTTGGCGGCCGACATGGCCACTCTTTGTTACATAACCGCCCACCCCATAATCCTCATCATCTGCGAAAAGCGGCGGAACAACATTGGCACTCCCACCACTGGAATATGGATGAACAATATTTATGGGGGTAACCCAATATTGCGAGATTCTGCCGGCGGCGGCGACGGCGTCGGCGGGTGTGGATATTAAGGAAGTGTCGTGGAGTGGTGGCTTCGGCGAAACATGGGTGCCGCGCAACAAACCGGCTGCCGACGGAACGGCAAAAACCAGTATTCCCCCGATCAAGGATACCAACCAAATCATTTTGGCTTTCGGCATCAATCCCCCTCGGTGGGACACCCACCAAGAGATTGTTCCACGCCGGAGGGAGAGTGTCAATATCTATGAACGAGTGGTTTTAACTATGCGCCTTGTGTCCCCCTCATTTCACAATGCAAATGTCCAAGGATCGACCATCTGAAAATCAACGGGTTATGAGGGTTTTCGGAATACCTCCCCTCAAAACACTCCTTCCCTGCTATGGGGTAGCCATATTGATTCTTGCGGGTGGCGTGCACCCGAACTTTGTTCGTGAGGCACGGCCCGACATCGAAGGGAGGTATGTATATGAAAATGTACAGACAGGGCGATGTGCTTTTGGTTGAAACCAAACTTGCATCGGATGCGCAGTTGAAGGAATTGCCGCGTGATGGCAAAGACCGCATTGTGCTCGCTTATGGCGAGACGACGGGACACGCCCACGCAATTACGAATCGCGTCGCCAGATTTTTTGAGGAGGCTGGAACGGACCGCTGGCTTCTGGTCGTGCCCGAAGAGACCGAGCTTGTGCATGAGGAACACGCGCCCGTCAAAGTTGAGGTGGGAGTGTATATCGTGATTCACCAGCACGAGTACCACCCAGCCGAAATCCGGCCCGTGGTGGATTGACAATGGATGACGTTGCAGCGCGCAGCGCATGGAAGACGAATGTTGGTCGTGCCGTCAAAAGGCTGTACGCGCTTGCCGGGTTTGCGGCGCCGACCGTCATCATGCGTCGCAACCCGCGAGAAACAATTGCCACGTTGTCGGCGCGGGCATTTCGGCTTGACGACGCAATTTTTGACGACATGGTCAAACTTGTTTCCGAGGCGGCACGCAACCCCGGAGGTTGGGTGGTCCCTTCCGTCCCGCGGAAACTCAAAGCCCTCCTTGAGAAGGCCGACGGGTTGAAGATGCGTGGGCTTGATGTCAGAAAGTTTGAAGGGGCGAGTAGCGCGTTCTCCCACCGCATCCCCTTTCGAGAGGCGCGCCGGACCGGCATACAGGCTGGCGTGTGGCGCGCGGTCGGTAATGAAATTGCCCTTGCCGGGGAATGGGGACGAGAGAACCTCACACGGAAGATATCGCGCCGAGCGGCCGCGGGAATATTTATCTTGGACAAAGGTCTTTCTTCGGCGATGGAGAAGGGGATCGAAAAGGGCACCAAGGATATTTTTGCTTCGTTGGGAAAATGTTGTCTTTGGGACGCATTCACCGCCGGGGGCGAGGGAGGCTGCTGGTGGACATTCCCTGATTATTGTTTCGTCTGCGAGCCGCCGTCCGAATTCCATCTTGATGAACGCGGACGGGCGCATAGTGAAACGGGTCCGGCGGTGGCGTGGCCAGGCGGCTGTGCCGCGTATTACTGGCACGGCGTGCGCGTTCCGTCCCATGTCGTGGATATCCCGGAGACCATCGGCATCGAGGAAATCGAACGCGAGCGGAACATCGAGGTTCGGCGCGTTCTTCTCGAACGATACGGTGAAACGCGATATCTCCTCGATTCGGGCGCGAACGCTGTGCAGAAGGACGAACGCGGCGAACTCTATCGTAAAGAATCGGGGATTGACGAACCGCTGGTTTTCGTCAGAGTGGAAAATAGCACTCCCGAATCCGATGGGAGCCGCAAACCATATTTTCTTCGTGTACCACCGGCCGCGAAAACAGCGCGCGAGGCGGTTGCCTGGACTTTTGGTTTAGGCCCGGGCGAATACCGCCCTATTCAGGAGACCTGACATGACTGCGACAAAGGTTGGTAACGGGAGAACGATTGGTCCGGATATTCCGGATCGGGGGATGGTTTACGAAATAGATTCTGTTGACAACACGATTGGACGCGGCGATACTGCCCATACCGTGCGCGCGGCAAACTCGATAGTCAGGAAGCCCATCATCGGAGATATTGAACAGAGGAAGGGCGAAAATTTGGATTGTCCCAACCTCTGCAAAGCCCTTGGACGCCACAATTCTGCAATCAGTGATTGCAGAATCTCCTCATGGACGGGACAAATATGAAAACGCCAACTCGGAAATCACCTCATTATGATGAAACGATTTTGAGGCGATTATATACATGGTCTACCATAGGCGCCCACACCGAGTCTGTCGTTGCGGACGAAGAAATTGTGCCGACACCGACTGCACAACTCCGAGGGGGTTCATTATGACTGGCAATATCAAGGAGTTGAAGCGGCTCGTTGCTAAGAAAGAGGGAGAGGAAATTGAGTTTAAACGTTCAACGGGCGGACTCCGCACCGGGATGGAAACTCTATCTGGCATGTTGAATGCCACTGGCCGGGGAACCGTGGTTTTTGGGGTGTCAAACGACGGCGAATTACTGGGCCAGGACGTATCTGAAAAAACTCGGCGCGAGATTTCAGACGTGTCTCGCTCCATCGACCCCCATGTTGAATTCAGAACCGACGAGATCCCGGTGGGCAACAAGAAAGCGGTCATCGTTGTATATGCAGAAGCGCCCGGGCGGGGCCCGTTTACCTTCGACGGAAGGGCATTCATTCGGGTTGGAAACACCACCCAACGCATGTCACGAACCGAATGGGATAGGAAGACGGCACTTCGGCTTGAAACGGAGATTCCTTGGGATCATTGGATTGCACTCAATTGGACAATGAATGACCTCGATATTTCAGAAATTGAGCGGACATCCACCGAAGCAATCAGAACGGAACGGATTCCTACAAGAGCCATGGACGAGGAACCGGAAGAAATATTGCGTCGCCTTCATTTGATCACCGACGATGGTGTGACGAGGGCGGCCGCCATTCTGTTCGGATTAGAAAACAACAGGCAAGGATACCCCTTGGGCGAAATTCGCCTTGCACGATTTCGGGGTGTCACTAAAGACGAATTTCGAGACAATCGGCAGTACAAGGGACATGCATTTGAACTCCTTCGGCATGCAGAACGTTTCTTGGGCGAACATATACCCGTGGCCAGTACTTTTGTTGATGGAGAAATGCGTCGTGTTGACACACCAAAATACCCACCATTGGCCCATCGTGAGGCCATTATCAACGCCATAGTCCATCGGGACTATTCTCAACCAGGCGGAGCAGTAAGCATAGCAATCTTTGACGATCGGCTCGAAATTTGGAGCACCGGATTATTACCGGAGGGTATTACAATCGAAGAACTCAAAAGGAAGCACGAATCAAAACCAAGAAATCCACTTATTGCCGATGTATTCCATCGTCGCGGACTAATTGAGAAATGGGGGCGAGGAACAAACACGATAATCGAAGAGGCAAAAAGGGCCGGATGCCCAGAACCGGAATTCGAAGAAATCAGTGGTGCATTTGTAGTTGGCTTTAGGCCCTCCGCCAAAACCGTCGATACACTTAGTCACCCATCAATGACTAAGTCACTGTCTAAGTCACCAACCATGCAAGAGGCGTGGATACATTTCTCCATTTTAGAAAAATGCTCGGCATCGTCCCAATCTTTAGTAACACTAGCGCGGTCTCTGAATTTCAAACACAGATCATTCTTCAAAAGGTATTACGTAAACCCGCTGATTGGTGCCGGTCTTTTGTCACCGACTATTCCTGATAAACCCCGCAGCCAGCATCAAAAGTACGTGATAACACCGGCTGGGACACAAAAGTTTGCAGAATACAACGAGTTGGAAAAACGAGGACTACTGAAAAAAAGGAAGCACTCTTAATAATGGCCAGTATGTACAACGAGGATTCGCCGATCGATCAAATAACAGATCCGCGCCCGGAAGATTTCCCGGAGAGTTGCAGGGAGACCATTGTGAAATTCCAGCAACTCGACAAACTCTCCGACGCGGAACTCGACCTTGTGGTGTCCTATGAATTGCTACGTGTGAAGGCGGCCGGACAACTGACGCCTGCCATGCGGGTGTCCCCGGCCGATCTGGGAGAAAGGATGGCGAAACTATTTTTGTCCAAGCAGTCCCCCAGTGCCAATGGGACCGTCAGACTGTGGGAGGTAATTCTCGCCCAACGGCAATTCGTCAACGACGCATGTTTTCTTTACGGACGGGGCAGTATGCCGACGATAATCGAACCCGTCATAGAGGGGATAGGTTTTATTGAAGACGCACATCCTCTCGACGACAAATCTACATACACAAAAAACAAATTGAAGTTAAAACAACTACTTATGCAATGGCCACAAAAATACAAACCCCCGGCCGATTCCAGCCATCGCGAACTGTTTAAACTCGCTTCTCGCGCCACTCTCTCAACAGAAGACAACGTAGAGGAATGGGATGGTCTGCTGACACACGCCGATCCGGACATCAGAAAGAGTGCAGCAGGCGCCGAGAAGGCCAATAATTTCCTTGCCAATTTTGTTGCGGGCTTTGTTAAACATCTTTGGCCTCTTAGTCGGGGGATGGGTATTTCTGTTGACGATCTGCTCGTTATACCCAATGTAATTTTAGATGACCTTTTCGACTTGGCTCGAAAAGGAAATGCTATAGCCTTTTTAACGCTCGAAAAATTCGACGAACCGCTGTGTCTCTACATATCACCCGGCATGGCTGCGGAGGTGGCCGACGCCTTTATCGACGCGGATCGCTATCAAATAGATGGCGAAGTCCGGCGATTCATAATTGAACATCTATATGAAGCCGCGGGGGGTTTTTTGCGCGACGCAATAGAACGAATCCTAGAACTCAGAACGAAAAGATACGACATCTGCATAAATTACGCGGATGCGGCGGATTTATTTTCCGAACACGCCGCCGTCGAGATGGTTGATTTACACTATGGTCTTAATTTTGGAGAACCAAACCCAGACTACCCCGCGGGGCATCCTCTGACAATCGCGATACCCGTCAAGCTACTCAAAGTTATAAAGGCGTGCAAAGAAATTTATTCTTCACCTTGAATTCCCAGATACAATTTAAATAATTTACCCTTATCTCTGCCGCTCAAATAACGTTCTATTTCGCTTGGGTTGTCCAAGGAGAGAGGTCTTCCGGCCTTCTTTTCAGCCCGTTTGATCGCCCGTGTAACCGCGGCGCTCAGGCTGGCATCTCTTTCCTTGTCCAACAACTCCTGCTCTGGATTGGCACGACGTGCGGGCATGGCTTCTCCCAGCGACAAACCTTCAGTACCCTCGATAGGCGCGTCCAAACTTTTCATTCCACGCGCGGGATTTTCGAGTCGATATTCTTTCATCGTGCCGAGGTGTGTCAACAACGCCTTTTGACGGAGCGTGTATCTTGGATCGTCTTTGATGACGCCCCATATTTCCTGATACGACTGTTGCAATGTCTTTGCCTGTTCCCCAGCCGTCGATTCTTCATGAAATATGTCCGGAGGAGGTCTTTTTGAGAGATTACCCAACGTCTCCACCTTATTTCGCTCCACCCACCTACCATCAACTTTTTTCACTCCGCGATAAACAAATTTCAAATCCAACGGCACTTCGCCTGGGATCGTCACAGGTTTCTTATAAACTTCGTATCCTTTGGGCTTTTTACCCAATTCTTGTACATATGGAAGCTTTGAGCCGTAGGTAATGTCGTCTGCACTGTTCACCCGATGCCGCGAAGGTTCGACCTCCAACCCCGGCAGGCCTTCTTGGGCGTCTGGTCTGTTATCCGGCCTGCGAATTTGACTCTCACGCGCCGACCTCTCGTGCGCCAGCGCTTCTGCCGGTGTGGGAGCACCGCCGCCGATCGGCCGGATGATTCTATCCGTAGAGGGATCATACATCTGCCCCGTGCGAGGATTGCGATATACTACTTCGCCGCCGCCGATGTCCAACTTCTCCGAGAATCCTTTCGGCGGCGCATTTGAAACCGGCCCACGGAAACCACCGGGCTTGGGTGAACGTATTTCAACCCCCTTTATACGACCAGTCGGGTTTAATCGGTGAATTGTCCGAACCGTGGTATTGTCGAAAATGTCATTTACTTCCTCTCCAAATTCTCTTCCGTACTTATTTCTTATTTGTTCAACACCACCAGGCGAGACACCCCCTTTGACATATCTCTTTGCGTCCTCTATCGCGACATTTCTTTCAGCCTGCCCTGGGGCGGTTTGGATCTTTTCCAAAAGCGATTTTATATTGGGTTGCCTGCGTTCAGTTTGCCCGGCCAGCTCTCGTCGAATTGGAGGATTTTCAAGGGCCTTGATTGTTGCGTCAATATCCGCTCTCTGTTTAGCCTCGCCACCAGTCGCCACACCTTCGCGTATATTTTGTTTATGGAGTTGAAGCCGTTCTGCGATGGTCCGGCGCGTTGACTCGTCGGCATTGGCGTAACGTTTCATCACAGATTCCAGAGGAGCCGCCTTCCAACTTTCGGGCGTGAGCACCTCCGCCCGAGTTCTTTTCTTGGATTCTATTTTGTCGGAAAACTCGGGCGCATCTTTGCCGGCGGCGCCCGGACCCGCTCTGCCCGGATTTGCCTGCGCGTATTCTCGCGCTTCCTTCGAGTATGGATCGGGCGGGGGCGCTCTGGGGCGGGCGTTTTTCGTTGAAACCAACGGTTCTCGGAGGGCGTAGTTGACGGTCCTTAATTCCTCCGACGTCAGGCTCTCCTTGATATTGGGATCCCGCATTGCTGCGATCAGATTTTTCTTGGCGGTCTGAATTTTTTGGTTGGCTCGGGCGGCGGCTTCCTCGGATCCCACTCCCGTCATTTCTTCGCGGGCCTTGTCCAAATCATCGACTGCTCTTCGCAAACTCTGTTTCTCCGCGCCTGTCTGTTGAACGGGAGAGCTTCGTGTGCCGGTGGCTGTTCTGTTTCCCACTGAAACCATTGGTTCGTTTTTGTTTTTGCCCGGAGGCGCGCGGGATGCCTTCTCTCCGAAGATCGTCCTCTTGGGCTTCAACCCGATTTTCTCAAGCGATCCGCCGTCGGCGAGGTATTTCTCGATGTCGTATCCCTTCGGCACTTCGCCGGGCTTTGCGAATTCGTGTCTCGAAACATCCAACCCCGCTTTCTTTGCGGCCGCCTCAAGTTTGTCGGCCTTTTCAAATCCCGCGGACACCTTCTTGCCTGGATCGATGGGATCGGGATCGGGGACGATTCGAACTTTTTTCACGCCTTTGGTCTTCAGTTCAGACATCAGTTGATCCGGCCTGGTGGAACCGGAAGTGGAGATGACGTTTTCGACGCCCTTGCGCTCAAGTGCGAACTTCTTAAATGCGCCCTCGGCTATCACCACCTCGTCGCCGGCGATCTCTTCAATACCGTGCTCCCTCTTGGGAAGATCTTTCAGAGATTTGTATTTGGGATTTTTGGTCGTCACATCTTTCGTGGTCCGGCCCTCCATCCCATAGTCTCCCTTGGGAATGGTGATTCGACCTTTCAGAGTGACGTAATCGTTCCCCTTGGAACTTTTCGCCACAAACCCGGCGTCGCGGAGTTGGTCAACGGTCATGCCTGTGCCTTTCGCAAGTTTTTCCGGCGTGATGTCCTCGGGCAGAAATCCAAGCTTGTTTTTGGCGATCTCCCCCGGCGTGACTCCCCGGTCGGCCAGATGTGTTCTCACCGCCTCGGCCTCCGGTGTCTTGGCCTTCCGCAGTTGTTTGTTCGCCGCATCCCGGACCTTTGCGATTACATCGCGCTGATTTTGTGTGACCTCCACCATCGGTTCTGGGGCGGAAGAGGAGGCATTCCGCCCACCCTCCGGCCGGCGGGTGGTCGAGACGGGTCTCTTTTCCAACAACCTCCGAGCCGCCTCGCCGTAAGACACACCGCTCAATTCCGCCTCAAGGGTTATCGGGTTGTAGGTTTTGCCCGTGCCAAAATCGTAGAGCAAATTGTTCGTGCGCGTTTTTCCGGCGCTTGGCGTGCGCTCCGACCGGACGGCGTACTTTCCGTTCTCGCCCTTACTGATTCCGTGATCCGCCAACACCTGCTCTACGGAGTAGTCCTGCTGAATTGCATCCAACGTCTCCTTCGGGATTCGACCCGAACTCTTGCCCACACCCACTCTCACGAGCGGTTCATTCGTGGATGCCCGGCCGGCGACGGCATCGTCCACCGCCCGCGCCCGCTTCTCGATGCTCTTGCCCTTGAAGCTCATGTTCGCCTCCTTCGCCGCGGCGATTTGCTCGGACGTCAGCGACTCGACGCCTATGACGTTTTCCGGATTCACATCTCGGA
>JAHFCY010000338.1 GCA_023249255.1 Candidatus Lindowiibacteriota bacterium | reverse complement strand
GCGGCGATCACGATGCCGCCAATGAGTACGCTCCGGTACTGGCCCAGGCCACGATCCGCGATCAAATCGCCGAAAACTGCTGCGGCCCACACGCTGCCCGTATAGGTTCCGTAGATCGAGGCGGCATCCGCGTCGCGAAAGCCCAAGCCGCCCTGCGTGGCCGGGGCAGTCATATAGAGGATGAGGAAAGCGCGCATGCCGTAGTAGCTGAAGCGCTCCCACATCTCTGTGAAAAAGAGGGTGGTCAGGCCGCGAGGGTGGCCCGCCCAGCCCGGCTTATCGGAAGTCACGAATAGTCAATTCTTGAGAAGTTATCTTGTCGACGACGCTTTCGCCACGATCACGGCCGATCCGGATGCCATCGAGTCGTAATACCCCGTCAAGCGATCCGTCCAAAGATCAGAAGAAATCAGTTGAGGTCGCGCGACAGGATCAGCTTCAACTGGAACTTGTCTGAACCGGCCGTTACACCAACGCCGGCGCCGAATTCGACGTCCATCAATTTATTGGTGTGATCAAAAACCGCAAAGATCTGATGCGACTGGTCGTGCACCGAATGGAATTTGTGCAGGGGCCCGTAATCGGCGTATTCCTCAAGGGCTACCGCCCATGCCGATGAAACGTTGTAGGCAAACCGCATCGCTGGCACAAACTCGAGGTTCTTTAAACCTCCGGTGTAGTTTGTATCGACAATCGGATTGAAAATGACGTCGATGGGTTTCAGGTGCCAGCCGACGATCGGCCGGACCTCCGACGTGATGCGCTTCTCATCCCAATGCTTGGCGTTGACGCTGAATTCGAAATTCGCGCCATAGAAAAACTTGCGATCGTCCGCGTTCGGTACGGCGAATAGAGCGCGCAGCTTGAAGCCATCGAGCTTTGTGCCCAGGTCCTTGTCCGTGCTGTACAGAGGCATATAGAGTCCGGCCTCGAACCATGACGTTACGCCTAACGCCCATTCGGGCACGCCGTTGAGTGATCTGTCGGACGTGATCGCGCCCGGAAACGAAGGCGCTTTCAGGCCTTTAGGGGTGAAGTTGTTGTGCAGGGTGAGATTGAATGTGCCCTTTGGAGCAAGCCCGCCATCGTACACCTGGATCTCATCGCCCTGCGCATGGGCCGCTGCGGGCGTTCCAACGAAAACGGCCACGAAGACCACAAGCGCACGGATATCGATCTTCTGAAGGACTCTCATTCTGTCAATAGCTCCTCTCGTCCGGAATGGCCAACGTTTATACACCAAGATCCCTTCGGTGGTATACATGGTGTTTATGTCTCACGACGACCGAAGCATCGATATCAACTGCGTACTCGAAGTCGCAGTACGTGCCGCGCGCAAGGGTGGAGAGGTTGCGCTCGCGCGCATGGGAAATCCAGGCTACCTGAAATGGAAAGGCCACCGCGATGTGGTATCGGAGGCGGCTTTGCGGGTTCAGGACGCGATCATCGCGGCGATCCAGGCTGAATTTCCGAATGACGGAATCATGGCGGAGGAAGGACCCGAAGATGCTCCTCTCCCGGTGGACGCTCCGAATCTGTGGATCGTCGATCCCATCTGCGGCAGTTTGAATTTCGTTCAGGGCATTCCGTATTTTGGCGTGTCGGTGGCCCTGCGGTCGGAAGGGAACATCTCGGCGGGAGTCGTTTACGATCCTTGCCGCGATGAAATGTTTGCGGCAACGAGCGAAACCGTGGCGACCCTTAACGGCCGCAAGATTGCCGTGCAACAGATATCGGAGGGTTTCGAAGCCTGGAGCAGCGCGGTTGTCGGTACGGACTGGCCGCGCAGTGGTGAACGGCGCCAGCAGGCGAGAATGATCGTCGGACTGATGATGGACCAGATCGGCGAATGCAGCCTGATGGGCTCGCCCGCGCTTGGATTGTGCAATGTGGCGTCCGGCCGGCTGCACGCATATTGGCACCTTGATCTGAAAATCTGGGATATGGCTGCAGCGAGCCTGATCCTCCAGCGCGCGGGTGGAATTCTGACGGATGCTCACGGTATGACCTGGCTCTATTCGGACGGGGGCTACATCGCAACCAACGGCGTGATTCACGGCTGGGCACTGAACTGCATCCAGGCGTTCTTGAATCTGGAGATCCAGGGACGCACCCCGAATTCTTGAATTCCAGAGTTCGGGGTGCGTCCCTGGATCTCCGTTTTTTACGCGAGCGCCTGGAGGATGGTCCGCTCGACGAGGCTCTGGGCGATATCCACCTTGAAGGCATTCATGCTCATCGGACGGGCCACCGTTCGCACGATAGCCGCGGCCTGCTTGATGCCGGTCTTGACGTTCTTGCCCTTGATCTGGTTCTCGATGGGGGTGGCCCGATAGGGAACCGGCGCAACTCCGCCCAGGACGATGCGTCCATCCTTCCAGGTCTCGCCTTCCATCGTGAATGCGGCGGCGACTGAAACAACCGCAAAGTCGTAAACCTGGCGATCCTTGAGTTTCATCCAGGTCTGCTTCATGCCCGGAGCGGGAGCGGGGATGAACACTTCCACCATAATCTCGTTGGCCATCAGGATGTTTTCCTTCAGGACATCTTCACGCGGGCCGATGAAGTAGTTGTCAAATGGCACGACTCGCTCGCCGTTAGGTCCGGCGATTTTTGCCTGGGCATTTAGAGCCAGAAGGGCAGTGGCCGTGGCCGAAGGGTGAACGATGTAACAGAGTTCCTCCCAGAGCCCATTTGGTTCGATATTCCGGCGTGTTGGCTCCAGCCTCCAAGTGGAGACCGTTGATTGTGCCGGGACCGCCGTGATCGTCATCATCATCATCGTCGCCGGTCGTCGAATCTCCAGTCGTGCGGAACACTGCAGGCCGCCCCGGAGCACGGCATCGGGATGCCCGTTCCCGTCACTGTCGTGGAGGAATTTTTGAACGACC
>JAHFCY010000337.1 GCA_023249255.1 Candidatus Lindowiibacteriota bacterium | reverse complement strand
CCGCGACAGACCTCATGACCGTTCTCTTTTTCGGAAAATTCCTGCGCTACGATGCCGATCGCCCCGACCGACCCGAAAACGACCGGCTCATTTTTTCAAAAGGCCACGCAGCGCCGCTTTTGTACGCGCTCTTCGCCGCGGCCGGAAAAATTTCCGAAACCGAACTGATGACATTGCGAAAAAATGACAGCCGGCTCGAGGGCCATCCGTCAATGGCCTTTCCCCACACTGAAGCCGCAACCGGATCGCTCGGACAGGGCCTTTCGATCGGCGTCGGCATGGCGCTCAACGCGAAATTCATCGATCGCCTGCCTTATCACACGTTTGTTCTTCTGGGCGACAGCGAGATGGCCGAAGGGTCGGTCTGGGAGGCAATCCAGATCGCGGCTCACTACAAGCTCGACAACCTCGTCGGCATTCTCGACGTCAACCGCCTCGGCCAGCGCGGCCAGACCATGTACGGCCACGACATCAAAGCCTACGTCAAACGCATCGCCGCGTTCGGCTGGCACACGATCGCCATTGATGGCCACTCTTATCCGAAAATCGTCGACGCGTACAAGAAAGCCCTTCGCGTGAAAGACAAACCGGTCATGATCATCGGCAAAACAATGAAAGGCGCCGGGATTCCGTATTTTTCAAACAAGGACAACTGGCATGGCAAGCCGCTTTCTTTAAAAGAACTCGAAACCGTCCTCAAGGAATTCGGTCCCGTCGACAAATCGGTTCGCGCCAACATTGCGTTGCCCAAATCCGTCAAACGCCGGCCGGCGCCGGCCCGACCGCCTGTCGACGCCTACACCTACGACAAACCGACGGCGACACGCAAAGCCTACGGCATGTCACTGACCCGCATCTTTCCGAAATATCCCGACCTCGTCGTCCTTGACGCTGAAACATCCAATTCAACCTACGCTGAAATTTTCGCGAACAAATATCCGGACCGGTTTTTCGAAATGTACATCGCCGAACAGAACATGGCCGGCGTCGCGCTCGGCCTGGCCCGGCGCGGAAAAATCCCGTTCGTTTCGACCTTCGCCGCGTTCCTCGCCCGCGCCTATGACCAGATCCGCATGAGCCAGTACTCCCGCGCGAACGTCAAATTCGTCGGTTCCCACGCCGGCGTCTCCATCGGTGAGGACGGCCCGTCCCAGATGGGCCTTGAGGAGATCGCGATGTTCCGCGCGATTCACGGAAGCGTCGTTCTCTATCCGTCCGACGCGTGGTCCGCCGACAAGTTAGTCGAGGAAGCCGCCCGGCATCGTGGGATCGTCTATCTCCGGATGACGCGCAAGGAAACCCCTCTGATTTATTCGCAGAAGGATGATTTCCCGATTGGCGGATCGAAAGTCCTTCGGGAGAGCACTGAAGACGTCGCCACTGTCGTCGCCGCCGGCGTCACGGTCCATGAAGCGATAGCGGCATACGAGGAATTGAAAAAAGAGGCCATCCGGATTCGCGTCATCGATCTCTACAGCGTCAAACCCGTCGACGCGGCCACGCTCAAGCGCGCGGCAGCCGAAACCAAATACATCATCACCGTCGAGGATCACTACCCGGAAGGGGGCCTTGGCGAGGCCGTCCGCAGCGCCTTCGACTCCACCGCCGCGTCAATCCTGTCCCTCGCCGTCCGAAAACTTCCCAAAAGCGCCAAACCCGACGAACTCCTCGACTACGAAGACATCAACCGCCGTGCAATCATTCAGTCCGTCCGCCGCCTCGTCAACTCCGCCCGCTCCTCCAAAGTCTCTGCTTCCCTCCTGTAACTTTCACCCCTTCAACACTTCAACAGCGCCCTCGCCTCCTGCACGATGTGTTCCGACGTAAATCCGAACTGTTTGAGCAGTTCCTTGAGCGGCGCGCCGACGCGCAGAATTCTTTGCGGCCGATCATGGTGCCGTCGGTGAGACGCCGACATCGGCCGGCTGGCCGGGTCGGCCGTCGGCCGGTCGGCCGGGGCCGGGTATTGACATTATTGACATTTGACCGAGCCATCCCTCTCGGGGCATTGAGATTGGTGAGATTTAGAAATGTCAATAATGTCAATACCCGGCCCCCTACCCTCCCTACCCTCCATCCTGAAAAACTCACGCTTTCGAACATGGCTGTCGAACTTTGCGCAAAATGTTACAATGTTAAAGAATGACCCCTGTCCCCTGTCCACTTAATCAAACTCAATCAATCGCCATGCTTGTCCTAAATTGTTTAACTGCATCTCCTGTTTTCCCCATACCTCCCCGAATAACCCCTCGTATTCCAAATTCAGGTATTTTCACATTCTGCCGATTTTTCAATTTGGGATTGGCATTAAGTCCTTGCTGAATCAAAAAAGCTTCAAGTTTGCCGATGATTCTCCCGGGTGCCTTGCCCTTTTTTTTCGGTGCCGCCACAAAGAAGAGTACTGGAGTCCCCCGTTCCTATTGTGCAAGACCGGATAATAAAAATCTGCCGTGTTTCGATGTGTAAAAACCTCATCCTTAAATGTTCTGGCTGTCTTCCCGACATACCAAGGGTTTATACCGCCACCTGTACGAATGGCGAAAATATCCTTCCGGGGTCCCAGTCACCCCTTCAACAGCGCCTTCGCCTCCTGCACGATGTGTTCCGACGTGAATCCAAACTGTTTGAGAAGTTCCTTCAGCGGCGCCGACGCGCCGAATTCTTTGCGGCCGATCACGGTGCCGTCGGTGTAGATGCCGACGTAGCGGCGCCAGCCGAGCGTTGAGGCAGCTTCGACTGAAACGCGTTTTCGGCATGTGGGGGGCAAAACAGAATTTCGGTAGTCCTCGGACTGCATCTCGAAAATTTCGTAGGACGGAAAACTGACGACGCGCGATCGGATTCCCTCGGCTGTCAATTTCTCGTGCGCCTCCATGCAGAATTGCACTTCC
>JAHFCY010000336.1 GCA_023249255.1 Candidatus Lindowiibacteriota bacterium | reverse complement strand
ATTGGCAATCGGCCGCGCATTCACGATGTTTGTTGCCCTCACCGGATCAATCCCCGGTACTTGCTCCAATGCCTCCAATGTCGATGTGTTCACGATCGTTAGAACCGCCGACGCCTCTGATCCCGTAAACTCCACTCCTTCCACCACAGCCACGTCGTCACAAACATCGCCGATCCCATCGCTGTCCGCATCAGCCTGATCCGGATTGGATTTGTACGGGCAGTTATCCGACGCGTCCACAAATCCATCTCCATCTGCGTCCTGCGTCGACGACAACACCGCTGGGTAGTCCCGGAGATTCCGCAGGACCGTCGTCGACACTTTCGCATCCAGCGACGCAATGTCGTTGTACGGCCGCCCACCCACAATCGTGTTCGCCGTCGAGGAATCGATGTTTGAGACCTGATGCAGTTGCGCCGCCGTTGCCGTATTCACAAATGAGAGCGTCTTCTCAACCTGCGCCGGAGTGAATGTGACTCCGCTTGAAACGTCGCCGCCCATTTTGATGTACGTCAGGTAAGTGGGAACGAAATCTTTGAGCGCCTGCAACGTCGCCTGACCCACCTGCTTCACGCTATCCAGTTGCTGGAGCGTCAGAATCGGTCTTGCCGCGATGATGTTCCGAACCGCATCCGACGCCAATCCCGCCTCCGTGTCCAACAGCCGCGTATTCAGATTGTTCACCATCTCCAGCGTCGTGGACGCTTCCGTCGCGGTGAATGAAATCCCTGAAGTCGCCTGGGTTTCGGCCAAGACAAAACCGCTCTCAAAAAACGGCTTGTATATGGTCAGATTTGTTACTGGAGGAGAATTGTCCAAAGACACTTCCGCTGTTTTCTGAGGCTCTGTGTTTCCGAGATTGTCCGCCGAGAAATAGCCGACGGCGTGGATTCCATCGGCTCCAGCCAAGGTAAACGCGGTATCGACCAACACGTTCCCGCTGTCGATGCGATGGAATATGGCGGAAACACCGGCAGAAAGCATGGGTTGATCGAATGCCATCAGCGTGAACGGCGTCGCCGACGTCACAAAAGTCTTTGAAGCCATCACTTGCGGCGTCCCCGTGTTCAATGTGGTGGACGGCACGGAATTGTCGACAGTGACTTGTACCGATTGAACCTCCTCTGTGTTGCCCACCACGTCAGTCGAGCGATAATAAATCGTGTGTGGGCCTTCCGTTCCGGCGCCCAAAGAGCCGAACGTTAGAGATCCTGCGATGGACACGAACGGGCCGGCGTCAACCGCGATCTCCGTCTTGGCAACGCCGCGGCCAATGCCGTCGCCTGGATTTTCAAAGTCGTCCGCCGCACTGAACGAAATCGGAGTGGCATTTGTCACGAACGTCATGCTGTCAGTACCTGTTATGAACTTGGGATTTCCGATTGCCGCCGACGTGCGCGGGGGCATGAAATCGTGGAAAACCGTAAAAGCTCCACCCTCCTGTGTGCGAACGTTTCCCGCCTGGTCCTTGGCGGTGGCGATCAACTTCCATTGTCCCTCGGCAATCGATCTCGGGTTGATTTCCTGGCTGTCAACAACCGTGAGGACAGTGTCGGAAACACTTCCGACAAAATGCACCAGTTGGGCGAAAACGATTGGGTTAGGATCAAGCCCATCTTTCGCTTCGGCTTGAATCGTGATCGTGTCGCGCCGTGCGACGAAGGTTCCCCCGCCGGCGGGTGAAAATCTGACGAAGGACGGCGGCGTCTTGTCGATCGTGAAGGAGACACCCGCCGCGGCGGTGTTTCCGGCCTCGTCGGCCGCTACGATCGTGACGTCGTAGATTCCATCCGCAGTATACGGCGAGTTATTCCCTGTGATGGCGATATTGGCCGGATCCGATACATTGTCGTTGACTGTGATCTGAAGGACGACATCCCTGTTGGTGGGGCTTGCCACCGGAGCGATGGAAATGGTTGGCGGGACGGTTTCGGTCTGGGTCAGAACGGCCCAAAGTGAAGTGTGCGCTGCCGCCCCGAAAATTCGATTGTTGCCCACGTCCGGAGTCTGGTCTTCGATGCGGATCCAATCGGTACCGTCAAAGAAATACAGCGCAAAATTTTGTTCGTCGAACCTGCGTGGATCGTAGAAGAATTGGACGGCCGCAGGCGGATCAATGCCGGTGATTTCTGGCGAGATATCGTAAATCTTGGAGACGCGCGTCAAGTGCTCGGCCTTGGCTTCGAAAACAGCGATATCGAATACTGCGCCGGAAGATACGGGAGTTACGTCGACCGGACCGTCCGGTATGGCGGATTTTTCGTACGTGAAGGAAACGAGTCCGTCCGGGCTGAAAATGTGCTTGGATGGCGGCGGGACGAGGATGACCGTCTTTGTGTCGACCGCCGTAAGTCCAGCCGCATTAACGACCGTGAGGACAATGTCGTACTTTTCGTTGAGGTCCAGCGTCGGATCGCGAGTATTCCACGTCCCCGCTTTGAAATGGAGGACACTGCCGCTACCCTCACCGATCCTGGTTATGCCCCCGCCGCAGTGTATGGGGGCCAGAACGTTGACCTGCCAATTAACGGGGAAGCAGTTGTCGATGGTGGGGAAACAGTTTGTGACGGTGACGAAGATGTCGACCGAATCTCTGGCCTGGACGGTGTCGCCGACGGGCGTGTCGATGACGGCAATGGGCATGGGACTGAATCCTTTGCCGGACGCCACGATGGTGTCGAGATAGAGGTTGAACGGTTCAAGTTGTATGCCGGGAGATGCGCCGGCGTCGATGTGAGCGACACGGTCGGTATACCTGTCGTCTAAGACCTCGAAAGCGTCGGTCACGCCGCCCCGCCTGACAAATATCTTCTGCTCTCCCTCCCGACCAACCTCTGCCGAAAAGCCCGTAACGCTCGTGACCACAAGGCCGAACCGCTGGCTCGAAAACAAC
>JAHFCY010000335.1 GCA_023249255.1 Candidatus Lindowiibacteriota bacterium | reverse complement strand
TGAACAAAATCGTGCAGGTCGAAGACATCACGATGAAACGGTCCGGCCTGCATTCGGTGAAGGGCTGACATGGAACTTGGGCGTGTGATGGGCCGCGTGTGGGCGACGGCGAAGGATCCGAAACTCGCGCAGACGAAACTCCTGCTCGTCCAGCCGGTCGATTTTCATCTGAAAGACCGGGGCAAGCCGTTCATCGCGGGCGAAAGCTGTGATGCCGGCGCCGGCGAGATTGTCATTCTCGCGCGCGGCCGGGAAGCCACGTTTCCGTTCGGCCTTGAGCCGAAAGCCCCGCCGCTGGACAAATGCTGTATCGCGGTTGTCGATGACATTTATTATGATGAGAATGCCTGAACGGCCATGCTGATCTGTCGCGTGAAAGGGAATGTCGTGGCGACGCGCAAGGACGAGCGGCTGGAATCGTGGAAACTTTTGATCGTCCAGCCGGTCGGCGTGGATGGCGAGCCGCAGGGCGAACCGTTCATGAGCGTGGATGCGGCCCAGGCGGGCGTCGGCGATCTGGCGCTGGTCGCGCGGCATGGAGCGGCCGCGCGCGCGGCGATGATGGCGATCCGAAAATCCGACGAGTACGCGCCGGCAAACGCGATCGTCATCGGCATCATCGACGACGTCGCGGATTTTCGAAATGACGGCGCCGGGTCGGGGTTGAAATCCACGCGGCCTGAAATTTCGGACAGTTCGCAGCCGAAGCGCCGCGGGAGACCGAAAGGATCGAGGAATACGAAATGATATCCGACGAAATCATCGAACGCATCGCGAACGAAGTCATCCGTGAACTTGAACGGTCGGGATCGTCCGCGCCGGTTGCGGTTCGCAGTACGGGATCGTCTGCGGGCGCCGGATGCCGAAAACTCGTCGTCGCGGCCGGAGATGCGACGGACCTGCTCAAAAAATTCGCCGTTGGCGGCCACGCCGTCGTCTGCACGCCCGGCTTGGAGTCCGACGCGAAGTCGCTCGGATTTTCCGAGATCCACACAGACGCCAATCTCTGGGATTTTTCGAAAATTCTGGCGGGCGTTGAGGAAGTCGTCATCCCGAACATTCCGCTGACGCTTCTCTCCAAAATCGTCAATTTCATCTCGGATAGTTCAGCCGCCGGCGTCGTGCTGGCTGCGATCGAACGCAATATTCCCGTCTCCGCCACGCTGGACATGGCGCGGACCGCCACCAACCCCGCCGTCGCCGCGCGTCTTTTGGACCTGCGGAAAACCGCCGAGTCGATGGGTATCCGGTTCACTGACGGCGCCGACCTGCGTGTCGATTCAGCGACCTGCGCGCTGGTGACGCCCTGTGCGACCCCGCTTCACGGCGTGGAGGAAGGCGAAGTCTGCGGCGCGTGTTGGGTGCAGGACCCGAAAGGCATTCAGGATTTTCTTGAAGCCGGCGCGACGCGATTCGGCACCCAACTCGGCCAGACCGTCACGGAGCCGGGGCTGGCGCAATATATCGACCACACGATGTTGAAAGCACAGACCACGAAACCCGAGATCGAGCAACTCTGCAAGGAGGCGCGCGAGTACAAGTTCGCCTCGGTCTGCGTCAATCCTTTCTGGGTTCCTCTCTGCGCATCTCTTCTGAAAGGCTCCGGCGTGAAAGTCTGCACCGTGATCGGGTTTCCGCTCGGCGCGACGAGCACGGCCGCGAAAGTCGCCGAGACGCAGGATGCGATCCGAAACGGCGCCGAGGAGGTCGACATGGTCATCATCGTCGGCGCCCTGAAAGCCGGCGATCAGGATGCGGTGCGAAAAGATGTCGCGGCGGTGAAGCAGGCCGCCGCCAACCGGATTTTGAAAGTGATTCTCGAAACGGGCCTGCTGACCGACGAGGAAAAAATGATTGCCTGCCAGCTGTGCAAGGAAGCCGGCGCCGATTTTGTCAAAACCTCGACCGGCTTCGGTCCGGGCGGCGCGACGCTGTCCGATATCGCTCTCATGCGCCGGGTCGTCGGACCCGGCATGGGCGTGAAAGCCTCCGGCGGCGTGAAGGATACCAAGACCGCGCAGCAGATGATCGCCATGGGCGCCACCCGCATCGGCGCCTCGGCCGGCATTGCGATCGTCAAAGGTGAAGAGGCCAAAGGGTCGGGATATTGATCGTGTCTGACGGCGCGCCGGGCGGCCGCCGCGACGTTTATCTGATTTCTTCCGCGGCGATGATTCGCTCGGTCGCCATTGGTTCCCTCAGCGTTTTTTTCGGGTTGTATCTGGCCTCCCGGGGATTCAACGAAATTCGCATCGGATTTTTGATCGCGTCAGGTCTTGCCGGAATGGCGTTCGGGACACTGCTTGCCGGATCGTTCGCCGACAGGTTTGGCCGGCGGAAGATGTTCGTTCTGATTTCGGCGGTGATGGCAGTCGCGGGCGTGGCGCTGGCATTGGCCGACACGTTTGTGACCGTGCTCATCGGCTCATTTATCGGAATGGTCAACAGCATGGGCCGTGAGCGCGGTCCGGCGCAGGCCATCGATCAGTCCGTTCTGGCTCAATCCGTTTCTGCTGAAACCCGAACCGCCACATTTTCGAAATACACATTTTTGCTGGACGTTGGCACGGCGATTGGTTCACTGGCCGCGGGTATCCCTCATTCGCTTCACGGCTATCGGCTGGCTCTTCTCGTGTATTCCGGCATGCTTGCGCTATCGTGCGCGATTTATCCGCTGATGAGCGCGCAGGTCGAAGCGAAATCCGTCGAACGCGCGGTCCCGCTTTCTCCGCAGTCCAGGAAACTAATCGGCGGATTTGCGTTTCTGTCTGTGATGGACAGCCTCGGCGGCGGATTCATCACGCGCACGCTCCTCAGTTATTGGTTCATCCAGCGGTTCGGAGTCGACCCGGCGTGGGTGGGCGTACTGTTTGCCGGCGCGTCTCTGGTCAATTCGGTTTCC
>JAHFCY010000148.1 GCA_023249255.1 Candidatus Lindowiibacteriota bacterium | reverse complement strand
ACGCCAGCGCGGTGATCACGAACGCGGCCGCGTAAAACGGCATGACCTGCGTGATCCCGCCATACTCGGCGATCTCGCGCGTGTGTCGGCGGTCGTACAAAAATCCGACGAGCAAAAAGAGCGCCCCGGTCGACACGCCGTGCGCCAGCATCACGTAGACGCTTCCGGCCATACCTTCCGAAGTCAGCGCGAAAAGCCCGATCATGCAAAATCCGAGATGCGACACGGACGAATAAGCCACGAGTTTTTTGACGTCCGTCTGGACCATCGACACCAGCGCGCCGTAGACGATTCCGATCACTCCGAGCGCCGTAATGCAGGGCGCGGCTCTCAGGGCGACGTCCGGGAAGAACGGCAGGCAGAAGCGAAAAAATCCGTAGACACCGAATTTGAGCAAAATCCCCGCGAGAATCACGCTTCCACCGGTTGGCGCCTCGGTGTGAGCGTCAGGCAGCCACGTATGAAACGGAAAGAGAGGGACTTTGATCGCAAAGGCCAGCGCAAATCCGCAAAACAGATAGACCGCGAGCGGCGCCGGGACTGTCATGTCGCGGAATGCAAAATAATCAAATGTCAGAATGTTCGTCCGCGAATAATGCAGATAGGCCATCGTGATGATCGACACCAGCATCAGGGCGGACCCGACCGCCGTGAAGAGAAAAAATTTAATGGCCGAGTAGACCCGCCTCGGCCCGCCCCAGACGCCGATGATGATCGCCATCGGCACGAGCATGAGTTCCCAGAAAACGAAGAACAGCATGGTGTCGAGCGCGAGAAAACTTCCGAGCATCGCGCTTTCGAGCACCAGCACGCTGACAAGATACGCGCGAAGCTGGCTGCGGATGGAATTCCATGCGGCCAGGATCACGATCGGCGTGAGCACGGTCGTGAGGACCACAAGCCAGAGGGAAATGCCGTCGACGCCGACGGAATACGAAATCCCGAATTGCCGGATCCAGTCGGCGTGGTATTCCATCTGAAAATCGCCTTCCAGGGGGTTGAACAGGCGGGCGAGTTTGATTCCGAGAAGGCATTCGCCGCCGCTGAGGTACAGCGCAAACCGCCAGACCCGCCGTTCGCAGGCCGGCACAAGCGCAAGAAAAAGGGCCGCCGCCAGCGGAAAAAAGATCAGGACAGTGAGAATGTTCATGGCGCCGGCGGCGGATGGACGCCGCCCATCGCGTGAAGAAGGGCCAGGACGCCGATCAAAAACCAGACGGCGTACGTTCCGACGTTTCCGGATTGAAAGAAACTCAGCATGAATCCGCCGAATCTCAAGCCGCCGCCTGTCCAGTTTACCGCGCGATCGACGACGTGCTTATCGAAGGCGTGGCTGACGATGCCGGCGATGTAAACCAGCCGCACAACGGTTTTTTCATACAGTTCGTCGATATAAAATTTGTTGGCGATGCAATCGCAGAGAAGCGACGCCGACGTCGAGATTTTTCGCGGAATGTCCGGACGCCGAAGATAGACGTAAAGAGACAGCGCCAGTCCTGTGATGCCGGCGAGAAGAGACACGGCCATGATGGCCAGTTTGATTTCATGCGGCGCCTCTTCCGGGTGGCCGAAGATGGGCGACAGGAAATTTTCGAATTGGCGCAAGCCGAATCCGGCGCCTGCCGCGAGGACCGCCAGCAGAATGAGCGGGCCGCCCATGGTCCAGGGCGATTCGTGGATATGATGTTTTGTTTCCTCGCTCGCGCGGGAGTTGCCAAAAAACGTCAGCGTGAACAACCGTCCCATGTAAAACGCCGTAAGGAACGCCGCGCAAAGTCCGATCGCGAAGAGGGCGGCGCCGCTCAAGACCGGCGTGGACGCCAGCCGGGCTGAAAGAAGAATTTCGTCCTTGGAGAAAAATCCGGACAGAGGCCAGATGCCGGCTATCGCCAGAGTACCGACCAGAAACGTCCAATAGGTGACGGGCATATACCGCCGAAGACCTCCCATGCGTTGCATGTCCTGCTCGCCTGACATCGCGTGAATGACGCTTCCCGATCCGAGAAAAAGCAGGGCTTTAAAGAACGCGTGAGTTGTGAGATGAAAAATGCCGAAGGTATAGGCGCCGACACCGACGGCAAGAAACATGTAGCCGAGCTGAGAGATTGTCGAATAGGCCAGAACTTTTTTGATGTCGTTTTGCGCAAGACCGATCACGGCGGCGAAGAGCGCCGTTGCGGCGCCGATGGCGGCGACGACAGCCGATGCGACCGGAGACAGCGCGTAGAGAAAATGGAGCCGCGCGATCATGTAGACACCCGCTGTGACCATTGTCGCGGCGTGGATGAGGGCCGACACCGGCGTCGGTCCGGCCATCGCGTCAGGCAGCCACACGTAGAGCGGGATCTGCGCCGATTTGCCTGTGGCGCCCACAAACAGCAGAAGACAGATCGTCGTTGCGACTGCGGTCGAGGCTGGTGTCATAGCCGAGGCGGCGGTGGAAATGAGCTCGCGAAGATCCGTCACGCTGAGGGTGCCGAACACGGCCAGGATGAGGAGCATGCCGAGCAAAAATCCGAGGTCGCCGACCCGGTTGACCACGAACGCTTTTTTTCCGGCGGAGGCGTTTTTCATGTCGGTGTGCCAGAAACCGATGAGAAGATACGAGCACAGGCCGACGCCTTCCCAGCCGACAAAGAGAAGCGCGAGGTTGTCGGCCAGAACAAGAATCAGCATGAACGCGATGAAGAGATTCAGATAAATAAAAAATCTGCGAAATCCCGGATCGTGCGACATGTAACCGACGCTGTAGACATGGATGAGAAATCCGACGCCTGTGATGATCAGGCACATCACGCAGGAGAGCGGATCGAAGACGAGATCGACCGGAACCTGCACGCGTCCGACCGAAATCCACGAAAACACAGGATCAAAGATCGTCTGCATCTCGGGGACCGCCAGTTTGCGGATCATGTAGACGCAATTGTTCGCCGCCGCCGCAAACGAAACAAAGACCGCGCCGCAGGCGAGAAAGGCTGTCGTCGTTTTGCTCCAGAACCGGCCGAACAGAAGATTCAGCAGGAGCGCCGCGATCGGCGCGAGGATGATGTAACGGAGCAAAATCATCGGACTGTCACCATCGCAGGTACGTCGCCTCGTCCGCGTTGACCGTCTTGCGCGTCCGAAAGAGCGCGATCAGGATCGCCAGCCCCACAGCGGCCTCCGCAGCCGCGACGGTCATGGTCAACAGGACATACACCTGGCCGGACATCGCCGCGTTGAATTTTGAAAACGCCAGGATCGCGACATTGCCGGCGTTGAGCATGAGTTCGATGCCCATGAGGATGATGAGCAGGTTTCGGCGAAGGATGACGGTGAGGATTCCAAGGGCGAATAAAATCACCGAAAGCGCCAGATAATGCTGAAGTCCAACCGGAAAGAGGCTCATGGCGATTTGTCCTTCCGGTCCGATTTCAACAGGAGATCCAGAATTGCGTCGACGGGGCTGAAGGTACGATTCGGCGTGATGTCCCTCTTGGCCAGCACGACGCCGGCGACCATGGCCGCCAGAATGAGAATGCTGGTCAGTTCGAATGGCAGAAGAAATTCCCCGAAGAGCAACCGCCCGACGGTCTTGGCGCTCCCGAACGACGGATCGATGGGTTGTTCGGATATCGCCCGGGGTGCCCCGCGAACCCCCGGCAGGAGCGAGACTCCGACCGCTGCGGCGACAAAGGCGGCGAATGCTTTGAAAAGAGTATATCGGCGCCGGCCGATTTCCTTCGCCGAGAGATTCAGGAGCATGATGACGAAAATAAAGAGAACGACAATGGCGCCGGCATAGACGATCATCTGCGCCGCCGCGATGAAATACGCGGACAGCAGAATATACAGGACTGCGATCGACAGGACGGTGACAACCATCGACACCGCCGCATTCATCGGGTTTCTCCGGCAGAGAACCTGAACGGCGCCGATGAGCGACAGGCCGGCAAAGAGGTAAAACAGGATGTCCGGCAATCGAGCCGAGAGAGTTTGAAGGATGATCAAGGGTTGGCCGTGTTAGACGCGCAGATACGTTTCGTTTGTTTTGACGCGTGAAATCCGCTCCCCTTCAGGAACGAATTGGTTATTCTCCAGGAGCCTGCTTTTGGCGTGAACGAAATCTTCGCGCCGGGAAGACGCCTGTTCGTAATGCGGCGTAAGCTCGATCGCATCGCACGGACAGGCTTCTTCGCAAAATCCGCAGTAGATACAGCGCAGGGTGTCGATCTCGTATCTCAGAGGAAATTTTTCGACATTCGGATCGTTCGGGTCGGTCGCGACCATCGAGATGCAGTTGGCCGGGCAGGCTGTGAGGCAGAGCTCGCAGGCCACACAGCGTTCCTTGCCGGTCGGCCGCTGGATGAGGCGATGCAAGCCGCGAAAATTTGCCGGCACCGGTTTGGCTTTTTCCGGATACTCGTAGGTCACCGATTTCCGGCGCAGGAAATGGCGCATCGTGATCATGAGTCCACGGAGAATTTCCGGCAGATACAATTTCTGTGTCAGGCTGAGCTGTGGTTTTCGAACGATCACGGCCGCATCCTACATCGGGCGCCTGAGGACGTAAAGGCAGAGCGCGGTACCGAACACATTGAGGAGAGCCGCCGGAAAGACGCCTTTCCATGACAGGCTCATGAGCTGGTCGTAGCGGAACCGGGGAAGCGTCCACCGGACCCAGATGAACAGAAACAGAAAGCAGGCGGTCTTGGCGAGAAAAGCCAGCACGCCAAGCGCCGCAACGACGTTGTGCGTGAGGCCTGCATGCTCGATCCACGGAATGTGCCATCCGCCGAAAAAGAACGTGACCGTCAGCGCCGAGATCGTGATCATGCCCGTGTACTCGCCCATAAAAAACATGGCGAACTTCATGCTTCCGTATTCGGTGTGATATCCGCCGACCAGCTCGTTTTCGGCTTCGGGAAGATCAAACGGCAGGCGGTTGGATTCCGCAAAGGCTGAAATGAGAAAGAGCACAAATCCAAGCGGCTGAAGAAAAATGCCCCAGTGCGGAACCTGGATCGACCCAAACAGCGTCCAATATTCCGTCTGATGAAGAACGATCTGTCGAAGGTTTGCGGTGCCGTAGACGAGCAACGCGCCGACGACTGAAAGGCCCAACGTCAGTTCGTAGCTGACCATCTGAGCCGACGCGCGAAGGCCGCCCAACAGGGAATATTTGTTGTTCGACG
This sequence comes from Candidatus Lindowiibacteriota bacterium, assembly GCA_023249255.1. Classification (GTDB taxonomy): domain Bacteria; phylum Lindowbacteria; class 2-12-FULL-62-27; order 2-12-FULL-62-27; family 2-12-FULL-62-27; genus JAHFCY01. The sequence goes on along the minus strand of JAHFCY010000148.1, from coordinate 3,410 downwards.
CCCAACCGGCCATGAAGAGGCCGTAGACCGAAAGACCGCCGATCGCCAGGATGTACAGAATGCCGATGTCGACGTCGGCGATCTGAAGCGTGATCGTCCGGCCGAAGAGTTCAATGGAATCGCCGAATGGAATGACGACATAACCGAGCAAAGCGGGCACCAGCATGAGAGCCGGCGCGGCGATGTAAAACACCTTGTGGACGTGGTTCGGGACGACGTCTTCCTTGAATATGAATTTGACGCCATCGGCGAGAGGCTGAAGAAGTCCGAACGGGCCGACACGATTGGGCCCGATGCGGTCCTGCATGTACGCGGAAAACTTTCGCTCGGCCAGCGTCAGATAGGCGGTGGTTGTCAGAACGACAAAAAAGCCAACCAGCATTTTGACCAGAATCGGTAAGAGATCAAGTATCAAGTCCATAAACAGGTGGGATTCTATCCCAACTCCCCCTTCCATTCAAATCTATTTCAAAAGATCGTTCAGCGCATATTCGAGGCGGGGATGCCGGAACGAAAACCCGGCGGCGTCGAGGTGTGATGGAACGGCTCGTGCACCGGCCAGAAGAAGCGCGTCGGCCATTTCGCCGAAGGCCAGCCGCGCCGCGAAGGCTGGCATCGGGAGAATCGTCGGCCGATGCAGGACGCGGCCGAGCGTCCGGGTGAATTCACGGTTCGTCACCGGATTGGGCCCGACGAGGTTGACCGGACCGTTCAGGGAATCGCAAGTGAGGGCAAACGAAATGGCGGCAACAACATCGTCGAGGGTTATCCAACTCATGTACTGCCGGCCGCTGCCGATCGGCCCGCCAAGACCGAGTTTGAAGGGCGTCAACATGCGTCCCAGCGCGCCGCCTTTTGGACTGAGAACAATGCCGATCCGAAGCAGACACAGGCGTATGTCTGTTTTTTGGATCGCCTCGGTTGCCTGTTCCCATTCGCGGCAGACGTCCGGTAAAAATCCGTGGCCGGCGTGGCTGTCCTCCCGAAGGACATCCTCACCGCGATCGCCGTAATAGCCTATGGCCGACGCCGACAGGAAAACCCGTGGTGTCCGGTTCGATCCGGAGAGTGCGACGGCGCGGGCGAACGCTCCGGAGAGCGTGCGGGTTCCCATACGCCGGCTGTCCATGATTTTTGTTTTTTGCGGCGATGTCCAGCGGCGAGAGCCGACATTTTCGCCTGCCAGATGGATCACGGCGTCGGCCTGCTCGACCCCCGCCTTTTCGATTTGACCGGCCATCGGGTCCCACCGGATTTCGTCCGGCCCGGCCGGCGTGCCCCTGACGAGCCGGATGATTCGATGCTGTTGCCGGGCCAGCGCGGCTGTCAGAGCCGATCCGATCAATCCTGTTGATCCGGAAACCAGAATGTTCATCCTGCCCCCTCCCGTTGCGTGGCGATGGAATCCATCCCATCATATCCGGCGGATCCGAAAAAGGGCCGAATTTCCCTGATGATTGACACACTCCGTCATCATTGTTAGAGATAGATTCGGAGGTGGCTGATGACGGACGCCGTTCGCTCGCTCAAGCCGGGCGAATATTTATTTCTTCAGGGAGAGATTGGCCACGAGCTCTATTTTCTGAAATCCGGCGCGCTGGAAGTGGTGCTCTCTCCATCCAAACCCCAGATCACGGCTGACGACGTCAACAAACACGGCACGGTCATCGAGCGATTCGACACGCCCGGACAACTGATCGGAGAAATATCTCCGATTCTGAATTGTCCCAGGACGGCGTCCATCCGCGCGGCGACCGAATGCAGTCTGCAGGCCGCCGACATGCGCCAGGGCGCTTTTGAAAGCGCGGTCCGCGGCAAGCCGCTCCTCGGAATCAAAATCGCCGAAGAACTCTCGCGCCGGATCAACCGCACGAACGAACGCCTGAAGAAACATGACATGCGTCTCTTGCGTTTCCTGGAGGAGGTGCGGGTCGCTCTCGATGGATTTGCCGGCGGCGCATGCGACATGGATGCGCTGACCCAGCAGGCCGCGGGAAATGTATTCCTGGAAACGTGCCGGTTGTCCCGGATGCTGAATACATTCCCGCCCGACCTGCCGATCAGCCTTGCTTTGCCGTACGACCATGCCGGCGCGTTTTTTGCGTTCTTCGGGGGCGTGGCATTTCAGACACCGGCGGCCCTGACTCACGCGACTTCGGCCGCGGATGCGCTTGCCAAAGTCCAGGGCAAAAAGTTTTCCGCCGGCGCGACGCTCTGTTCGAGCGGTGAAGAGGCCAAGGAGCTGTACATTCTGCTGGAGGGCCGGCTGGACGTGGTGGTGGGGCGTCGCACGATCCAGACCATTCGGGACCGTGGAAGCATGGTCGGCGAAATGGCGTTTCTGCTCAAAACCCGCCGGACGGCGTCTGTCGTTGCGGTCGTATCGAGCACGGTTCTGATGGTTCCGTTTGAAAAAATGGAGCCTCTCTTTGCGCGCGTTCCCCAACTGCTGTTTTCCATGCTTCGGCAGCTGGCTTTGCGACTTCTGCAAATCGATTCGTTCCTCCAGAAATCCATCTGGCGAAACATTTTTTTCGGAGAAGTTCTGCCGGCGTTCGTGCAGGCGGTCAAATCGTCCGTCGAGTCGCTGCCGTCCGGCATGGATGAGGCCATCCGGACATCGGCGCAGAAGTCGGCATCGATGATTGAGGAAGCCGCCGCAGTCATGTCCAAGGCGGGGGCGCAGGATTCCACCGCAATGCCGTTCACTCTGTCCGAACTTGTCTCCAGCAAACCCGAGCAGGCGGAAACGTCCGCTGAAGATTTGACGGAGACGCCGCCGGGACAGGACGCTCCCGGGGAGCACGTCGATTTTGCGATGTCATTGACCGACAAACGATGCGTGTTCGGGCCGCCGAGGACGCCACGGGAACGGTTTGCAACTTATTTGCACGTTGACCCGCAGACGCTGATGATGGGCCGGATCAACGGCAAGGTCGGACAGACGTCGACCTATGCCGAAATTCAGCTTGATTCCGATTTGCCGGATGACGGCCGGATTGCGCTGGCCAGCCAGATTGCCTCCGCCATCGGCGTCTCACACATTCTCATGGAGAAACCGCCCCAGCAGTGGCTGTATTATCAGGAGGGAAGTCACAGCGGCGCGGTGTCGGCGGACGCAATTCCGCATGCCGACAAACTTCTCGAGTCAGTTCTGAAACTTGAGCGGGCCTCGATGACGCTGCTCGACAGGTCCCGGTCGCGCCGTCTGTATCTCGAAGCGGTGACATCGGCTCTTGAGGCGCACTGGAACGCGCCGGGCAAGTTCACGGATCTGACGCCGACTGAAATCGCCATGGTCTATTTTGGCGCGATGGGACCCAACTCGGAAAAACATAAACTCGACATCCCATCCGGCCATACGTTCATTTCGATTGTGGATTTCGCCAAACGGGTGGTGGTTCAACTGG
>JAHFCY010000147.1 GCA_023249255.1 Candidatus Lindowiibacteriota bacterium | reverse complement strand
CTCATGAAAGGCGCAAACCTCAATTCGATCCGGGTCCACGCCCACGTCCTGCCGCACACGTTTTACGACCTCGCCGATTCGGTCGGCATCCTCGTATGGGCCGATTTCGCGCTCATCTGGAGCTATGATACGGGCGAACCGTTTGCGCGCGAGGCCCTCCGCCAGTATCGCTTGTTCATCGAAGGCTGGACCAACCATCCATCGATCTGGCTCTGGTGCGCGCACAACGAGGGAAGCGCGAACGACCCGCTCAATATCCGGCTCGAAGCGCTCGGACGCACCGTTGATCCCACTCGCGTTCATCTCAAAAATTCTGGAAAGTGGCCGCCCGGGCCCGGCGGTTGGGACGAGCACGAATACTGGGGATGGTACACGGGAAATTATCTCGAGTTCGCCGACAAGAAACAGCAGTTTCTCACCGAGTACGGCGCCCAGGCTGTGACCCAAAGCGCGCATGAATTTCTGGCGAATCCATCGCAGTGGCCGCCGGACATCAACGATTGGAAGTATCATGACTTTCAGCCCGGCGAGAATATCCGCAATGTCGGCCCGCTTGAACTCTTCCGCAATCTCGACGAATTTATCGGCGTCAGCCAGAAATATCAGTATGACGTTGTCCGATTCGCGACCGAATCCTACCGCCGCACCAAGTATTCGCCGCTCGGAGGACTCTACCACTTCATGTTCACCGAGTGCTGGCCCGCCATCACGTGGGCCGTCGTTGACCATCACCGCACGCCCAAACTCGGATATGACGCGCTTCGCGATGCCATGGCGCCGGTGGCCATTTCGATGGAAATCAGAAAGCGTGAGGTGTCGATCCGCGAAAAAATCAGCGTGCCGGTCTGGGTCGTGTCCGATCTGGATCATCCGATCCAGAAATGGACGGTGCGGTTCGGCGTGGTCGGTCAGGCTGCGCAGACGTCGCCGGTGACGATCGCCGCCGACTCGGTCGCGAAAGTCGCCTCGTTTGACGTTTCCGCGCCGGACGCTCCAGGCGCATCCGTTCGAATTTTTGCCGAACTCGTCGATGACCAGAACCGTACTGTCTCTTCGACCGAATGGGAATTTCTCGTGCGCGATGATCCCTACCAGCTCGGCAACTGGACGTTCCGCACCGGCGATGACATGGCCTGGGCCGCCGGCGAGAAATTACCGGATGGGTTCAAACCGATCCGCGTCCCCGGCAACTGGGAAAATGACGGATATCCCGATTACGACGGATATGCGTGGTACCGGGCGACGTTTGTCGTTCCCAAATCGCACAAGGGCAATCTCCGATTGTCGCTTGGCCCCGTCGACGACGTCGACGAACTGTACGTGAACGGACACTTCGCAGGCCGGACCGGAACGTTTCCGCCGCAGTATCAAACAGCCTGGCAGGCCGACCGTAACTACGATATTCCGAAAAAACTTCTGCGCCACGACGGTGTCAACGTCATCGCCATTCGCGTCTATGATTCGATCGGCGGCGGCGGACCTTACCGGGGGCCGGTTCGAATGGGCCAGCCCCAGGCCGCGGGTTGGATCGATCCGAACCTGCGGTACCGCCCGGTCCGGCGGGACTATCCGTGACAAACTTGATTTGAGGAGGAATTGAAGATGAAAACCATGGCCACAGACAGACGCACACAGGCACAGACAGACACAGACAATTACGGACGAGAGGGAAAGTTTGGAAAGTTCGTTTTGGTTTTGATGGCGTTTGCCGTCAGCCTGTGGTCTTGCGGCAAAAGCCCGACGGCCGGCCCCGCGCCATCGTCGTCCGGTCCCAAAATCGGATTCATTCTCGGAACCGAGCAGGAGGAGCGATACCAGCGCGACAAGGACAGTTTCATCAAGACCGCGCAGGCGCTCGGCGCCGAGGTTTTGTTTTTAAGCTGTGACAACGACGAGAACAAACAGGCGGTCAACGTCGAGACCATGCTGTCCCGCGGCATCCAGGTCCTCGTGCTTCAGCCGGTCAACAGCGACAACGCCGCCGTGTTCATCGACAAGGCCCACCAAAAAGGCGTGAAGGTGGTCGCCTACGATCGCATGATCAACCATCCCGAACTCGATTTTTACGCGGGTCAGGATTCATTCGACGTCGGACGTCTTCAGGCCCGCGCCGCCGCCGCGTGGATGAAATTGAAAAAACTCGCGGGCAAGGCCCTCGTCTGCAGCGGCCAGCAGGGTCACAGCGTCGCGGAGGCGATCACGAAAGCTAATCTCGACGAACTCAAATCCGCCGGTATTCCCGTCGCCGTTCAGCAGTATCACGACGCTTGGGGCACCGAGCAAGCCCTGAAGACCGTCGAAAACGCGCTCGTGACCTATCCCGACATCCGGATCATCCTCTGCAACAACAGCGGCATGGCCCGCGGCGCCGTCCAGGCGGTTGAGAAAGCCGGCAAGTCCGGGCAGATTTTCATCACCGGCGCCGACGCCGACAAGGCCAACATCGAGTACATCGTCGAGGGCAAACAACAGCAGGACGTCTACAAGGACGAGATCACGCTCGCGGCTCGCGCGGCTGAATTAGCTGTCCAGATCGCCCAAGGCCAGGCTCTAGCCGCTTCGTCGACCACCGACTACAAGGATGCCAAAGGAATCAAGACGATCCTGACGCCGGTCAAGGAAGTCACGGCCGAAACCTACAAAGCCGTCGTCGTCGACGCCGGCCCAAGGTATCCACTGTGATTTTAGATTTTGGATTTTGGATTTTGGATTTCGGGCGGCCATGACTGTTGCGCTGGAAATGCGGGAGATCGTCAAGGATTTCCCGGGGGTCCGCGCGCTCGACCGCGTCAATTTCACGATTGAGCCGGGACAAATTCTCGGACTCTGCGGCGAAAACGGCGCCGGAAAATCAACGCTCATGAAAATTTTGAGCGGCGTGATTCCCCATCCCGAATACGAAGGCCGGATTTTGATCGCCGGCGCCGAAAAACGGTTTCGAACAACAAAGGAGGCCGAGCAGTCCGGAATCGCGATCATTCATCAGGAACTGTCTCTTTTTCCGCAGTTGACCGTCGCGGAAAATCTGTTCATGGGAAACGAAGTCGCGCGCCGCGGCGTCATCGACTGGGATGAAACTCGCTCGTCCGCGGTCCGCCTCCTCGAACGCTTCCGCATCAACATCGATCCCGATGATCTCGTCTCGGATTTGAACATCGGCGAAAACCAGCTCGTCGAAATCGCCCGCGCCCTCTCGAAAAACGCGCGGTTTTTGATCCTCGACGAGCCGACCTCGGCCCTGACCGGCGAGGAGGTCGTCAAACTGTTCTCGATCCTCCGCGATCTTCGGCAATCCGGCGTCGCCTGCGTCTACATCTCGCACAAGCTCGATGAGGTGAAGGAACTCTGCGACGCCATCGCGGTCCTGCGCGACGGTCGCACCATCGGCGAGCCCATGCCGACCGCGACGCTCAACAAGGCCGACATCGTCCGCGCCATGGTCGGCCGTGACATCGCCCACCTCTACCCGCGCGTCGAACACGCGCCGGGCGAGACGATCCTCGAGATCAAAAACTTTTCCGTCGACCATCCGTTTCTGCCGGGCGAAAGAATCATCGAAGACGCGGCCATGCACGTGCGCGAAGGCGAAATTCTCGGGATTTATGGCCTCATGGGCAGCGGTCGGTCGGAATTGCTGACCGCCATTTTTGGCGGATTCGCGCCGGATGAATTTTCCGGCGAAGTTTTTATCCGCGGCAACCGCGTAAAGATTCAATCGCCCTGTGACGCGATCCGCGCCGGTATCGGCCTCTGCACGGAGGACCGGAAAATCCTTGGATTGTTTCTGGAGGCCGGCCTCGATTTCAACATCTCCATCGCCGCCCTCGGCAGGTTTTTCGCCGGCCGCGGCGTCGTCGACCGGCATCGGGAACTTGAAACGGTGCGCGAATCCATTCGAACGCTGGGCGTCAAAACGCCGTCGGAATTTCAGACCGTAAAAAATCTAAGCGGCGGGAATCAACAGAAGGGACTTCTCGGCCGGTGGCTTTTGAGCCGGCCGTCGATTCTATTTCTCGATGAACCGACGCGCGGCGTCGACGTCGGCGCGAAAAGCGAAATATATCAGATCATGAACCGGCTCAAGATGGAAAACAAAGGCATCGTCATGGTGTCGTCCGACCTGCCGGAACTTCTCGGCATGAGCGATCGCGTCATGGTCATGCGGGAGGGCCGCCTCGTGGCTGAATGCGCCATCGGAGACGCCACCCCGGAAAAACTCGGCGCGCTCGCGACCGGCAATGTTTAAAACAACCCTTCCCCCCTTGAGGGGGAAGCTGGATGGGGGGTCCGTCAGAATATGATTCGAAAATACGGCATCCTGTTTTCTCTTATCCTTGTTTTTATCGGCATGGCCCTGATCACGCACTTCAAAACCGGAGACTGGAGTTTCCTCACGCCCGAAAATCTGTCCAACCTCTCCCAGCAGATCACCCAGACCGGCATCCTCGCCATCGGCATGACCATGGTGATCCTCATCGGCGGTATCGACCTCTCCGTCGGAAGCATGCTCGCAGTCGCCGGTATCACGCTCGCATCCACGGCGGAAATATTCGAGCCGCTCGGATGGATGGGACCGTGCCTCGCAATCCTCTGCGCCATTCTGGCCGGAACGGCCCTCGGCGCCGTCAACGCAAGCCTCATCGCCCGGTTCAAAATGATTCCCTTCGTTGTCACCCTTGGCATGCTGACCATCGCCCGCGGCATCGCTTACCTCGTCACCGGCTCGCAGTCGATCCGCACCAAGGCCGATCTCTTCAAAACCATCGGCGTCGATACGATCGATAAAATCCTTTTCCGATGGACTCACCACCTGTCAGACATTCCCGCCGGCGTCGCCGCGGAATTCGCGTCCCGCAATTATCCGCAGTCCATCTGGATCGAAAAATACGTCGATGATCTGTTTCTCCCCGCTATCTTGCCGGGCGGCGCGGCCAATATCGGCAAGATCGACCGTGATCACTCGCTGTTTCCGTGGTTTACCGTCGCGCTCTTCGTTGCGGTCTTTGTCGTGTGGCTCGCCTATTTCCTCCGGTCGTGCCGCAAGTCGGCGCAACACGGAGCAAGCGCGGAATCGGCGCGCGATATCGCCATCAAAATCGCTCTCGTCGCCGCCGGATGCGCCTTCGGCGGCTGGGTTTTTGTGTCCCACCAGGGACTGCCCGTGATGGTTTTGATTTTCGCCGTCATCGCCCTCGCCGGATCCTTTTTGCTCAACCGCACCGTATTCGGCCGGCACCTCTACGCGATCGGCGGCAACAAACAGGCGGCCCACCTATCTGGCGTTCGCGTCGAGCAATGCACGTTTCTCGTGTTCACCCTCATGGGTTTCTTGTGCGCCGTCTCCGGCATCATCTCCACCTGCCGCGCCCAGGGCGCCGCTCCGGCCACGCAGGGAATCCTCGCTGAACTTGAAGCCATCGCGGCGGCTGTCGTTGGCGGTACAAGCCTCATGGGTGGAGTCGGAACCATCAGCGGGACGCTGATTGGCGCGCTCATCATCGGCATCGTCGTCAACGGAATGAGCATTATGGCCCTCCCCAATCCCATTCAACTCGTTTTCAAGGGTCTCATCATCGTCATCGCCGTTTGGATTGACGCCCGAACCAAACGAGGGAGCCGGTGAGATGGTGCGCGGTCGAAAAGGTTCGATCCCGTTTTTTTTGGCCGTTATGTTAAGCGCTTGCGCCGCATCCCCGGCTTTCGCCGGTCCCCGGCCGGTCTCGGCGGCCGCATCCTCATCTGACGGGGACCTCGTCCCGCAAAACGCCATCGATCAGAATCCGTCGACGCGTTGGAGCAGCCGGTTCAATGACTCCGAGTGGTTTCAAGTCGATCTCGGTTCGGTCAAGGATATCGTCGGCGTTCGGCTGGTCTGGGAAGCGGCATTCGGGCAGTCGTATGACATCTCGATATCCCAAGACGGCAATCGCTGGCAGACGGTGTATCGTACGGAAAGCGGCGACGGCCTCACCGACGACATTTATTTCGGCAGGCGTTCCGCCCGATGGATCCGCTTGACCGGCCGAAAACGCGGCACGCCGTGGGGCTATTCGCTGTGGGAGATGTCGGTGAAAGGATTGGACGAGGAAATTCGAATGACCGCGTCCTCGGCCGATCCGTCATCGCCGCCCGAAAACGCCGTCGACGCCGACCCGACCACGCAGTGGTCCAGCGGAGACACGATCGAAGCGACGCTGACGATGAAGATGCCGGGCGATGACGTCATCGGCGCGATGGGTATCGACTGGGGCGATGATTTTTCAGGATGGTATCGGATCCGGATTTCACGGGATGGAACGGCGTGGACGCCGGTTCATGAGGATCGGCATGGAAAAGGCGGCGTTGAGACGATTTCCGTTAATCTCGTCGGTGCAAGATGGATCCAGATTCAATGCAGATTTCCGAATCGCCAGGCCGGATTCTCAATCCGGGAAATTCACTTTGATCGATGGGACGATCTGGCCCGCCGGTCGTCGCTCGACCGTGTGCGCGGATTGACCGGATGGGTCGGCGGCGCATGGACGACGTACGTCGGCCGCGACGGAACGTTCGGACCCGAGCCGCACCCTCATCAAATCAGTTTCTGGGTCTACGACCACAAATCGAAAACTCTCTACACTCCATCGACCCGTCCAACCGCATGGACTCTCTTCGATGGCCGACTGCCGATCAATGTCATCACGTGGTCGTTCGCGGATATCGATGTCACCACCACCGTATTCACCCGCGCTTCGCCGGACAAAAATGTCTGGCTGAATTTTGCCCGCACATCTCTCCATAACCGCGGCGACCGCGCGCGCGAATTGTCCCTCTACGCCGTCATCCGTCCCAATCCTATTCCCCGCATGAAAGCCGGCCCCGGCGTCAAGGATGTCACCTACGACGGCCGAACCAGCGTCCGGATCAACGGCACGATCGGATTGGTTCTCCCCAAACCTCTTGACGCTCCCGCGCCTGCCGGTCTTGACGAGGTCGACCTTCAAAAATTTGATCACACACGAATTCTCAAAGCCGGCCCGGGAATTTCCGACAACGGCGGCAACGCATCCGCGGCAATCCTCTATCATGCCGCTCTTGATCCCGGTGATACGGCCAATTACGATTTCGTCGTGCCGTCCGTCGGCGCCCCGCTTCCGAAAGCCGACGAGTTGGACTTTGAGACCAATTTCAACCGCGTCCGTGATTTCTGGAGCAATCTCGTTCCGGCCATGATCGATTTGCCCGACAGTCGCTATACGGACGTTTTCTATTCGTCCATTTATTACATCCTGATCATGATGAAAGGCACGGAACTTCATCCGGGACCATACGGCTACAACTCGTTTTTTCTCCACGACGCCGTTGACATGGCCGTCGCCCTCGACGACGTCGGACTTTTTTCATACGCGAAATCTTCCTTCGACCATTTCGACTATCACGAAACCGACAATTATCTCGACGGCCTCGGCGCCACCCTCTTCGCGTTTTATGAACACTACCGGCTAAGCCGCGATGGCGGATTTCTTGATTCGATCTATCCCAAAATGAGGCAGTATTGCGATCTCATGAAAACGCTCCGGTCGCGGGAATCGTCCGCTCCGGACCGGCCGGAACACGGCCTTCTTCCGAGAAGCATGAGTCAGGACAATTTCACGATGCCGTCCCATCTCTATTACGACGACTGGTATGGCGTCATCGGCCTGAAATCGACACTCGACGCGGCGAACATCCTGAAAAAATCCGATGACGCCCGCTGGATCGGCGCCGAATACGACGGCCTTCTCAAGGCCATCACCGACAGTATCCGCGCCGTGATGAAACGGGACCGGATTTCATACATTCCGGCCCTGGCCGACGAGTATCCGGCCGAAATGAAAAGTACGATCGACGAAAAATTCCGGATCTTCGGCGCCACCCAGATGGCTTGGGCCCAGCGTCCGGCGCTTGATCCCGGCCAGAGTCTCGACATCCCCGTTCCGCTCGATCTGTTGTCCCAGTCGTATCAATATTTCTGGAACAACAGCGGAAAATTTTCCGGATTCGACGGCGGCTGGTACGTCGAATATGAAAAATTTTTCTGGGGATATAACGTGATGCTGGCGCGACCGTTGTCGTTCGTCGGAATGGGTGACGTTGCCCTCAAAAATCTCGACTGGAGCCTTCGGCATCAGTCCTGCCCCGGCGCGTGGATGGAGGCGATGCCCACCCGTGAAAACGCGCAGGGGCTGCGGGAAATTGCCGACGGCATTGTCGGTGATGTTCCCCACGGCTGGGTCGCCGGCCACTATGTCGAACTTCTTCGAAAGATGCTCCTTCGGGAAGAGAGCGGCGCGCTCCACATTTTGCCGAACGTCCCGCGTGAGTGGCTCGCCGCCGGACAGGTGATCGACCTCCGATCCATCCCGACGTATTTCGGACCATGTTCTTTCCGACTCGAATCCCAATCGGGCCAGTCGGTCCTCACGATTGACATGCCGACGCCTCCGGCGTCCGGATTTCTGCTCGATCTTCCCCCGGATACCGCCATTTCGGCCGTCCGGATCAACGACGAACCCTTGAATAGATCGTTTGACCGTCCATTACAATTGCCGCCTGACGCCAAAACC
>JAHFCY010000334.1 GCA_023249255.1 Candidatus Lindowiibacteriota bacterium | reverse complement strand
GCGGCAGAGTTCGTCTACCGGTACATGCTGATCAATCTTGCCCCACGGGTGATGGAATTATTGAGCATCATGATGATCCTGATCGGCCTCTACTCGATGGGCGAGCTGAACCGGCGGCTGGAACTCGTGTCGATGCCCGCGGCCGGCTTGAGCGACGGCCAGTTGATGCGTCCAATCGTCTATCTGTCCGTACTGGTTTTTGCCGTTGCCGGCGCCGCGCAGGCCCTCTATCTGCCGGGGCTTCTCAAACAGGCCGAAGAACTCGAGTCGATGCTCAAATCGGGCCGGGATATCGGGGCGCTGGAGAAACCGTTTTATGTTCAAAAGGACCGGACCGCGATGCAGGCTCTGTCGTTTCAACCGGGGAAAAATCTTGTGCGGGGTGTCCGGTTGTACGTGTTGGATCACGAGAGAGTTTCGGAATATTATGAAACCGACACGCTGGTGAAAGGAGCGCGCGGCTGGATCATGAGCCGGGGGGTGTTCCGGAAAATGGATCCGATGACGATGCAGGTTCTGAAATACACTCCGTTTGACGAGTGGCCCTGGCCGGCCGATTTTCCGTCGCCGGAATTGATGATTGCCGCGGCGTCGAACCGCCAGCGGCATGTGCAGTGGATGACGATTCCGGAACTCATCGTGGAACGCTCGTTTCTGGCGCGCCAGGAAATTCACAGGCGGATCGCCATGGTCATCGCGATCGCGCTCGGCCCCGTGATCGGCGCGTGGTACGGCATGAAGATGCAGCGGTTTAATGCGGCCCGGGCAATCAGCCTGGCGATGGTCATCGGATTTTCTCACCGGCTTCTGCTGGACGGATTTCTGGCGGTCGGCATGGAGCTTGGCATGTCGTGGACGTGTCACGCGGCGAATGTGTTTCTGGCGCTGTCGGTCCTGGCCGCGCCGTTCTTGACGGCGTCCGTCCGCGCGTAGGATAGTGTTTTTCCGATGAGAGAAGTCGCATACCACCAGATCCGGGACGCGGGGGAAAAATTACTGGCGCTCGGGATTAACACGACGCATTCCGGAAATGTCAGCATCCGGGGAGAACAGGAAATCTACATCACACGCACGGGATCCCGGCTGGACCGCCTGGCCGAATCGGACATCGTGTCGGTGCCGCTGAACGAGGAAACCCAGGGCATCGCGTCGGTGGAGATTCCGATCCACCGGATGATTTATCGCAACACCCCCGCCAAGGCCATCCTTCACGCGCATCCGCCGCATACGATCGTGTTTTCCATTCTCGAAGACGCGATCTATCCGGTCGACAACGAAGCGTTTTTATTTTTGGGGGAAATTCCGGTGCTCGCGCCCAAAGAAGTTTCGGGATCGCCTGAAACCGGCAGGCTTCTCGCCGACACGTTCAACCGCGGGACGAAAATCGCGGTCATCCGAAGCCACGGCAGTTTTGCAATCGGCGAAAATCTCGAGGAGGCGCTCCACTGGACGTCGACGCTCGAACGCGCATGCCAGATGGCATATCTTCTGCGCACGATGTCGGAGTTCCGATACCGTGACATCGTCCGGCAGAGGCAGGCGGAAATTCGAAAGAAAAGCCAGGCGGAAAAGATGGCAAAGGGCCGTGGGGACGAGGGAAGGATCGGAGGGTCGCGCCAAGGCAAACGTGGACGGGGAAACGCGATGCCTCGCGGCCCGTCGGCCGACACGGGCTGACATGGACTGGCTTCTGGTCAATCCCCATTCCGGATCCGGCCGTGCGAGGCATATGTCCCCGGCGGTTCAAGAGGCGTTTCGCCGGCACGGCGTCGACGTCACCGAAAAGACGGCGGGGACGATCCCGGAAATTCTGGACGTGGCGACGCGGGCCGCGCGATCCAATGTTGACCGGCTGTGGGTTCTTGGCGGAGACGGCACGCTGGCTTCGGCCGCGTCGAGTCTCTGCTACAGCAAAACGGCGCTCTGTCCCCTGCCGGGCGGGACGGCCGGAGTTTTTTGCCGCGAACTGAATATTCCATCCGCCGCGCCCCAGGCCGTATCGTCGCTCTTGTCCGGCCGAAACATCTCAATCGACGTCGGCCAGGTTGGCGACGTGAAATTTCTGTTGATGGCCGGCGTCGGGATCGACGCGCAGACGGTCCGGGATGTGAATCTGAACCTGAAACGTTGCATCGGGCCTCTGGCTTATGTCGCCGAAGGTCTTCGGAAATTATGGTCGTATTCGGTTTCGCGTGTAACGGTCGTCGATGAGCATGGCATCGAGCGCACCGGATATCACGTCGTGGTTCTGAACGGGCGGCTCTACGGCGGCTCGCTGGCGATGGCGCCGTCGGCAAAACTGGACGATGGCCGGTTCGATGTCATTCTCATCAAAAAACCGGGCCGCTTGGCGCTGTTAAAATTTGTTTTTTCCATTCCATCCGGCCGGCATGTTCGCCTGCCTTATGTCGAGTATTTCCGGTCAAATGCCGTGGAGATTCGTGGCGACGGCGGATCATCGGTTCAGGCCGACGGGGACTGTCTCACGCGCCTTCCCGCCCGCATTACGATTCTCCCCAAAGCCCTGACTGTCCGCGCGCCTCAATGAACACGATGCGCGCCGCAATTCTTCGCGCGCCGCTGGATCTGCGCGTTGAGTCTGTGCCGATTCCGGAGGTCGAGGCCGGAGAGCTGATTGTCCGCGTGCGCGCGGCGCTGACGTGCGGGACGGACCAGAAAGCGTTTCTGCGCGGGCATCCGAAAATCAAAATGCCGGGCCCGCTCGGCCATGAATTTTCCGGAGACGTGGCGGCGGTCGGCGCTGGCGTGACGGCGTTTCGCGCGGGCGATCGCATCGCGGCTGTCCACACCGCGCCCTGCGGCGGATGTTTTTTTTGCGGCAAAGGACAGTTCAATCTCTGCGAAACGCTCACGGACCGGATGGCCTATGGCGCATACGCCGAATACATC
>JAHFCY010000146.1 GCA_023249255.1 Candidatus Lindowiibacteriota bacterium | reverse complement strand
TGTGACGATGGGATTCGGCGAAATCGTCCGGATCATCATGACCAACTGGGACAGCCTGACGTCCGGCGCGCGCGGCATTTCCGGCGTTGCGCCGCTGGTTCTGTTCGGGTGGAATCTGTCGCGCCCGATTCAACTCGGGACGTTTCGAATAGACGGCGATACTCAATATTACTTTGTTCTGCTGGCGATAGCCGCGCTGTCCGGTCTGCTTACCTATCGGCTGAATTTGAGCCGATTCGGCCGGGCGTGGGTGGCGCTCCGGGAGGATGAGCTGGCTTCGAGTTGCTTTGGAATTGACGCGGCCCGGTATAAACTTCTGGCGTTCGCGCTGGCGGCGGCATTTGCGGGCGTGGCCGGCGTGTTTTTTGCGTCGCTGCAGGGGTTTGTCGATCCGACGAGTTTCACGTTCATGGAGTCGGTGTTGATTCTCTGCATGGTGGTGCTGGGCGGGATGGGGTCGCTGTCGGGCGGCGTGGCGGCCGCCATTCTGCTTGTCATGATCCCGGAAAAACTACAGATGATCCGGGAGTACCGGATGCTGATTTTCGGCATCGTGATGATCGCGCTCATGATCATGCGTCCACAGGGACTGATCCCCTCCAAGCGCCGCCTGCGTGAGCTTCGAAAAAGACCGGCATGACGGCGGCCGGGTCTGCCCCGTCGCTTGTGTTGAGCGGGGTGACGAAATGGTTTGGGGGCGTGCGAGCCGTCCACGATTTTTCATTGGACGTGCGCGCACAGGAAATAGTCGGCATCATCGGGCCGAACGGATCCGGCAAGACGACGTTGTTCAATCTCATCTGCGGGTTGTATGAATCGGATGGCCGGATCGTGTTTGAGGGCAAACAGATCGACGGCCTGCCCCCCCACCGGATTTTGCGGCGGGGCATCGCCCGGACCTTTCAAAACATCCGGTTGTTTGATGACATGCTGGTCATCGAAAATCTCCTGGTCGGAATGCATGCGCATCTTCGGCACGGGCCGGCTGAGGCGTGCTTGAAGCAGCTGTCGTTCCTGGAGGAAGAGTCACAAGCGCGGGATTCGGCGCTCGCGCTGTTGAAATTTTTTCCGGAACTTGAGGGGATGGAACTGGAGATCGCGCGGAATCTGTCGTATGCGAACAGGCGCCGCGTCGAGATTCTCCGCGCGATGGCGTCGCGCCCGAGGCTTCTGCTTCTGGACGAGCCGGCTGCCGGGATGAACACGACGGAAGCGCGGAAACTGCTCGGGGACATTCGCCGGATCCGGGATGGCGGGATGACGATTCTTCTGATCGAACACAACATGTCGGTGATGTCCGGCGTGACCGACTGCGTTGTGGCGATGGACCAGGGGGAAAAAATCGTGGAGGGCGCGTTTGACGAGGTCAGCCGGCACCCGCGCGTTCTGGCGTCGTATCTCGGCGCGGAGGACGCCGGGGCGCCCGGGTCAAAAGTGATATCATGATATCACTTTGGTCGGCGGTCTGCGAAGAGACAATGCGACGGGAGCGATGGCGGGCATGTTGAAAGTCACGGCCCTGGCGGCCGGATATGGCGAACGCAAAGTGTTGGACGACGTCTCGCTTGAGGTGGGCGAATCCGAGTCGGTCACCCTTCTGGGCGCCAACGCCGCCGGAAAAACGACCCTCCTCAAAACGCTCATCGGCGTCCTGCCTGTGATGGGCGGCGGCATTTTTTTCCGGCAAACGCCGGTTGCGACTGTGCCGCCCGAGGACCGCATCCGGCTTGGCATGGCCATCGTGCCGGAGGGCCGGCGGATATTTCCCCGCATGACCGTCCGTGAAAATCTCCAGATCGGCGCGCACCTTCGAGACGACGTTCAGTTAGAGGATTTCGACCGCATTTTTTCCCTGTTCCCCCGGCTCGCCGAACGGGAATCGCAAAAGGCGGGGACGCTCTCCGGCGGGGAACAGCAGATGCTGGCGATCGGCCGCGCGTTGATGGCCCGCCCCAAATTGCTCCTCCTCGACGAGCCGTCGATGGGTCTTGCGCCCAAACTCGTCGCCGAGGTTTTCAGCCTCCTTCGACGCATCCAGTCCGAGGGCGTTTCGATTCTGCTTGTCGAGCAGAACGCCAAAATGGCGCTTCAGGCCACCGAGCGCGCGTATGTCCTGCGGCTCGGCCGCGTGGTTTTATCCGGCTCGAGCGCCGAGCTGGCTCGATCGGTCGACGTTCAAGAGGCGTATCTCGGCGGATGATCAACGCACTCCCGCCCATCGATGAAACTTCGTCGCTGGTCCGACGTCTGAAGGGCATTCTCCTTCGCCTTCAATTTCTGCATGCGCTGACGCATTTTTTCAAAGCTTTTGTTGTCTGGTGTGTTCTGGCCTGTTTCATCCGCGGCCGGATGGGATGGGAGATCGTTCATCTCATCGCGCTCGCCGGTTTTTTCATATTTTTTATCATGGATCTTCCGCGCCGCCGTACCGCCCTTCGCCGGCTTGAAATTCTGCGTCCCGATTCGGACTATCGGTTCACAACGCTGTATGAAATCCACGCTGACGCGGCGCCCGCGTCGTCGTTGGAAAAACTTCTGCGGCAGATCCGGGCGCTGCTCGACTCGCCCGTTCCGTATCTGGAGATACCGGGATTCGCATTTTCGTTTAGAGCCTTTGCAGTCTCCGCGTGCCTCACGTTGGGCTGGTCCGTATACTCGCCGGCCGTGGATCAGGCTGACCTGAATCTTCCGGCGGTTCTGCGCGTCAAGCCGCCGTCGTCGCCGGTCCGGTCCGGAGATGACGCTCTCATCCGCATCTACACCGAAGGACGAATGTCTCTGCCCGTGCTTCAGGCACGGTTGAGCGACGCCGACCGCGCGTCAGCTGTGCCGGAGGAAATTCCGCTCACGGCCCTGTCGCCGGGATTGTACGAGGCGACCGTCAGGCGCGCGACGCAGGGCATGACGCTCACGGCGGTTGCGACTCTGCCGTCCGGCGGGACCGTTCGATCGCCCGACGTGCGCCTGCGCGTGCTTCGCGCTCCGATCCTGGCCGTTCATTCGATCTGGATCGTGCCGCCCACCTATACCGGACTTGCCGCGGAGGAAAAACACGCGGGCGTCAACCGGATCGAGGCATTGCCCGGAACCGACCTGACCGTTCAGATCGAGTCCGACATCCCGCTGGCTTCGGCGTCCAGCTCCTCCTCGTCCACCCCCGGCCATCCGTTCAAAGTCGAGTGGCGTGACAGGCAGATCGATGTGAAAGGAACCGTCCTGTCCCCGGGAACGCTGACCGTGACGGCGACGTCGTCGGACGGCCTGCCGGCCAATCCCGTGGTCGCGATCCACATCGACACTGTGGTCGATCGCGCGCCCACCGTTTCCTGGTTGTCCCCGAAGCAGATGACGCTGGACGCGCCGGCGGAAGGGTTTTTGCCGATGCGCTGGCAGGTGGACGATGATTTTGGCCTGTCGGCATTTCAAGTGATCGTGATACCGTCGTCCGGAGAGCAGAAACGTCTTGACGTGGCGTTTTTGCGCGAGCCGCGCCAGGCTGTTTCGTATTTGCTGGAGGTCACGCCGTTTCTATCGTACGCCGGATCCGAAGTCGAGGTGGTTGCCGAGGCATCGGACAATGATGCGGTGTTCGGACCCAAGCGCGGCCGAAGTCCTTCGATCAAGATCAAATCTCCGACGGTGATGGATGTGTACAAGCGTCTGACGGAGCAGGGCGGCGAGGTGAGCCGCATGATGGAGAGGCTGAGCGGCGAGAGCACTCGTCTGTTGAAAAAAATGACGGCCGCGGCGCGGACAATGAAAGCCGAGGGAAAAATGGCGTGGCAGATGGAGCAGGAACTGGTGTCGATGGCCGAATCGGCGCAGGAGGCGAAGCACGAAGCGGAGCAGGCGCTGGCGGAACTGGGCCGCCGGACTGAATCGGCCGCAAAGCAGAGTCTCCTGTCCCGCGAGACGCTTCAGAAGCTTGCGTCGATCGGCGAGATGATGTCGAATCTGCTGAAGGATCAGTACGTGCAGGCCCAGCGCGATCTTGAGCGGTCGCTGGGGTCGGTGAAGCTGGACGATAAGCAGCGCGCTCTCATGTCCTCCAAATTCAATCTCGAACAGTTTGTCGATCAAATTGACCGGACACACCGCATGCTGGAGCGCCTGAGCGACATCATGGCCCAGTCGGCGGCGAAGAAAGCGATGCAGGATCTGGTGGAGCAGACGAACAAGGCTCTGTCCGACAAAAGTCCGGACCGGCTTCAGTCTCTCTCAAAAAATGCCTCATCCCTCATCCCTAAACTGCAGGATCTGGCCAAAGACCCGGCCTTTTCGGATCTGAAAAAGGCGCTGAACAGTTCCTCGGCGGAATTGTCGAAGCAATTCGAGCAGGCGGCGAAGGCGATGCGGGAATCGGGAGGCAGAGAATCGGCGTCGTCGAAGGACGCGCAGGATCAATTGCAGAAGTCCCTGGCCGACCTTCAATCGGCGCTCGACAAGGGCTCGGAGAAATCGGAATCGTCGGAAATGAAAAATGCCGCCGAAAAACTCGGCTCCGTCGTGGACGGCCTCGTGTTCGCGATCGGCGAAATCGAAAGTTCGTACGAATATTTTCTGAGCGCGCGGATCAGCCGGGATCCGGATGAGTATTCCAGGCATATTCAAAAATCGTCGGCCTTCGAGGAGATTCTGCACAGCGAGCTTATGGTCGTCTCGTCGACGGCGGAACGGATGATTCTGTTCGATCCCCGCCCGATTCAGCAATTGGGCCGCGCGATCGCCGGCCTGCATTCCATTTCGAACCAGGACGAGGACCCATCCGCCGTGGCCGTCCAGCTCAACTCGGCGTACCGGTTCACCGCCACTGCCGCGCTCGAGCTCATGGAATTGACCCAGGACCTTCGGAAGCGGAGCGGAACGCCGAAAGGCCGGCCGATGCAGGACCTGTCGGAACTCCTGCAACAGCTCATCTCCTCGCAGGGCTCGCTCAATCAGAACGTCCAGTTGAGCATGCAGATGGGTCAGTTCGGCCAGAATCTCCAACAAATGGCGTATCAGCAGGAATTGATCCGGAGGAGCATGGAGGCCGAATCGGGCCGGTTTTCGGATTTGCAGGAAAAACTCGGCCGGGTTGACCAGGTCATGGAGGAGATGCGCAAGGCCGAGGAGGAACTCCGCCAGCAGGGGCCCACACCGGGCGTGCAGGAGCGCCAGCAAAAAATATTGAACAAACTCATGGAGCTTCAGCAGTCGCTGACGGAGCGGGAGGAAAAGGACGAGAAATTCGAGGCCCAGCCGTTTTTCGGAAATCCGACCGAGACGTCGGTGTTGAACGTCGATCGGCCGAAGATCGACGAGGTTGAATTCCTTCGCGGCCTTCCGCCGGAATTTCGCGACATCGGCCGAAAATACATCCGGGGGCTGACGGGAGGACCGACTCCGCCATGAAGAAACTTTGGACGTGGATCGGTTTCGTCGCCGCGGTCTTCGCGCTGGAGCAGGCGGCGTGTGCGTCTGATCCGCAGGCGCGGCTGAAAGACGCGGCGCGGCAATACGCCGCAGGGGATACACAGGCGGCGTTTCGAGGCATCCGGGAGTGCATCAGCGATCCGTCCGTCAAGGAGTGGATGATCGGTGAGGCGGTCAGACTGTTTTCAGCGAGGTTCCGGTCGCCGGCCGACAGTCCGCTGGCTTTGATGATATTTTCAGAATCACTGCATTCGACCCGGTCATCGGCCGTCGTTCCATCCATCCTGGTGATTCTGCAGAATTATCCGGCACTGAGTGCGGAAGAAAAACTCTCGATTCTATCGAACATGCCGTCCTCCGGTCCCGCCGGTGCGCCCGTCCTCGAAAGCAAAATTCAGCTTCTTCGGGATCTTGGACGCTACGAGCCGGCGGTTGACCTGGCGGCGAAACTGGCTCAGGAGACGTCCAGACTGGAGGATCGCATCCTGGTGGTCGATCTATTGTTGGATCTGTCCCGCAATGCCGTCGCCGCGACGCTTTCCAATTCCATTCTCAACGATTTCGTGTCCGATCCGGCCGCATACTCCCTGATCGCCGAGAAATTTTACAGGCACGGCGATTATCGAAACGCGCTGGACATCCATCGCCGCGGCCGCCATGCGTTTTCCAATCCGATGATGTTTTTCGATCAGTCGCTCTCGATATGCCAGGGTCTTCAGCTCGGCCGCGAAGGCATTGACCTGTATCTGCCGGTTTTATCCGGCGGAATTATTTCGGTTCCGGATGTTTATCGGGAATTTCTCGGTCTTGCGGCGGACACGGCGTATTTGACGCAGGACTATCCGGCGAAACTCGAGACCGTTCAGAATCCAAATCTGTATCTGGCGGCCCTGCCCTATTTCGTCGAGCGGATGTCCGACCAGGCGTGCCTCGGGTTTGTCCGGTTATACGATCGACGGTTTCAGAATGCCGAGGCGCATCTGGAGCTGGCGGAGTACGCGCTCGGCCGGGAACGGCATGATCTCTTTCAGGCCGTGATCGGGGAAATTCCCGACACGCCGCCGGACGTGGCGGAGCCGCGGCGCCTGCTCATGTTCAAATACGCTCTCAACACGCAGGGGACTGACGCGGCGCTGGCGCAGTATCCACCATCGTCGTTTGCTGTGATCCCGATGCGGTCGTCGGTCTATCGACTGTCGTCGTCTGCCTTCCTTGCGCAGTCCCGTCTCTCCGATGCGATTGACGCGCTCGGGGCCGCAAAATCCTTGTCCCCGCAGTCGGACGATTCCCTTCGCCTCGCCCGGATGTATTATATGGCCGGCCGGGATTCGGAGGCGCTTGCGGCGGCGTACGAGGCGCACGATGCGGCTCCGTCTGATGAAACGCTGTACTGGCTGGGCTGGCTTTCGTATCTCAAAGGAGACACAGAAACGGCGCGCCGGTCGTTTCGCGACGCGGTGATTCATTCCGATCATTTTCTGGCGGACGAGGCGCTGTCGTGGCTGATCGCCATGGGGAATGCCGGCAAGACGGCAGAAGACGACGTGGGGCGGATGATGCGGGATGCGTTTCAAGGGCGGTTGACAACGTCCCCCGCCGCAGGGGATGTTCCCGTCGCCGTCCAAGTGACTCTGTGCCGCACGGCGATCAAATCGGGTTTGGCCGGGAAAAAAATTCCGGCCGAAGGGTCGCCGTATCTCCAATATCTTCGGTGGAAAACGTTGAACAAGCAGGAGCGGACGGAAGCGGCGTATCAGGATTTGTTGCGCCAGTCTCCGGAATTTTTGAGATCCCTGATTCGGACGGAGGAACCGTGATGGTCGGGACGATAAGACGATCGGATGGCGGGACGATCAGATCCAACATTCGGTTGTCTGTTTGCCTGTTTATCTGCATGCATCTCGTCTCCAGCCTGGCGTGCGCGGAAATTCTGATTCCGATGGATGGCGTGCAGACTGACCATCTGCGGGCCTACGGCGTGGTGTTCGATTATCTGAAAAACTACGGATCCCGCGAGGGAAAGACGTACTGGCTTTTGAATTATCGCGGCGGGTCGTTCCTGCTTCCGTCGTCCGGCTCGATCGCCGACCGGGCGGTTGAGTGGGGCGTGACCGTTGAATCCATGACGGACGCGGACGTGGCGAAAGTCGACGCCGAGATCGATGGCGAAAACATGGCCAAAGTTCTTCTGGAAAAGGCACCCCACATCGGCGTCTACGCGCCGCCGTTTCCGGAGATGTGGGACGATGCGGTCCTGCTTGTCCTGAATTACGCCAAAATTCCTTATGAGACGTTCTACGACAGGGAAGTGATAGAGGGGAAACTGTCGAAGTTCGACTGGATCCACATGCACCACGACGATTTCACGGGGCAATTCGGAAAATTTTACAAGTCGTACCACTCCATGCCGTGGTATATCCGGATGGTGGACGTCCAGACGAAGATCGCGCAGGATCTCGGTTTCGCGACCGTGCCGAAATTGAAAGCGGAGGTGGCGAAACGGATCGCGGCCTATGTCGAAAATGGCGGATTTCTGTTTGCGATGTGCGCGGCCATCGACAGTTTTGATATCGCCCTGGCGGCCTACGGCCTCGACATCGTGCCGGATCTTCTCGACGGATCTCAGACGACGCCGGCCGCGCAGTCGAAACTCGATTTCAGCCGGACGATGGCGTTTCGGAATTTCACGCTGAGTTTTGATCCGTACGAGTACGAATTTTCCGACATCGACGTATCCAACTACGACAACCCGCCGGAAAAAGAGGCCTTTACGTTGTTTCCGTTTTCGGCCAAGTATGATCCGGTGCCGACGATGCTGACGCAGGACCACGAGTCCCTCATCGCCGGTTTTTTCGGGCAGACGACATCCTTCAAGCGCCTGACGATCAAGCCGGGGGTCATCATCATGGGGACGGTGGTGGCGTCGGACCGCGCGAAATACATTTACGGCAGTAAAGGCAAGGGACTGTTTTCGTTTCTCGGCGGGCATGACCCGGAAGATTTCTCCCACATCGTCGGCGAAGCTCCGACCGACGTATCGCTCTACAAGCACTCGCCCGGATACCGGCTGATTCTGAACAACATTCTGTTTCCGGCCGCGAAAAAACAGAAACGGGAGACATGATCGCGTGACTGCGCATCAAACCGTCAGCGCCATTTTCTGGGGCTGCGCGTCGTTTATCATTCTGTTT
>JAHFCY010000333.1 GCA_023249255.1 Candidatus Lindowiibacteriota bacterium | reverse complement strand
CGGCGCCGAAGAACAGCGCGAACGCCAGAAAATGAATGGCGCCGGTGAAGGTGAACAGATGACCGAGAAAGGAAATCAGCGGACGACCACCGAAAACAGCCGTTGGGGAACGTAAATCTGCTTCTCAATATTTTTTCCGGAAATCAGCTCCGCGACTTTCGGCAACGCCAGAACACGCGTGGCCACGTCAGATTCATTCGCGTCCGCCGGCACCTCAATCCGGTCCCGTACCTTGCCGTTCACCTGAACCGCGATCACGACGCTCTCGACCGCCAGCGCGGCCGCGTCAACGTCCGGCAGTTGCGCCGTTTCGGCGTCCCCCGACAATCCCAGCCGCTTCCATCCTTCCGCCGCCACGTGCGGAACAAAGGAAAACAACAGCGACAGCATCGACCGCAGAGCATACCGGCGAACGCGCGGGCCGGTGTCCTGCGATTCGAGCGTGTTGAGAAGCTCCATGCAGGCGGCGATCGCCGTGTTGAACTGAAACCGCTGGGACACGTCCGATCGGAATTTCTGGATGGTCTGCTGGATTTTCACATAGAGCGCGCGGTCCGGCGCGGTGAGCTTCGCCACAGACGGCGACGACCCATCATCGGGGGACTGCGTTTCGCCCGCCGACTGCTCGATCTGCCTCCACAGGCGTTTCAAAAATCGAAAACATCCCTGGACGCCCGCCTCGTTCCACTCAAGGTCCTTCTCCGGCGGCGCGGCGAACAGAATAAACAACCTCACGGTGTCGGCGCCATACTTTTCGATCATCTCATCCGGATCGACGATGTTCCCTTTTGATTTCGACATCTTCGACCCGCCCAAAAGCACCATACCCTGCGTGAGCAGTCGCGCAAAGGGCTCGTCGCTCGACACCAGCCCCAGATCGCGCGTGACCTTGTGGAAAAACCGAGCGTACAGAAGATGCAAACAGGCATGCTCAATGCCGCCGATGTATTGATCGACCGGAAGCCACGCGTCGGCTTTCCGCCGGTCAATCGGCGCATCAGAATTGTGCGCGTCCGTGTAGCGCGCAAAATACCACGACGAATCGACAAACGTGTCCATCGTGTCTGTTTCCCGTCTGGCACGCTTGCGGCAACGCGGACAGGCCGCCTCGACGAACGACGCCGCATGGTTCAACGGATTGCCGCCGTGCGCGGAAAATACAGCGTCCTCGGGCAGACGCACCGGAAGATCGCCGTCCGGAACAGGCACGGCACCGCAGTCATCGCAATAGATGACCGGAATCGGATTGCCCCAGTAGCGTTGCCGCGAAATACCCCAATCGCGCAGACGATACGTGACGGTTGGCCCGCCCTGCCCGCGATCCTTGAGCCAATTCGCCATTTTTTCCATTGCCTCGCGATTGGGCATCCCGGTAAACGGACCGGAATTCACCAGCACGCCGTCGTCGATATAGGCTCCCACCCCGGACGCCCCGGGCGCCCCGGGGGACGTAGATTGACTTATTGACTTATCTTCAAATGTTAAAATGTTGGTATCCATCCCCCCCTGGGGCCGAATCACCACGCGCAGGGGCAAGGCGTATTTTCGGGCGAACTCAAAATCGCGCTGGTCATGCGTCGGAACGGCCATCACGGCGCCGGTGCCATAGTCCATGACAACATAATTCGCGACAAAAATGGGAATCGTCTCGCCGTTGGCCGGATTGACACATTTGGCGCCCGTGTCAACACCGATTTTTTCGGTCGAATCGTCCGTACGCATTTTTTTTGATGTTCTCATCATCGTGTCGATTTGCCGGCGGCCTTCAGGCGAACAACGTCCGAGATCGCAGAGCTGCGCGGTCATCGGATGCTCCGGCGCGATAACCATATAGGTCGCGCCGAACAGGGTATCGACCCGGGTCGTGAATACTGTCAACGAATCAGATGTTCCCGCCACTGCGAACACAATATGCGCGCCGACCGACCGGCCGATCCAGTTTCTCTGCATCTCCAGAACCTGCGACGGCCACCCGTTCCCAAGATCGTCGAGTCCGGCGAGAAGCTCCTCGGCGTAGGCGGTGATCCGGAATTTCCATTCGCGCTGGCGCCGAAGATCGACCGGACTGTCGCACCGCCAGCATTTGCCGTCTTCGACCTGCTCATTTGCCAGAATCGTTTCGCACTTCGGACAGAAATTAACGAGACCTTCGCTCTGGTATGCCAGAGGCCGGGTGTGCTTTCGGGCCAGAGGATCCGCGTTCTCAAACATCTTGATGAAAAACCACTGGCCCCACCGGTAATAATCCGGCGCGCAACACGCGACTTCCCGATTCCACGCGTAGGAAATTCCGAGCCGCTGAAGCTGGCGTTTCATGTGCGCGATGTTGTCATATGTCCACTTCGCCGGATGCACGCCCCGGTCGATCGCGGCGTTTTCAGCCGGCAATCCGAATGCGTCCCAGCCGATCGGATGCAAAACCTCCCGGCCCTCTTTTCGCCGATAGCGCGCCAGCGCATCGCCGATGGTGTAGTTTCGGACGTGTCCCATGTGGATGCGCCCGGACGGGTAGGGATACATCACGAGGCAATAATATTTTCTGTCGGAGGATGGAATTTCAGGCGCAGGCCAGAATCCCCTGTCAGACCAGACCCTCTGCCACTCCGTCTCTATTTTCTGCGGATAGTAGTCAGACATGAAGGATGCCGGCCCTCGCCTTTGCCCTTTCCCTTTGAACGCTGGACGTTAAACGTTGAACCTAATTGACCGACTTGCCCACGTTGAACGAAGATTTGATCGCCAGCCAGATCACCAGCAGACTCAAACCCGCCATCACCGCCATCGTGGACGAATTCACGCCCGCCACATGGGAACTCACCACCATGCCGAACAGCATTGGCGCCGAAAGAAAGGTATTGAAGCGCGAGGCCAGCATGGCGCGTTTGCGCAACGCCGGAGCCGCATCGCCCGCAGTGCCGC
>JAHFCY010000145.1 GCA_023249255.1 Candidatus Lindowiibacteriota bacterium | reverse complement strand
ATCCCAGCGCGTAGTCGACGTCGAGCCGCTCGCCGTCGGTGACTTCGGTCTGGGCGCTCACGCCGTACTGCCGCTGGTTCGACCGGCCGGGGCCGTCGGTTGCGTGGTCGCGGGTCTGGGTAGCGTTCAGCGTGAAGTCGGTTTTGAAAGGGCGCGCCGGGATGAGGGTCCATTCCAAATCTTGATAGCCATAGCGGATTCCCTGGCCGGCGGTTCTGCGGTCACCACACCCTCCGTCTCTATCCCACCTATAAAAAAGGGATCTAAATCGGGTACAAGTTTTTACATTGGATCTGTTAATCCTCGGACGTTGTAGTTGGGTCTTTCCTCATTGTATCCTCCTCGCGAGATGAGTCCTATTATTCGAAAAGATGAACGCGTGATGGTTCGGGATCGGGTTTGGATGGTTCGGGATGTTCGGGCGGTGAATGGGGCTTCCACTCTCGTTCACCTTGTCGCCGCCAATTCGCCTGACGGGGAGAAAGAATTGACGGTGCTTTCTCCGCCGGATGCGATTATTCCCTGTCCTTCACAGTCGCTGACCTTTGACGTGAATGCCATCGAACCGCTGGCGGCGTGGCAGAGAAATCATCGACTGTTGGAATTGACCGCGCAGAAGGGGTCTTCCCTTTTTCAAGGTGTCTACGCGGGACGCGTCCTACTCCATTCGTATCAGTTGGCTCCGGTGAAAAAACTTCTTTCAAAAGTTCGGCCCAGCATCTTGATTGCGGATGACGTGGGGCTTGGAAAAACCGTCGAGGCCGGACTCTGCCTCCTTGAACTCATGGCTCGCCGCCGCGCGGACCGGATTTTGATCGTCGTGCCGCCGGGACTTCTCACGCAATGGCAGGAGGAACTATCGGTCAAATTCGGGCTGTCATTCTCCATGATAGAGGACGGATCGGGATTTGCGCGCGAGCAGACAAACTTGCCTGCCGGGATCAATCCGTGGGACGCTCTGCCGCGCATTTTGACATCGATGGAATATTTGAAAAAAGAGGAGGTCAGACGTCGCGCGCTGCGGCGTACCTGGGACGTGGTCGTTGTGGACGAGGCACACGCGCTCGCGCAGTCCGGAACGGGAGTTAATCCTTACAATACCCAGCGGACGGACTTGGGGAAGACCCTTCGCGATTCCTCGCGGAGTCTGATACTGCTCACCGCCACGCCTCATAATGGATTCGCCCATTCGTTCCGCTCGCTCATTGAACTGGTCGAGCCGACGTACGCCACGTTTGAGGGAACGGAGGAGGATCGCCGCCGACGGATTGAGGCGGCCAGAATCCGCAGGCTCAAATCCCAGATTCGCCATAAAACGAAAACCGGCGGATGGGAACCGGTTTTTCCCCCTCGCAAAGTGACTCCCATTCCCGTGCCGCTTTCGCCGGTTGAAAAACAGCTCTTTGACAAAGTCTCGACATACTGCGCGCGCACGATCAAAGACGCCGCGGGGACGGAGGACGAGGATCTGGTTTCATTTGCGATGCAGATTGTCAAAAAACGAATGCTATCGAGCCGCCGGGCGCTCATCTCAACCGTCGAGCATCGCCTGCAATCCCTCGAACGTCCGGAAGAACGGGAAGAACCGCCGGAACGGGCCGAAATCCGCGACCTTCGCACGGATTTGCCGATGAACGAGGAGCGCCTCGAACGCCTGAGCCAAAGAATCGTCCAATCCGTCGTGTCGAAAGACGAAAAAATTCAGAAGTCAGAAATCCGAAAATTGAAAGAGATCCGAAAATTGATCAAATCCTGTCCTCCCGACGATCCCAAAATGGTCACGGCGCTCCAATACGTTCGGCAGACGCTCTCGAGTGACTCGTCTGCCAAGATCATTGTGTTCACGGAATACGTGGACACGCTCGAATCTCTGAAGGATGCGCTGTCGTCAGACTCCCGGCTTTCCAAATCGTTTGCAGTTCTTCGCGGCGGCATGTCGATCCGCCGGCGCCGCCGGGTCCAGGATATGTTCGAGAGTTCGGACATTCGTCTCATGCTGGCGACAGACGCCGCGAGCGAAGGCCTGAATCTCCAGAAATCCTGCCATCGAATTTTACACGTGGAACTTCCCTGGAATCCCAACCGTCTCGAGCAGAGAAACGGCCGGATCGACCGCTACGGCCAGACACGCCCACCCGATATCCGATACCTCTGGTTTCCCGATTCGCCCGAGGACGATATGCTTCATCTCATCGTTCGAAAGATCGAGGAGATGCACAAGGAACGGATTTCAACGCCGGACATTCTCGGCGTTTTGGCCGGATCGGATTTTTTGGAATCGGGAATGGTCAAACTCGATGCGGAGG
Source organism: Candidatus Lindowiibacteriota bacterium (assembly GCA_023249255.1). Lineage (GTDB taxonomy): Bacteria > Lindowbacteria > 2-12-FULL-62-27 > 2-12-FULL-62-27 > 2-12-FULL-62-27 > JAHFCY01. The sequence continues at coordinate 6,312 of JAHFCY010000145.1, read as the reverse complement.
AATCCGACGCCGCCGAACAGAAAAAAATGCTTGTGAAATTGTTCGATGAGCGCGTCGAGGAATATGAATCCAATCTCCATCCACTCCTTGGTGTGGGCCGGGTTGGAGGCAATGACGATCAATATGATGCGACGCCTATCCTTCTTGCCGACGACTTGGAATTGGAAAGTCTCCTTTTAGCCGTTCTCAACCGCGATGGGGAATATATGAAACCGTGCAAATCCGCGCCGGAGGGAGTGTATCGGATCGAGGTGCCGGCCAAGTTTCGTGGATCGAGTGTGTCCCCGGCGTATGCCTCGGCAACATGCCGGCGATCTCTGGCTGTTCAGGAACGTCCGGACCGCTTGGAATTTATCACCCCTCAACATCCGCTGGTTCAATCCCTCGCGTCGCTCGCTCGTCGAACGCTGTTGCAGGTTTATGAGGACGAGGGGCGGTCGCCCAAACGGCTGGCGGCGCGCATCGTGCCGCGGGATGAACCGCCTTCCATTCTGTTTACGTTTTACAGCCAATGTGTGGGTGTCGATTTGCTCGAAGAACAGATCCAACCGGTGAGGATCGGCCTGGACGGCCGGCAAATCGGTACAGTCGAAGAAGCGTGCGCAGTTCTATGTTCATCCGAATCGCCGGGAGAAATTCCGATGGAAATTTTGCGCCGGGATTTCGAGAATCCATTTGCCAAACTCTATCTTCGCGCCGAGGAATGGATGACCGGCTGGGCGGCGCGCCGGCTGAAGGAATTACAGACCGAACGGGAAAAGATCGCCGACATTCTGGAATCAGAGCTTGAAGCGGACGCGCAAGCGCGCCGCCGGGAAATCGAGGATGCGGAACGCCGGGCCAAAGGGTTGATGGATGAGTCGCAACCGGCGCTATTCGGCCGGACGGTATCCGACATTTATCGCGCCGAGCCGGTGAAGGGCGCGCGGCTGGCCGCTGTCACAACATTCGTCAATCAGCGCAAAGTGGAGATCGCCGAGTATCGGCGTGTAGAGATGCCCCACCCGCCGAACCCCCTTGGCGCTCTGTTTCTGATGCCGGCGGCAACTTCCAAAAAATGATCTACAAGACCATTCGAAATGCTCGCGGATTTTTTTCGGATTACTACCTGAATACGGTGGCCGGCAGGTCACTTGGCGGAAAAAGCGGCGGCAGGCGGGTGGCGGATCGGTCGATCACCCGGCCGTTCTTTGCCGCCCGGCGGATTCTCCAGCGCGCGGCTCGAAAAATGGAAGGCTGGACCGACGTGCGCGACCATTTTGTTCGGCCGCTGATGGACCAGATTCTGGATTTTCACTTGAGTTCGGTCGACGGTCATCTGGGCGGTTTGTACGAAAACGCCGAGTCCGCGCAAAACGGCGCGCATCCCGCGCTGGTGATGTACATCGCAGGAGCCTGGCAGGATCTGGACGCGCCCATCGAGAAACGAACCGACTCGCCGATGCGCGCGCTGGAGAATCTGCTGGCCCGCGCCAACGCAAGGTACGGGTTGCTGACCAACGCCGAAAAAATCCGCCTGATCCGCCGGCCGGGCGAAGGGCCGCGCGGCGCCTATCTTGAAATCGACCTCGACGCCTGCCTCGACTCCCTCGATTTTGATTCGTTCGCTCTGTTTTACAATATTTTCGGACGATGGAGTTTTACGCCATCGCCGGATGGCGGGCCGATTCCGATCGAACGGCACGAACAGGAAAGCCGCAAATACGCGCAAAAAGTTTCCGACGATCTCAAACGCGCCGTCTTCTCCGCGACGGAATCGCTCGTCCGGGGACTTTTGACGGACATGGCGGACCGCCGGGGGCTGAACATTCTCGAGCAGCGGCCCGACACCGTCAAAATGATGAGGGATGCGGCCCTGACGGCGCTCTACCGGATTTTATTCATCCTCTACGCCGAGGCCCGTCACGACAAATTGCGCGAGCATTCCCTGTATATGAAGTCCTATTCTCTTGAAGGATTACTCGACGAAATCCATCGGCGTTCCGGTGTCTCCGAAATTCCATCCAACCGCTATACGTATTGGAAGCGTCTGCTTGCCCTGTTTGAAATCTACGACAAAGGCATGCCGCCCATCGAAACGTTTGAACACATTCCGCCGCGCGGCGGCACGCTGTTCAATGCGAACACGGGTCAGGGCCGCGTATTGAATCGGGCGCTCCTGTCCGACCGGCGCGTCGCTTCCGTTCTGCGCAGGCTGACGACCACAGAGCCGCGCCGCGGCATCGGCTACGAGCGCGTGTCTTTTCGGGAACTCGACATCGAACAACTCGGCCACGTCTATGAGGGACTCCTCGAACACGAACCACGCATCGCGTCCGAACTTCTGATCGAATGTCTCGCCCTGAACCGAAAACTTGTGCTGTCGCCCGCCGAAATTTCGCGGATTTGCATTTCGCACAATATGGAAGTTCAGGGTGACGAGGCATTGCAAGAATGTCTCAATCTGCCGGCTCAGACTCAACAAGCGGATGATGACGGAGAAACGTCAGCGGATCTCGCCGAAAGCGACGAGTCAGGAGATGAAGATTCGGCAGAGGAACCCAAGTCCAAGACGATTGTCCTGTTTCGGAAAATCGACCCCGGCGAGTTTTATTTCATGCCCGGAACGGCGCGGAAGGGCACCGGCTCGTATTACACGCCGCGTGAACTGGTCGACGATGTCGTCCGCCACGCCCTCGGCCCATTGGTCGCCGCGAAATCTCCGGAACAGATTCTTGCCTTGCGCATTCTCGATCCGGCGTGCGGCAGCGGTCATTTCCTGATCTCGGCGATGAGGTTTTTGGGACAAGAACTGCATCGCGCATTTGTCCGGGAACAAAAGACCCAGCCGCCCGGATTTCAGGGCGAGTGGGACACGGACTGCGACGCCTCGGACGAACAGGCGCGCGCGGCCGGCAGCGACGCGCGGGCGCTGTGCAAGCGCCTCGTGTCCGAGCGGTGTCTCTTCGGCGTTGATGTCAATCCGATGGCCGTTCAGTTGGCCCGCGTCGCGCTCTGGATCGAGTCCCTCGCCGGAGACCGGCCCCTCACCTATTTCGAGCACCACATCCGTCAAGGAAATTCTCTTTTGTCATCGTGGACGCACAACGCCCATCGCTCGCCTTTCGAGCCGCCGGATTCGGCCGAAGGCTCCGCGCCGGACTTGTTCACGCACGCCATCGAAACACAGGTGGCGCAGGCCGCCGCGCGCCGCCGGATGATCGAGCAGGCAGCCGAACAGGCCAAGGCGGAGTCGGTCGACGAATGGAAATACAAGGAGGACCGCCGTGTCGAGGCGGAACAGGCCGTTGCCGCCGCCAAACTTCTGTTTGACTTCCGCATCGCCTCCGCGTTCGGCTTGCCGGAAATATGGGAAGACTGGCCGCACCTGACCCAGCACATCGACAACGTCGAATCACTCCAAACTTTTGCGGCCGGCCGACCGTGGTGGAACGAGTATAACGATCTACGCGCGCGTCAGCCGTTTTTCCATTGGGAACTGGAATTCCCGGAAGTATTTTCGGGCCTGAACCCCGGATTCGACGCCGTCATCGGCAACCCGCCGTGGGATAAAGTACTTCCCGATCGAAAAGAATTTTATTCGCGCGTGGATGTCTTGATTCGAAATTACGTTGGAAGGGATTTGGATCGACGCATTGATGAATTAAATCGATCTTTTCCACATCTTGAAAGGCAGTTCGAGGAGTATGCCGCATCTGTTAAAGCGTTGGCGACCGTGTTGACATCCGGGGACGATTTTAAATTTCATGTAGCGGAAATCGACGGTAAATCCTCCGGCGGACATCACGACCTCTTCAAATTTTTCGTTGAACGAGGTTATCAATTGACCCGCTACGGCGGCCGAGTGGGCCTTGTCGTCCCTTCGGCCATCTACAACAACGAGGGCTGTACGGGTCTGCGGCGGCTCTTGTTCGAGCGCGTCAAGGTTGAACGGTTCTACGTCTTTGAAAACCGCGAAAAGATTTTCCCCATCCATTCGAGCTACAAATTTTTGAGTCTCGTCATTCGGCGGCTTTCACCGGAGGAACCCGCACAGCCTGCGCCGCCGGACGCCTACGACTTCGAAGCCGCGTTCATGCGTCACGATCTTGCCGAGTTGGATGATCCCGGCGTCAAGCCGTGGACGGTGATGATCCGAAAATCGGAGATTGAACGCCTCTCGCCGGGCACGCTGGCCTTTTTGGAGTACCGCTCGCCCAAAGACCGCGAGATTCTCCTGAAAATGTACGGCTACGATTCAGCCGGAAATCCCATAAATCCCCGCCCCCTCCTCGGCGATCAAGGCCCCGGCACGTGGAACGCGAAATTTTATACAGAATTCAATATCACCAACGACCGTGATCTCTGGACCGAGCCCAAGACGGGCAGGCTGTACTCGCCGAAAACAATTCTGGGCCGCGAGCCCAAAGACTTCGCCGAAACCCGCGAGCGAATGGCCGATAAGGGATTTTGGCCGCTGTATAGTGGTAAGAATGTAGATCAATTTCTCGTCCACAATCAGGAGATTGGTCGCTGGGTTTCCGTCGAGCTTGTGAAAAAGAAATACGGAGATTCTCCTGACAAGCATCCCAAAGTCGTTTTCAGGCGCATGGCCCGGAACACGGATGAACGCACATGCATTGTCGGAATACTCCCTCCGTATTCATGCTTCGGCGACACCCTCTTCGGCATTCGATGCGACGTTACGCATCAAAACGAAATCTGTTCGATCATGAATTCCCTCGTATTCGATTACGGCATCAGAATGCGAATCGCCGGAGCCAACATGAGTTTCACCTATGTCGAACGGGCCTCCGTTCCGAAATCGAAACAGGTTGGCGGTGTCATCCGTCCCAAAAATATCGAACAACGCCAATACATTTATGACGATGAAAAGCTCTATTCTGTGCTCTGGGCCTCGAACCGAAGCGTGGCCGAGGCATACGGCTTGTCCCCCGACGATTTCGCCCACATTCTGACGGCCTTCCCGGGTTTCGCCAAAAAGCGCGCGGCGTTTTTCGCGTATCTGCGGGAGCGACTGGCGGAGTGGCGGTTGAATCCGACCCCTGCCGTACTACAAAAATAAATTTGACAAACTACAAACTACAATATACATTAGAGACATGACGAGCGGACAGAACCAGATCAATCCAAAGGTGGAGATACGGCGGCTTGAGGTGCGGCTCGAGGTGATTGAGAAAAGGATGAATGAATTGAGTGACCTGACGGCCGAGCGGGAAAAAATCCGTCAGAAGATTTTGGGGCTTCGACTATTCCTGGGCGAGCCGACGCGTGAAGCGGATCCTGACCGGAGATCAAGTCGCAGGTCCAAAGGAAAAGTCATCCGAGATGCGGTTGCCCGTATTTTGAAGGACCATCCCCAAGGACTCTATTACAAGGAGCTTTTGACGGCTCTTGCGAACGAGGGCATCCATGTATCCGGCGAACGTCCGGGATATAATCTGATTGCCCATCTCTCCCTGGATTCCAGATTTCAAAACGTCGGCCGGGGCACGTGGATGGTGATGCAACAGACGGTCGATGGTCACGCCGCGGGAGATTCGAAACCGGGGAACAGCGAGCAATGAAGATGAAATCGAGTGAAATCGAAAGAGAACTGAAGAGGCATCTGTGTGGAAATGGCGTGGCTTTTTTTCTTGGCGCGGGGGCCTCTTATCTCAACGGCCGAGGATATCCTCTTGCCGGCGAATTGGCCGAAAGAATCCTTCCTCGGCTTCAGACTCGAGATCGGAAGAAACTCAAAGACACCGGCGGGCAAGATTTGGAATCCATGCTTGACCAACTGCCAGCGAAAGATTTTTGGAACATACGGAAACCGGTCATCAAGGCCATAAGAGGCCTGCTCGCCGGTAATTGGCGCCCCTCCCTTCATCTTCATCGTCGGTTTCTTCAGACGATCAAGAAACGGCAGGAAAAATCTTCGGAGGTTTACATTTTCACGACGAATTACGACACGTTGCTGGAAGATGCCGCCGAAGCGGAAAATATTCCATTGTTTGACGGGTTTTGGGGAACCAATCGCGCATTTTTTTGTCCGAATTATTTTTCTCTGGTTTGGGGAGCGCCAGATACAAATAGTAAAGGCCGCCCGGTCGTGTCCCGGCACAAACAACGGCCGATATTTCTGCTTAAACTTCACGGTTCCGTAAATTGGTGGAAAGAGGGGAATGCAATTTATCGGTCACCCAACTCCAAGCGTCCGCATCCGGGGCGCGCCCCAATGATGATTCCTCCACATCACGCAAAAAATTTGGACAGCGGTCTGGATATTTTCGATGATGTGAGAACAAAATTTTTTGATCTTCTCGGAGG
>JAHFCY010000332.1 GCA_023249255.1 Candidatus Lindowiibacteriota bacterium | reverse complement strand
GAGAAGCCACCGGGCGGATTTTCCCATGGATTTTCGCAAAAAATAACTTTCAAACACCACGCGTTCCCTGGTCGACGCGAGCATATCCCGAAGGGTGTCGTCGATGTCGGGCAGATCGTCCAGGTTGATCTCGCGCGGCGCGGTTTCAAGAAGTTTCCAGGACGATGGCGGCACCGGCAGAACTCGGATGCGTTCAATGAGCGTATTTTCTTTCGGGGCGTCGGTCCTCGTCGTTGCGGTGCGCTCCTCCTCCTGAAGTTTCCGGTAGGTTGCGACCAGCGCGATGGTGAGGGCGGCGACGAGGATGAACCGAGAGAGATTTTTCATCCGATCCTTTTACAGGCGGTTTCGGTCGAAACTTTCAAAAAACCGCCGGTATACCGGAGGGATGCCGGCCCCGTATGCGGCCGATTTGATGTTGGGATCGAGGGAGTGTTTGTAGAGAAAAAATAAAAGTTGTGCGCTGCGCGCATCCGGCGCCGGCATCGCGAGCAATTTCCGCGCGACGTCCAGCCGGTCGGCCGCCTTCGGCATGCGTTCGAGCAATAGAAGCAGTGCGGCCGGGGGCCATTTTGTTTCCGGCGGGGATTTTCGGTAGAAGTCGATCATGTCGTCCGTGCGGTTATCGGCCGCATGAATTTTCAAGAGCGCCGCCCTGGCCGAATCGAGCGCGCGGCCGGTGGGGTAGAGGGACAGGTAGAGTTCATAATTGAATCTGGCCAGTTCGGTGTTGCCCGATTCTTCCAGGGCGGCCGCGCGGCGGAAAATAAAATCAAGGCTCTTCGTCAGTTTGACTTCCGGCATCTCCACCTCCGCCTGCGTCACAGAGAATACGGCCGGGCTGGCCAGATCGAAAACGCCGGCGGATACATCCAGCCGGTAGGCGCCGTAAGGCATGGGGCCCAGCAGAAAACTCGGAGCCTTGGGCCGGACGATCATGCAGTAGGCCTCATCGCCGAACGCGCACAAAAAAACGCTGGAGGGATCATCGTAACGGAACTCGATGCGGCCCGTGATCTGCCCGGCCTCCTCCGATTCGAATGCCGATCCTGTGCGTGCGGTGTAGAATTTTCCCGTTGAACGGTCTTTAAAGTACAGGCGGTTTTGATCGGCTCCGAGGGCCAGCCACGATTCTTTGAAAAGCCCCAGGGATAGCACCCGCCCGTTTGGCCCGATCTGCCGAACTTCCGCCGCTCCCGCCGTTGGAAGGGTGTACAATGGACCGGCCGGCGAGGACTGCAATCCCATGCCGTTTTCGTCGAGCACGGAAATTTCCGGAACGGTTGGATCTCCGGCGTCCAGCCGCAGAATGCCGGAATCGCTTTCGAGAAGCCAGACCGCGCCGGTTTGGCGAACCGCCTTCTTCACGCGGCTGACGCCTTCAATTTGAATGGTGATCGCGGTGTCGCTCTCTCCGGTGGGATCCGTCGAAAACAGAATCACGTTCTGGGGTTCATACCTCCAGGAAATTCCATCACCCGCAAGCCATCCGATGTCGAACGTCTCCTTTTTCATGAGCGCCGGCGGTTGGCCGCCCATGGTCCAGAGAGTCTGCCGGGTTTCGGTTTTGGAGATGATGGTCGGTATTCCGCCGGGAAGAAATTCCGGTTGAGCATTTGCCGGAAGGTCAAGGATCGGCTCGACGATTTCCGACAGGCGAAAGATGCGAAGAATTCCATCGGCGTCCCGGGCCAGAACGAACACGTCGCCGCTTCGGGTAACGGTCAGGTCCAGAGGCTCCGAAAACAGATGGAGTTCCGTAAACGTCATGGGCCTCGGCCATTCGTCGGCCGGCCAGAACGCGACGCTGGAGGCTTCCGCATCCAGCACAAAAAGTCCGGCGGTCACCGCGACGGTTTCGGCGTCACCCACGCCTCCGTCCACGGCCGCGCCGGGCCTGACGGAAGACACCGGGGTGATTTTTTGAAACCGGCTGTTGCCGATCTGGCGGACGCCGTTGAATTCCGGCGTCCATCCCACCGCTCTCCACGCCGGCGGCTCCGGCACCAGAAATCCCTCCGGCAGGATCACCACATTTTCCGGCCGGATGTCTTCATCATCCCACGGCAATATCCGAGTGCGTCCGCCCTGGGCAAGGATCAGCAGTGATTTTCTTCCCTGGTCGGTCAGGCGGATTTTGGTTGAGATCAATTGGCCGGCGGGGCCTTCTGCGATGAGTTTCGGCGGTTGAAGGTATTCGGACCAGTTCTGCGGCAAGTTTGGTTTGTTTTTTGTGGATGGAGCGGCCGGCCGCGGCGCAGGGAAAGCGCCGGTGTCGGAAGAAATCTCCAGAACCCGATCTCCCGTGTAAGGATCGTCGGCGACAACATAGGTCGAGCGGCTCTGTCCCAGCGTCAGCCGCAGAGCGCCGGAATCCACCGCCTCCATCTCGGCGTCCGCGAAATCTTTCAAGCGCGAAAACAGGCTGTCGAGTTCGCTGATGAGCCGGAGACGTTTCTGGCCGAAGAGAGCCGTTTCGATCAAGAACAAAAACGCCCGACCGCGCTGGTCAATCAGTTGAAACGTCCCGTGCCGGCTCGACCATCTCCATGGCCGGATGCGTTTGCCCCGACCGGCCAGATCCGCCACCGCCTCGGCGAGAAGCGACTGGTCGCGCTGGCGGTCAGAGACGGTTTTGGGCGCATTGGGTTTCGGCACGATCGGATCAGCCGGGGTGTTGGGGCGGACTTCAAACCACTGGCCGGCGCCGAATACTTTCCGGCCGTCATACGCCGCCAGCCGGCCTTCCGCGCGCTCCAGTTTCAGGTCGCCTTCGAGCAGAAGATCAAAATCGGCCCGGCGGGCAAGGAGTGACAGGACTTCCTCGCGCGTCGGCGAAAACCCCACGCTGTCGATGGGACTGGCCGCTCCTGCGCCGAGCGGATTCTGAAAAATCTGTCCTGTGATTTGATCCGTCACGAATACGG
>JAHFCY010000144.1 GCA_023249255.1 Candidatus Lindowiibacteriota bacterium | reverse complement strand
TCATGGCTGGGCAAATCCCAGTCCCAGCTCGACACGGGATAGGAGTGCCGGGTCAGATTATCGATTCGGATCGGACCCGGTTCTATCTCGGTTGAGGACGGAAGATACACAAGCATCAATTTGGCGTCGTTTCCCCGGATTTTGGCTTTGAGGATGTCCAGCATGATTTCCAGATTATGAAATTGCAGGGTTTGGAAGGCGTCCCACTCGCGATTGAACATTTTTGGTTCACCACCCAATACCGGCGATTTCCGAGTCGGCCGCCCGGTGACCTGGTTTGCCTGATTTCTCTTTTTTTCCCAGTAACGAATAAATTTCCATGTCTGGAAGGGACTGTCTTTTTCCCAGCGGACCGGCAACTTTTCGGCATCGTCGGGGACGGGAATTCCGTCGAACCACTTCGCGCCGGAATAATTCTTCACGTACAGCGCGAAGTCGTTGATGTAAAAAAAGAGGATGACGATGTCGGGATCGAAATCGCGGTCGCCCCGCGTCAGATAATAGAGGATTTCCTGATTGGTCGAGTACCCGGGCACGCCTGCATTCATCGTCCCAAACCGCCCGGGATGTCCGGCTTCCAGCAGGTTCTGGAGCACAGCCATCAGGGCATCTTCCCTGTTGACGCTCTCGGCAAAGAGAAAGGAATCACCGAGCCCCAGGATGGTGCGCCGGCCCCGTTTGCCGGCGTAGGCCGCGTCGCGAAGTCCGTGCTCGTTGAGTTCGACGAGATATTCGGAGTTGCCGTCCTCGCTAAGCACCATCCCTCGCGTGTTGGGTCTCATCGAGTAGCCGAGAAGGTCATCCGGTTTCATGAGGGAATACAAATTGTCGAGCCGCTGAAATTCCTTCGGTGGAAAAGTGCGGAGATAGATTTCGCACAGAAGGGCGGATACGACGACCGATGCGGCGGCCAGGGCGAGTTTTTTGGTCATGGGGTCACGGTCGGGGGATTCGTCATGGGGTCACGCTTCACCCGTCAACGAATTTCGACGCGGTTTCGTCCGGCGTGTTTGGCGGCGTAGAGGTTTTTGTCGGCGGCGGCGATGAGGCCGGATGCGTCGGCGTGGATGGGTTTGTCCCAGAGGGCAACTCCAAGGCTGATCGTTGCGTGGATTTCAGTTCCGTCGGTCGGCGAAGGAAACGTACGCGATTCGACGGCAGTCCGGCACCGTTCCGCAAGATGGATCAGATGCTCGCGGTTGATCGCCGGCGCGATGACGGCGAATTCCTCGCCTCCGTATCTTGCCACAAGATCCGATTCGCGGCAGGTTTTGAGAATCGCCGCGCTGACCCCGCGCAGGACTTCGTCGCCGAAGACGTGGCCAAATCTGTCGTTGATCTGTTTGAAATGGTCGATGTCGATCATGATGAGGCCGCAGGGTTGTCCGGACGTTTGCGCCAGCCGGATGTCCTGGCGGAGCCGGTCGTCGAAGTACCATCGGGCGGCGCTTCCGGTCAGCGCGTCGGTGACGGCCCGAATTCTGGATTCCTCGTAGAGGATCGCTGTCGCGAACGTCATCTGAATCTGGCCGACGTAAGCGCGAATAGATTCAATGTCCGATGCGGTGAATGGCGCGTCCGGCGCATTCACGGACGGCAGCCACACGATGAGGTCAGCCAGTTTTCGTTCGCCGTAGACCAGCGGCAAAATCACCCGCCCCGGGATGGTGTCGTCTCCCTCCGGTCCGCCGCGCGCCGGTCCGAACTCTCCGGATGCGACATCGTAGGCATAGGATTTCGTTGCGCAGGAAAATTCGAGCCGGCCCTGAATTTCCGGCAGTTCTGTTTTTAAAAAATCGCCGATCCGCCGGCATGACTGTTCGATGTTGAGTGTTTTGGCGAGGAGGGACACGAGCTGATATTGTTTTCGCAAGCGCGAGGTTTTGGCGCGGAAGCCGTCCTGGATCGTCTTCGTCAGATTGAGTTCCGCCGTCAGACGGCGCTCGTCTTCGTCGAGCCGGTACAGCGCCGCCAGAAACCACTGACGCTGTTCCGCCGCCAGATGTCGCTCGACGTAGAAAAAAATCGCGCTTCCGATGCCCGCGGCCAGAATCCAGAGGACCCACACGGTCAGTCCATCACCACGCGGTTGCGTCCCGATTCCTTCGCGCGGTAGAGCGCGCGGTCGGCAAAATCGATCAGGCGATCCGGATCGGCGCAGGAGTGGGGATACACCGCGACGCCGCAGGAGACCGTCACGCCGATGTCGGTCCGGCCCGCGATGGCGGCTCGATAGGATTCCGCCAACTCCCGGGCGTCCCCGGCCTGCGTCTGCGGAACGACCGCGATGAATTCCTCTCCGCCGTACCGCCCTGTGATGCCCCGTTCTTCGAACGCCGCGCGGAAAATTTCACCGACGGCCGTCAGCACGCGGTCGCCTTCCTGATGGCCGAACCGGTCGTTGACGCTTTTGAAAAAATCAATGTCGCTCATGACGACCGAAAGCGGCGTGGCGTTGCGCCGGACCGCCCGGCTCAATTCGTCAAGACGGGTCTGGACGTACCAGCGCTTATAGAGGCCGGTCAGGCCGTCGATGCGGCCGAGGTGGTCGGTTTTTTTGTAAATATCCGCGTTTCGCAGAATGACGCCCGCAATTTCCGAAAATTTGTAGAGGAGCCGGAGGTGGTCCATGTCGACCGTTCCCGGCTTCGTGTTCGAAACCGACAGGACGCCGACCGGCGCGCCCTCTTCGAGAATCGGCACGCCGATGAACGAACGAAACGGCACTTTGCCGTCAAGATGGCGGAACCGGAAATCGTTTGTGATGTCCGGGATCAGAATGGTTTCGTTGCGGTTGATGATCCAATCGAGAATCGGCCGTTCGGCCGCGTCACGCGCGCCGGCGTCCGTTTTCAACTCGAGCGACACATCGAAATCCGGAAAGAGCGCCCGCGTTTTATTCTTCAGAATTTCCACCACGCGCTTGGGGAAGAGGCTCGCCGTGACGGCGTGGACCACGCTGTCCAGTCGCTCCCACTGCCCGGCTTTGTCGCGCAACAGACCGGCCATGGATCGTTCCGTTTCAAGCCACGCCGCGAGAAAATCGACTTCGCCTTTGCGGTGATTGAGGAAGTTGTAGTGCTGGATCTGCCGGTCTTGCCGGGCCGAGACGATCTGCCGCGCTCCCCACGCAATGAGACACAGGACGGCCGTCTGGCCGGCGTAGAGGAGTTTGGGCGCGCCGTCGGTCAGGACGATGGGCGCAAGACCCGAGATCAGCGCGATGCCCGCGCAAAACCCCGCGCCGGCGCCGCCGAATGCAAATGTCGCCGCAAGGATCGGCAAAATCAGGAGCGGCTGAAGGCGGTGGAATTCGATGCCGCCAAGCGTTGACGCGGCGCCGACGGCCGCCAGAAACGCGGCGCAGAACACGGCCACGGCTGCGTATACGGTTTCGGGATGGATCGATATCCGCGTTTCGTCGAACTGAAAACGAATCATGAAAGCAGAGCTCGCCCGGAGTCCGCCTCGAAGAGATGAATTCGTTTCATGTCCAGCACCAGATCCATGTCCTGCCCCACCGTCACGGTGACGTCCTTGCGCATCCGCGCGGTGATGGAATACGCCCCGCATCGGAGACGAAGGAAAATTTCGGCGCCCATCGGCTCCACCAAATCCACCGTCGCCGGCAGGACGTTTCGGTCCTCCGCAGCCGGAATGAACAATTTGTCGTACACGTCTTCGGGCCGGATGCCCAGCATCACGTCCGTGACATTCTGCCCGCCGCGCGCGAGGGAGTCCCGGGTCTGCGGCAGAAGTTTGAGGGAAAATCCGTCGGATTCAAGGAACATTTCGTTGTTGACCTCTTTGATCCTGCCCCGGAAAAAATTCATGGCGGGGCTTCCGATGAATCCGGCCACGAACTGGCTCGCCGGCCGGTCATAGAGCGCCATCGGCCGGTCAATCTGCTGTATCCGGGCTTTATGTAGGACCGCGATCCGGTCGCCCATCGTCATTGCCTCGACCTGATCGTGCGTGACGTAGATCATCGTGGTCTGGAGGCGGTGGTGAAGGTTGCTGAGTTCCGCGCGCATCTGGACTCGAAGCGCCGCGTCGAGGTTCGACAACGGTTCGTCAAATAAGAACACTTTGGGTTTCCGGACGATCGCGCGCCCGACGGCGACGCGCTGGCGCTGGCCGCCGGAGAGGGATTTCGGTTTTCGGTCCAGAACCGCCGTCAGCCCCAGAATTTCCGCGGCCTCCTCGACCCGCTTTTTGATCTCGGCTTTCGGATATTTGCGCATGTGGAGGCTGAAAGCCATGTTGTCGAAGATCGTCATGTGCGGATAGAGGGCGTAGTTCTGAAACACCATCGCGATGTCGCGGTCCATCGCCGGCACGTCATTGACCCGTTTGCCGTCGATCAACAGATCGCCCGAACTGATGGATTCGAGGCCCGCGATCATTCGCAGCGTCGTCGATTTCCCGCAGCCGCTCGGCCCGACCAGAATCATGAACTCCTTGTCCCGGATTTCCATCGAGATGTCCTGCACGGCGCAGTATCCGCCCGGATAAATCTTGCTGACGTTTTTCAATATCACCTCTGCCATCGTGTCATCCTCCCAGCGATCTCGTGCCCGCTCGCGTCAAAGGTTCGGACATGACGGACGAGTTCTTCAAACCGGACCCGTCCGATGCCGACCTTCAGATCCGCCGCGCCGTATGACATGACCAGCGTGCCGTTGACCAGGCATCCGGCGGTCGTGAAGACGCAGGGCGTTTTGAATTTGCTTTCATCCCGCTCCCAGGGGTGGCGGGCGTACATCAGACGATCGGAACATCGGTGTTTGATTTCGGGCCATCCGTCGCGCCCGGCGTCCAAAATCAGAAATGATTGCGTGTATCCGGTGACGGTGTCCATTTTGCCGTGATATGGCAGGAGCCATTCCGAAGAAGACAGGCGGATCGGCGGCCAGCTGGCGCCGATGCGGTCGCCTTCCCAGTCAAGAACCGGTTCGGCCAGAATACGGTGGGTCGCCCGCCCCGTCGCGAGATCCTCCATCCGGTCTGCGCAGGCCATCCAGATGGACGGTTTCATGCCGGGCCGCCCGCCGGGATACCCCGAACCTTTCCAGGGGCGGTGGAGCGCGACGAATTTGTTTCGGCCGCGGATGTTCAGCTGTTCGGGAAAGAGAAATGCGTCGCGGTTGTCTCCGAGTTCCGCGTCCGTGAGGGGGCCGATGTATCGGAACGCCGCGTCGTAATCGCGGGCGGCCAGCCGGTCGAGGTCGAGTTCGAAGAGCCCCGAGACCGTCACGTTTTCTGCCGCTTCCCGCCCGAACGGATGATCGCCGTGTCGGGCCCAGTCGGGCGCGCACTGCATCGGATCGTCGTGAATCCAGTACGGGCCGGGCGGAAACATCCGGCCTGCCGCCGATAGATATGCAGTTCCGTCGATGATCGTGATCCGGGGATCTTCAATGCATCCGTTGGCGAAGTTGGTGACCCGTCGCCCCTGCGAGTCGGTAACGGTCATCCGATCGATCCGGCTTTCCAGAGCGGGCGCCAGCGCCGGTCGCGAAAAATCCGGATCCCACGTCCTGCCGTCGTCCGAGCTGGACGCGTATCCGAGAAAAATCGGATAGGGCGCGACGTTTCCTGCCGGCCATTTCCCATCGAATGGGCCGGTTGCGCGGAAGAGCATGTGCAGAAGGCCCGACCCATCGTCTCGGACGATGGCCGGGTTGAGAACCGCCGTCTCGGCCCAGGGACATCCGTCGCGGGGGACGAGGACAGGATCGGACGATTGCTCAACCTCCACGCGCGCCGTCCCGCATCCGTCCATCGCTATCCCTTGATCGCCCCGGCTGTGACGCCTTTGATCATGAATCTCTGCAGAAGAAGATAAATGACGAGGATCGGAATGGTCGCCAGACCCATGCCGGCCATGAGGTGCGGATAATCAGTGATATGAACGCCCTGGAATTTCATGATGCCCACCTGCAGGGGAAAGAGGACCGGCCGGCTGATCATGATCACCAGCGCCAGAAGATATTCGTTCCAGATGGCCATCGCGGTGAAGATCGACACCGTCGCCAGGATCGGTTTCGCCAGCGGGATCATGATCATGCGGTAGACCTTCCATTTGGTGCATCCGTCCAGTTCCGCGGCCTCCAGAAGTTCGTTCGGGATCTCGTCGAAAAATCCTTTGAAAAGATAAATCGCGAACGCGAGGCCGCTGTTGATGTACGGCAGGATCAGGCCAAGTCTGGTGTTGACAAGATTCAGTTTGATGAGAAGGATGAAGAGCGGGATGAACGCGCCGGGAATCGGGATCATCATCGAACCGATGAACAGGTAGAAGAAGAGGCGGTCGCCCGGGAATTTGAATTTGCTGAAAACGAACGCCGCCATGGATGCGAACGTCAGGACTCCGAGGACCGTGAGCGAGGTGTAGAAGACGCTGTTCATGAAATACTGGCCGAAGTGGGCTTCGCGAATGACCGTCACGTAATTGTCGAACCGGAATTCCTTCGGCCAGAACGTCAGAACGCTGGTGTTGACTTCGTCCATCCGTTTGAACGAGGTCGAGAGCATCCAGACCAGCGGGAACAGGCAGACGATGCTGACCATCCACAGAAGAATGTGGCTCATCGCGCCCCGGATGAAATTTTCGATTTTATACCTCATGGGACTCCTCCCCTTTTAATGTTTCGTGTACGCTTTTTTTGAAATCTGGATCTGCACAAAGGCCAGTCCCATCAGGATCAGTCCGAGAATCACCGCCATCGCCGTCGAATACCCGAACTTGAAATTCTCGAACGCCGCCTTGTAGATCACGCTCACCGGAACTTCCGTCGCACCGACCGGTCCGCCGTCAGTCATGGCCATGACCAGCGCGAAGGTTTGCATCGTGCCCAGGATCGTCAGAATCGAGATGATGGCGAGGACCGGGAAGAGCATCGGAAACGTGATGTGGCGGAACCGGCTCCATCCGCGCGCTCCGTCGATCGATGCGGCTTCGTAGAGTTCCTCCGGAATCGTCTGGAGTCCCGCGAGAAACAGAAGGAACGCGTTGCCAAACCCCTGCCAGCACTGGACGAAAATCACGCTCGCCAGGGCGAGTCCGGGTTCGCCGAGCCATGCCGCCGCGAGACGCTTGAGTCCGACCGCGGCCAGAAGCTGGTTGAACAATCCCGTCGTCTCGTCGCTTCCGAAAATCCACCGCCATACCAGCCCCACGACGATCACGGACAAAATCGGCGGGACGTAGAGAATCAGTTTGTAAATGTTTTTCCCGCGAATGTCTCCGTCGACGATCAGGGCCAGAAGAAGCGCCACGCCGTTCTGCAAGGTGAGGGCGGCGATCGCGATGAGGACCGCGTGCCACATCGAACTCCAAAATGCCGGATCGTCGGTCAGGGCGTTGATATAATTTTGCCAGCCGACAAACGCCACGTTCTCCGACAGGCCGTCCCAGCTGTAAAAGCTCAACAGGAACGTCTTGATGAACGGATACAAGCCGAAGACGAGGTAGATCAGCAGGGCGGGCGCGAGAAATACATAAATGCCGCGGCTCCGCCACGCCTCGGCGGCTCCGGACGAAATTTTGTCGCCGGTCCATTTCATTTTCCATGCAACACCGGCGGCGGCGGCCGCGACGACGGCGAAGATGCTCCAGAGGAACATCCGCTCACTGTGTTCCGGATTGACCTGCAAGTTCGCCATGCGGGCATTCTGGTCGACGAGTTTGGTTTTGAGCGTCTGAATCCGTTCGAGGACCCGGTCCATGTTGGATTCCTGTCCGGAGAGAATCGACTGCACGCCCCGGGAAATCTCGTTGTGAACTTCCCCGGGTTCGCTCATCTGAAGACCCGGCATGAGCGAGTCGAGCCCGGCGCAAAATTGTTTGAGAACCGGATCTTCGATTTCGCCCAGCACGTCCTTGTTCGCGGGGATGTCCGATCCTTCCCGCGCAAGCGCGAGCATCTGCGGCCGGTCGGTCAGCCATTTCAAGAAGCGGATGGACTCGGCGCGGTTCGGGCTGTTCGCGGTAACGGCAATGGCCGCTCCCACGCCGCCGCGAAGAAAGAGCGGATGAGTGGCCGACGGATCGACCGGGAAGGACATCACGCCGAATTTCAAGCCGGGATTCATCTGCCGGTAGACGTTGACGGCCCACGAACCGTTCAAAGCCATGGCCGCCTGGCTGTCGCAGAATGCGCGCTCGGCGTCCTTGTTTGGAATGCCCACCACGCCCTTTGCGGTGTAAGGCGCAAGGTCCGATATCCGCTCGAATGACTTTCGCCACTCGGGGGACTGGTACGAACGTTTGCCGGTGATGGTTTCCCGGATGCCGTCCTCCCCGTTGTAATGCCACGCGTAGACGTCATGGAATGCCTCGTTCATCCAGAGATCGCCGAATCCGGAAATGAACGGAACGATTCCGCCTGACTTGAGTGTCCGGCACGTGTCGAGAAATTCCGGCCATGTGCGGGGCGGTTTGTCGGGATTCAATCCCGCGCGGGCGAAGAGGTCGCGATTGTAGAAAATCTGCATATTTTGAGCTGAAATCGGCACGCCCCAGAACGTATTGGCCGCCACGCCGTATCCGTTTCCCTCGGGATAATACAGGTCGCGCAAAACCGGCCAGAAAAAACGGTCTTTCCAGCCGGCGTTCATATCGGCCGTGAGATCTGCAATCTTGCCGGCCATG
>JAHFCY010000143.1 GCA_023249255.1 Candidatus Lindowiibacteriota bacterium | reverse complement strand
CGCGCACGCGGGAAGCCTGCCAGCGGAGCGACTTCGCCGCCGCGTCCTCACGGCACCGTCCCGCTCCCGGCGACGGCATTCGGCCTCTCGGCGTCGTCCGTTCCTGACACCTGACATCACGGCGACGTCCGATCGCCCTCATGTCCGTCGTCCGCTCGCTGGCGGTGTCCGTTCGTCGGTCGGCGGCTCGTCACAATCGCATCATTGCCCTCCTTGGCAGTCTGGCGGCGTACCTCCTGTACGCCGAATGCCACGGACGGCCGACCCCAATGCCGACTGAACCCCCACCTGACTCCGGCGATGTGAAAACATCGCCGCGAAAGCGGCTGTCACGTTCGTGATCAGCCGCTTTTCATTCGCGGCAAACATTCAATTCAAAAACAAGCAGGTCAAAAACGTCCTACCAGGGACGGCAACTCCGGAAGATCACGGCAACAAGGCGTGACTCGCCGGCGTTGATTACCGAGCTTCATCCCCAAACGGGTCGTGCAAATAACACAGTCCGACGGACAGGACTTGTAAAAACACCGCGACGACCCTCCGTAGCCCGCAGAAGCGCAAAGCGCATTCCGGCGAAGGAGGGAGCGGTGAGCGTGGTCGGAAGTCCACGTCGTGTGATGAGGGCGTAACCTCAAACACATACTCTCCCGATCGTACCCACGCTCTAAGCGCCTCGCAATTCCTACAACCCGGAGGGCGGGCATCCCGCACATCTCCCACCCGTGCGGCCCTCCGGAACATATATAGCCCCGCGCTCACATTCGTTCATATTGGCGCGCCTCATGAGTGCGGGGTCACTGCCTTATATCCATCATCCGGCGGCGTCCCCTCCGCACCGCCGGTTTTTATTCCAAACAGGGGGGCGTGCGGCGTTTCGTCGCAATCTTCTGAAATCTCTCGACATAGATCAACCACTCGTTTCCACAACTCGCGCATGGCGCGAAAAATCCACAAAAGCAGGAGGTTTGAGACCCATGAAAGTCCACACCACCTATGCTCGCCGCGTCAATCTTGGTGACTACGGCGAGCACGCATTTTACAGCGTCTCGATCGACAAGATGTTCGAGGGCGCGGCGCTCTCGGACGCCACCAAGATCGCGCACGAACTCATGGCCGAATGTGAAAAGGCCGTTGTGCATGCGATCCATCGGAACGAACCCTCGTCCCAGGTCGGCACACCGCCGCTCGAAGTTCAGGCGGAGCTCGACGATTTGGCAGGCAAACCAAAATCCGCACCGGCCCAGACGGAGACGAAAGCGGTAACGGTCGCCGAAACAAAGACGGCACCGGTCTCCCCCGCGGCGTCAACTCCATCCCCGGCTCCGAAACCCGCCGCGACTGTTGCCAAACCCAACGGCAACGGCAATGGCAACGGCGGAAAAAAGTCCGTCAAACGCCCGGATGATCCCGCGAGCCCCGCGCAAGTCAGCCTTTACGAAAAACTCTCGCGGCGCTACGAAAAGTCCACAGGCCAACTGCTCGACAACGTGGTCGGCCTCGACGGCTCGTTCTTCGCAGACCTGAGCAAAGGCCACGCGTCCGAGATCATCGACAAAGCCCTTGAACTCGTCGCACAGGTTGACCGCAGCCAGCGTTCGTCAAGCAGCGAGGCGCGGACTCCGAAGAAGGCATTCGTCCTCGCCCAGCCTCGCCAACTTTCCTACGCCGAGTCGCTGATCAACCAACTCGGCCGCCTGACCGGCGAGACCAACGCCAACGACTTCGTCGAGTCGACGATCAAGGAGCTTTGCAAAGGCCACGTCTACGCCTTGCCGTCGCTCTCCAGCTTCAAAATCTCCAGGCTCATCGACGCGCTCAAGAAGAAAGTCGTCGAAGCCAAAAACGGCGAACTCGCCCACGCCGGCGTCGCCGCAGACGACAACGTCCCGTTCTAAGAAAGACAAACCCCGCGTTGCGGGGAACATCCCACAGCCGTCGAGGTTCCATCCCTCGCATGGTTGTTTGAAAAGGAGTGATCGACTTGAACAACGGAAAAGTCTATCTTTCCGCAAGCAAGATCACCGCCTACCTGTCTTGTCCGCAGAAATTCCGCCTGCGTTACATCGACCAGGTGCCCTCGCCGAACCACACGTTCTTCATCGTCGGCACGGCCACCCACGCCGGCGTAGAAGCCATCCACATCGGCAAATCCTTGCAGGACGCCTTGACCGAATCCTCCCTCTCGGTCGACGCCGCCACCAGCAAGGAATATGACAACGAATTGTCGGCGGCCGAAATCAACGACTTGGTCCGAACGCTTGTTACGACCTATCACGAGCAAGCAGTCCCGCTCAAAATCACCGCGGTCGAAACTCCGTTCCAGATCGACGGCAACAACGTGGTGCTGACCGGAACGGTCGACGCGATGGTCGAAGGCAAGACCGTTCTCGAAATCAAGACCTCCAAACGCGCATGGTCACAGCCACAGGCGGACCTGCAGATCCAACCCAGCGTCTACGCATTCGGCCTGGCCTTCGAAAAGAAACTCTCCGGCCCGATCGAAGTCATCTACCGCGTGATCGTGAAACCGACCAAGAAGTTCCCGAAAGGCCAGCTCATGGAACTTCGCACGATCCGAACCAAAGAGCATTTCGACCATCTGGTCCAGACGATCAATCAGGTCGGCAAAGCGGTCAGAGCCGGAATCTTCCCCCGCAACATCACGCCTGCTTGCGGCTGGTGCGAGTTCCGCAATCTCTGCCTCGGCAAGACGCTTCCGACTTACGCGGCAAACGGGGGTGAATTGGAATGACCACGGCTATCGCCACCAGCGAATACAAAATCGAATCCTACGGCCGCTTCTGGGCGGTGATCGATCCGTCCGGAGAGCTTGTCTGCGTGACTGTCTACAAAAAAGGCGCCGCCGAGGTCATCCGTCGGCTTCTCGGCCCGTCTGATCTGTCTGACAACCCGCTCGCGTAATCACAGGCCGTCGGTGTCCGCTTCGCAGACGCCGGCGGTTTCTCTTTTTTCAATCCCAATGGAGGTGTGAGCAAAATGATTTCAATCTCAGAAGCGTTAGTCAAAAGGTGGGGCGGAATAAAACTGAACGAACCTGCAACGGCCGCGGAGGCTATCTTGGCGGCAGGATTGGAGTGGGAAGTAGAGAAACACCCGCTCTTCCTCGCCGATGGCCGGCCGGTCAACCGTGTCGCCCTCGTCCGCTCCGACAACAGAACAATCCTCGGCACAGCAACTCCCCGCTATTCGACGATCCAGAACTTGGAGGCATTCGAGTTTTTCGATGAGATCGTCGGCCGCGGAGAAGCCGCCTACCACGCGGCGGGCGCGTTCCGGGACGGCGAACGCGTTTACATCCTCGCCAAACTCCCCGGCACAATCCGCACGATCATGGACGACGTGTCCGAAAAGTTTCTGCTTCTGACCACTGGCCATGATGGCGTGAATTCCTTGCAGGCTCTTTTCCTGCCTGTGCGCGTGTTCTGCACAAACGTGCTCCCCCGTCTGCTCAGTCGAGTGGCAGTCACCATTCGACATACCGTCGGCAATGTGAAACACAAACTCACCGAAGCCCGCCGGTTGTTAGGCATTGCCGACAATCAATTCACCAAGATGGAGGATGTCTCAAAATCTCTTGCGTCCCGGCAAATGACAACCGCCGAGCTCGGTGCATACGTGTCCGCGCTTGTGCCCGACCCGGAAATCCCGACCGAACGAAGTCTCGGCAGTGTCAAAAGAAGGCGCGAGACGATTCACCGTCTTTTCGAAACCGGCCGGGGAAACGACTACGCCGGCGTTCGGGGTACGGCATGGGCGGCGCTGAATGCGGCAGTCGAATTCGCAGACTACGACCTCCCTGTTCGTGGCCGCTCCGATTCCGAGCGCACGTCCCGCCGCGCCGAGAGTGCGCTTTTCGGTCGTGGGTCAAACTTCAAGACCCGAGCGCTAAATCTTCTCGTCCCGTTGGTGGGGATTCAGAACTGAATCAAAGGGGACCCAGTTGACAACAAGGCCGCCGGTGCATTGCGCCGGTGGCCGCTTTATTTTTTAACTGCAGATGAAAGGGGCAAATCGATGTCCACCGCCATATACCGCATCGGCAAGAGTGGCATCCCGGTCTTTTGTGATGGCCGGGATATCGCGCTTGACCATTTCCGGCTCACCGAATCCGACCCGCGAAAAGTCATCCTCGCCATCGCCTTGTCTCGCGCTCGCGGGGTTGCTATCGCCTACGTGCGCAAACACGCGCCTCATCTCCTGACCGAGATGGGCAACTTACTCCCGCCGCCGGCCAAGGATGGCCAAGTGCCGAACGTGACAGGGATGTCGGACGTTCGGCCGTCGGCGGAGAAAGAGCAATCTCATGGCTTCCCGTAACACCACCTACGCCGGCGTCCCGGCGATCGTCATTTTCGACCGGACCATGAACGTCAGCCGCATCGTCACGCCGGCCATTGCCAGGATCATTCTCGACAACGTGGACGACATCCGCGATTTCCTCGGCGAAAACGAGGCATACATCTCTGAAGAGTTGGACAACCGGCAACTCCGGCGATCGCGGGAAAACGCCTGATCGCTGGCTTTTGTTGCGACTTTACTACATAATTCCTCAAGAAAGTTGAGGAAATATGTATGAAATCATATAAGAAGGCCAACGATCGGCTGTACGAGATTGCCGGCGCGCAACAGGGATACTTTACGACCAAGCAGGCCATTACCGAGTCGCTCAAAAGGGGACTCCTAAGCCGGACGGAAATCAAGAAGTCCAAGCGCCTGCCGAAGAAGGTGCGCGCCGAAATCGATTCGGTCATCAAGGAAGCGGGACTGTGAACAAACCACGCAGTATCGATGCAAATCGCCGCGGGTCGTGCTACCTTCTGGCCATCGATTGGGGATGCCCGCATGGCATGGCCTCGGATGAAGTTTGACAACATACCGATAACGGTATATACTTAGAAAGGTATTATACATGCTGAACCGACGATATTATCCACGTGGTGATACTGGAGAAGTTCGCGAGTATCTTGAATCGTTGCGTAAAAACAGTCAGAAAAAGAAGGCGGCCGTCAAACTGGATATCGACATTCAGACGCTTGAAGATTTTTGGCCCGACACATTGAACGTGACCGTCCGAATGCTGAAAGGCTGGGAGCCGCTGAAAGAATTGAAACGTCGCTTTGAGAAAATACAGTATCGGATTTTTTTCTGCATCAAAGATGACGATCTCTGGCTTTTGTCTGCGTATGAAAAAGAATCTGACGATACTCCAAGGAATGAACTCGAAAAGGCATTTAAGCGAATGAAGGAGGTATTGGAAAAACAGTCATGAATAAAACGAAGAATCCCGAATTTGATAAGGATGTCCGGAAGGCCATCATGTCGGACCCGGAGTACGCGGCCGAATATTTCGATGAACTGATGACGCGTCCCATGCCCGTGCAGTTGAACCTTCTGCGTAAATTCCTCGGTTGGACGCAGGACGATTTGGCCAAAACCCTTGGTCTGAAGCAAACCCATGTTTCACGCCTTGAAAAGGTCGATTCGGACCACCTGCTAAGTCTCTATAAAAAAGCGGCGGAAAAAATGGGGGCGCACTTGGCTCTCGTCCCGAAGAATATGACCCTTGTTCCAAAGCCATTTTTGAAAAGACTTGCAACCGCGCACGCTTGAGAATTTCCATATGAAAGCAGTCAGGCTGTAATCCTCTACCCGCCCGCCTTCCATATCCCCCACGCCAACCCGGACCCGCCCAAAAAAGCCAGCCATAGTTTCCAATTCCAATCGAGTTGCTTTGCGTGGCTCGACACCTTCTCCGTCAGCACCGCAATCTTCCCCGTTAATTTCGACTCGATCGTGTCCATCCGCCCGTCGAGCTTCGCGTTCTGAATCCGGATCTCGGTCAAAAGGTTCATCTGTTCATCCTGTTTGCCGTTCAGATTATTCAGCGCC
Organism: Candidatus Lindowiibacteriota bacterium; assembly: GCA_023249255.1. GTDB lineage: Bacteria > Lindowbacteria > 2-12-FULL-62-27 > 2-12-FULL-62-27 > 2-12-FULL-62-27 > JAHFCY01. The sequence continues at coordinate 2,786 of JAHFCY010000143.1, read as the reverse complement.
GCCAGGATTTCTTCCGTCTCGCTCATGGCCCCGCCCCCTGCGATTTCCCGAACAACTGGGTCTTCTCCCACGTACGCGCTCCCACGTATCCCAGCATCACCGAACCGAACAACCAGAACAACGGCTCCGGAAATCCTATCGGCGTCTTCCCAAGGAGCGGCACCACGACGTAGTTCCAAAGGAGGATGAAGTTACAGATATAGAGAAACGTCGGCCGCGCCCGGCTCGTGAATTTGTCTCCGCTCGTCGTCTCCGCGCGAATATTTTCTCCAGCGACCTTCGTCACCTCAATATCGTGCTCGCGCACCGCCAGCTCGAATTCGTGTTGCAGCGTCATTTCCTGCATTTGAAGTTTCGCCTTGACCAAGTCCGCCGCGCGCTTCTCGTCCGCCGTCTCCACAAATTTGTCGATCACGTCCCCGATGGATTTTACGACCCCGCCTGCGCCGCCGCCCTGAAACAAGTCTCCGAACAATCCCAGCAGGCTCACGTGGGTTTCACCCCCGCCCGTAGTCTTGATTCGATCGAGACGGTCTTCACAAATTCGTCGAATGGAAACTTCTTGCCCGGGCAGTCTTTCTCCTGAAATCGGTTGTGGGGATAAATGACATCGGCCGACTCGCGAATGCCCACGCACAATAGTTCAACACACAGCCGCACCCCGCTCTCAAATGCCGGCCGCTCCAGATCCTGCTCATCGAAATTCCCGGCAAAACAAATTCCCACGCACGACGAGTTGACCCCGGCCGGCATCACGATCTTGCCGTCCAACGACTTCGTCGCCTTCGTGTGGCTTCCCGGCCGTTGCCAGATCCACCGCGCTTTGTCACCAGCATCTGAAATCCAGATCCCGCCATCTTCCTCGATCCCGAAATGGTATCCCATGTCCGAATATCCCCGTCCGCCCTCCGCCACAGGCCTCACATGAAAATTCGCGTACGCCTGAATGTCGCGCCGCTTGGCCTTCGCGTTCGACGCTCCGTGATGAATCACAATCCCGACCCATTCTCGGAGTGGCCCTCTGACAACTCTCCACACATCTACGACGTCGACCTTCCGGATCGGCCAGTCTTTATCGGACGGGGATTCCACGGACTTTGGTCTTTCCCGAATGTATTTGAACGTCGGTGTTCTGTTTGACCTGCCGAATTTCAGCCACCGGCACAGACTCTTGAGCAGGCCCGCCGACGGCCGTCTGTGGAAAATAATCTTTGTAAAACGCATACACGAGACACCGGGCCGCGTCGACAATGTGGTCGTCCACCTTCGAATACTTCGGCCGCCCTCTCGACAAATCCACCGTATGATTCCGGAACTGGTAGAGAAGGTCATCATCCTCCGGCAATCCAAGATTTCCCCGTTGCAGCATCGACACGAGCGCGTCCGTCGCCCAGACTTTCGAGTTCTTTCTCATCCCGTCGCCCACGACCAGGTTGCTCGAAAAGTCAAACGGCAAAAGCTCGCACCGAAGCCCTCCGCGATACTGCATCGTCTCGCAAACCGGCGCTCCCACGCCAGTCGCGTCGACGGCCATATACCGTACTCGAATCTCGCGATCGACAATCCGGAGTACGTTGTCAATCTGCGGCCACGAAGCGCCAACCAGCGTGATGATCCCGATGACATCCAGGTCGTCCGATGACACGGATGGCATCGCACCCGCAGGCATGGTTTGCGCGGAGCATGGATGCGGAGCGCCTGCCGAAGGGTGGCCCACCTCACCGATCAAAATTTCGCACGGACTTCCGGCCGACGTCCCAAGATCGCAACCGACCAACAATTCTTTGGAGCGCCCCGCCACGGCCCAGTCGTGCACGCGCCTCGTAATCTCCCGTTCCAAGTCCTGTGTCTCGACTGCCACCATCCGCATCCGCAAAAACTCGCCGTCGTAAATCGCCCGGTCGATGCTCTCCGCCGGAAACACGCCGGCCATGATGTTGCCCCAATTTGCGCGGATCTCGCGGTCGTACCCTTCCGGCCCCAGCTCCTCCAGAAGTTCCCGCTTTTTCTCCTCCGTCATGTTCGGATTTTCTTCGCCCGAAATGTGAAATTCCTTGTACCCCATCTTGGGGTCCGTGCACGCGCGGTAAAAATGCTCGCGCTTCCCAGTCGGCGTCGACGACAGAATCGTCAACGCAGCCGGCGCATTGATCGACGTCGGCCCCTCGGCCGCCCAGAACGCCTTCGGCATGTAATCCGCCTCGTCGATGATTTTCACGTCGTACGTTTTTGACCGCGGTCCCTCGCCTTTGTCCCCGGGCCCCCGGAAGTCGATGAAACTCCCATTCGGCAGAATGATTCTTTTATATGGAGAGAGCCTGATCCGAATCGTATTTGTGCCTTCGCTCAGTCCAAACTTTGAACTTTGAACCTTGAACTTTGAACCCCCATCTTGAATCATCCCCCGCATTTCGTCATTCAACTCCATCAGCGCCCGGGTCCGGTCATACAGCGTCTCCGCCCAATCGTCTTTCGCCGACGCCATGAGAATCCGCGCCCCGCGAAGCCCCGCCGCGCCATTCCGGACTGACGGAAACATCTTGACCCACGCCACGTAGAGAACAATCAGCGCCAGGCACTCGGTCTTCCCGAATTGCCGCCCGATCCGGTACGCGATTTTGATTTGAGTGAGAATCGCCCGAAGCATCTCCTCCTGCCGCGGCTTCGGCTCCCATCCGAATTTGTCGCGCGCCCACAAGACAACATCCGCCAGCGCCGCCAGCCTGGCCCGGGTCCCATCGTCCTGGATTTACGCCAGATGGGACGTCAGTTCAGCCGTCACGCCG
>JAHFCY010000331.1 GCA_023249255.1 Candidatus Lindowiibacteriota bacterium | reverse complement strand
GACATTGATCTCCTGAAGCGTGCCCTTGCCGAATCCGTCTTGGCCGGAAATCTGGCCGTCATTGGGCGCGGCGAACTGGACGAGTCCCTTGAAATCCGGCGCGATGTCAACGCGGTTGGCGCCTTCAATGGGCGGAGGCGCGCCGCCGTCCTCTCCGGGATCGAAAACGACCTGCAGAAGACTGGACGGACGGTTGGTGTCCTTCATCTGCTGGCCGATCTCGCTCTCAAAAATTTCGGAACTGGACGAGTCGAATTTTCCATCTTTGTCAAACGCAAGTTTGCCGAAGCCCGCGAGCTGGATGTTGTTCGGATCCGCCGGCGTCGGATCGTCAACCGACCAGAGCCACGTGTTCTGCTCGACGCGTTCGAAAACGGTCTTCAGAACATGAGGCGCGCCGAGGGAATCAAAGACGTTGATGCTGGCCGCGAATTGAAAATCGTTCTGGGGTTTAAGCGACGCCTTGACGGGTTGGCCGGACGATATCTCGTTGAACGTCGTGTCATTGGTGTTCGGCGCGAACGTCAGGGCCTCATTGCCTGAATTTCCGCTCGGAATGATAAAATCGCTGAGAAGTTTCGTGTTGGACGTGTTGAACTGGATCGCCGCGCCGGCCGCGCCCGTGCCGCTCCAGAATGCCGGATCGATCTTGAGGCCGTTTTTGTTGAATGTTGTGCTCGTGTTGCCCGTGCCGACGGTGCCGAAATTGTCGCCGGCCAGCGTGTAGTCAGTAGCGCTGGTGAACGTGATGGTCCAGCTGTCGACGGGCGCGGTGCCGTCGACCGTCACGGTCGACAGCGTGACCGTGTTGGCGCCGACCGTTTTACTGATCGGGAATGCGGGCGCCGCCGCCAGTTTCGTGCTGGTTTCCTCGACGCTGAAGAAATCGCGGTTGAGGGTCGTCGATTTCGAGTATGACATGCGCCACTCATAGAGATCGCCGTCAAAACCGGCCGTGCCTGTATCCAGGTCGCCGCCCTTGGTGGCCGTCCAGTTTTCCGACTGGATGAAGAGTTCGCCGGAGTTGGCCGTGTTCCTGTCACCGGTTACATCGTCAACTCCATCCGCATTCGCATCGGTCGTAACCAGAAAAACTCCGTTGTTGTTACCGTCGACTTTGCCGGTGACAATGTCCTGCGACGTGCTGCGCTTGATCGCCGTGGATGTGTACGGAGTCGCGCTCACGATGGCTCCTGTGGCCACGTTGTGAAAATCCGCGGTTCGAAGACCTTTATAAAAATCGGCGATGGAATCGGTGTCCGTGTAGAAATACCGGGTGCTGGTCTCGTCAAGCCACGTTACTTTGCTGACGCTGTTCAGCCCCGCCGGAAACGACCGGGCGTAATAGAGTTTATATTCGCTGGTGGACGCGGCGTTACCGAAGGCCGCACGCCAGAGCGTGTACGTCTGTCCGGTCGCGAGATTTGGCTTGGATGTCGCCGCGTCGGCTGTCCCGCCGGCAGTGCCGCTGCCGTCCACGTCGTAGAGCTGATTCACGTAGACATTGCTCAAGGTGCCGCTGGAGTTGGAAGCCTTGTTGGTGGGATCGGATGCTCTCAGCGTCGCCCAGTCGTCCTCGTCCTTGGGCTGTTCCATCGGAAAATCGAATATCTTGTTTGCGTTTCCCTTCTTGGTCTGGAAGTAGAGTGTGTCGCCTGCCAGAGCCGAACCGGTCCAGTCCGTCGCGCGGATCATGAGCTGGCCCGATGCGCTGGCGCCGGTGTCGTCCCGGATCCGAAAATCCTTGGTGCGGTCGGCGCTGGCCGCGATGGTCACCCAGGTCGCCGACGAGGGACTGCCGGGATTGAAATCCTGGGAAAATTCGAGTTTGTAGCGGTTCAGATTATTTGCGTTGTCATATGTGGTCCGCCAGTACCCGGCCATGTCGCCGGGCTTGTCGCTGGTCGAGGCGGTATTCGGATCGGTGTTGCCGTGCTCGATCGTCCGGACCTGTTTGAGTTCGATGGTACTGCCGGTTTTGCGCGAATCGAGATACGTCGCCCGGTTGGCATTGGCAATTTCGTCATCATCGGTGTTGATGAAATTTTGTTTGACGGTGCCGTCTTTATTGAGTTCCAGAATACCCGCCACCGCCTTGCCGCTGTTGGCGTCAATCACGTCGTCTCCGACTTTGAATCCGGCCGGCGCATTTGAGGTCCATTTGGCGGAGTAAGCATAAAAAGGTTTGGTTGGGTGGGTATGGCGGAACGATATTTCAAATTCGCGGGCCACGCCGTTTTGGGTGTATGCCATTTTGATCGGTTCGATGGCGACGGGGTTCGTCTCGTCAAGGTTTCCGGTGAACGTCACTTCGGTGCTCGCTTTGGCCGCAACGGTCTGGCCGATCTCAATCTTGACGTTTTCAACGGGATTGACGTTCGGGCTGATGACGAGTTGACCGGTGGTCGGATCAACCGCGGCATTCCAGCCCTGCACGAGGTATCCCGTAGCCGGATCAACGAGATTCCCATTTTTGTCGAAGTCGAACGCGCCGGCGCGGGAGTAATGGAGATCCGACACGCCGCCGGGCCCCTTGATGACGAAAAACCCTGTGCCTTCGACGGCCAGATCTGTTGTTTTGCCGGTCCGCTGGAGCTGTCCCTGGGTAAAATCGACTGTGATGGCGCCGACTTTCACGCCGAGGCCGATCTGTTTCGGGTTGGCGCCGCCGAGCGTCGCCGTTGGCGACTGGGAAATCGTCAGCGTCTGGGAAAGAAAATCCTTGAACGTCATGTTGGCTTTTTTGAAGCCAATGGTGTTGACGTTGGCCAGATTGTCACCGATGACGTCTATCCGTTCGAGATGGGCCTGGAGGCCCGACACACCGGAATTGAACGAACGAATCATATTGTATGACCACCTCTTCTTCTGCGTTTGCCCCCGCCTTAGGCGGTGACGGCTACGACTGTTGCTGCGGCTTTATGGGTTCCCTGGCGCCCTATTGTCCGAGAATACTG
>JAHFCY010000142.1 GCA_023249255.1 Candidatus Lindowiibacteriota bacterium | reverse complement strand
CGTGATTCAAAAGACCGGCCTTTTCGACCGCGTCGATCGCCTGATCGAGCACGCCGGATATTTTCATCAGCACGATGGCATCGAATTCACGGAGCGTTGCCAATAGTTTTTCCGGAGCGTACGTCGCGGGCAGAACCGCCAGCCGTTCGTCTGAAACCGCCAGCGGCAGCCGCCCGGCGATGGCCGCCGCCATGACGGACGAGACGCCCGGCACGACTTCGATCGGAATTTCCGGATGCGAGGCCTGAAACATTTCGTACATGTGCAAAAATGTGCTGTAAAAAAATGGATCGCCCTCGGTGATGAAGGCAACGTTTCGGCCCTCTCGAAGCTCGGTGACCATTTTCTCCATCGACTCGCGCCAGATGGGTTTCAGCGGCTCGGTGTCTTTGAGCATCGGAAAGAGCAGTCCCATCTTTTTTGTTTGCGCCGGAATTACCTTCTCCACAATTCTGGACGCGTAGCTCTCCGCGCCTTCCTTGCAGGCCGGATAGGCTACAACGTCCGCTTGTTGAAGAATCCGGTGGGCCTTCAGCGTCAGAAGATCGGGGTCGCCCGGCCCGACGCCGACGCCGTAAAACGTTCCGGTCGTCAAGGCTTGTTCTCCCACGCGGTCACGATCGTCACCGGATTGAGCGCTTCGAATCGCGTCATCTCGAGGATCGGCGCGCCCCGGCTGATCTGGACTTGGATGAGTTCGTAGGCAAGCGTGAGAGTTTTGAGGGTTGCGATGGTTTCGGCCAGATTTTCGACGGTTGCGAGATTGAGAACAATCCGGCCGCCAGGCCGCAATCTCCGCGCCGCGATGTCCAGAATGTCCCGCATGCGGCCGGCGCTCCCGCCGATAAACACCGCGTCGGGGTTGTCGGCAATTTCCGAGAGGACGTCGGGTGCGGTTCCATGGACGGGCCGGACGTGAGATGTTCCAAACCGCGCGATGTTTTCACGGACGTTTTCGATGTCCTCCACGTTTTTTTCAATCGCGTAAATTGTTCCGTGGCTGGCGATTCGCGCGGCCTCGATGGAGACACTTCCGGACCCCGCTCCGATATCCCACACGACGGCCGCATCGAACAATTGCAGTTTGGCCAGAGAGAGAATTCGGATTTCGGATTTGGTGATGAGGCCGAGTTTGGGTTTCCGGTGCACGAACGATTCCTCGGGGAGACCGATGTCGAGGCGATACGCGTCGGAATGCGCCTCGGTGGATTGACGCGCGGCAGTGGCGTCTATCGGTTTCCGCCGGATCAGAATAACCGTATTGAGCGGGTCAAAAACATGTCCGTTGAGTTCGGCAAGTGGAAATCGCCGGACGGACTGGCGTTCGTTTCCGAGACGTTCGCAGATGATTGCATCAAAGTCGCCAAGACCATGGCTGGTCAGAAATGCCGCAATTTTGCCGGGTGTCGTTCCGTCCTCCGTGAAAACGCCGATGACATCGGCCGATCGGGCCGGCGCGAGAAGCCGTTCGAGAGGTTTGGCGTGGACAGATACCAGTGCGGCCTCATCCCACGGAATGTGTGCGGCGGCGAAAGCAAGTTGCATGGCCGATGGCGCGGGCCGAACGTCCATGCGATCCGGCGGGAAAATTTTGGCAAGATATCCGCCGACTCCGAAAAACATCGGATCGCCGGAAGCAAGCACCACCATCTGTTCGTTGCGGCTCATGCCCGCCTCAAGGCGGATAGCCAACTCCTTGAGATTGGACTTCACCATCATTTTTTCCGCCGGATGATCCGGGAAAAAAGACAGATGTCGTTCTCCACCCGCCAGAAACTCCGCGCGCCGGATGATCTCCAGCGTTGACGCCGGCAGTCCCGAGGGCCCATCATCACCGATCCCGATAACCAGAAATTTATTCCCGTCCATGAAATCCAAGCCGTTTTCCTTCGAAATCGGTCAGAAGACAAGACACAAGGTTGTTTTTCGAGACATGTTTTTCACAGTTTCGAACGACTTTTCCGCAAATTTTGTCCCAGAATCCGGTCAGCGCATGTTTTTCGACCATTTCCTGAACGTGCCGGGCTGTATTGGCGTGGGCAATTTCTTCCACGAGGGAAATATCCGCGCCGCAGGATTTGGCGATGCGCGCGAGCATGCCGATGTCGACTTCGGATCCTTTCGCATGGGTCATCATGCGTCCCTGCGCGATCTTCGAAAGTTTTCCCGGCATGCCACAGATTCGGATGCGATTCACCCCGCGTTTCACGGCGGCTTTCAGGGAAAACCCGACAAAATCACCCATCTGCACGAACGCGTCTTCATGCAGATCAGGCCATGCGGCCTGGGCGAACCTTTCGCTTTTGCCGCCCGTTGTCAGCACGACGGTCGTCGAGGCATTTGTCACGGCGACGTCGATCGCCTGTTCGATGCTGGCTTTATAGGCTGCTGTCGAAAACGGTTTGACGATGCCGGTCGTGCCCAAAATAGAGATGCCGCCGACAATACCAAGCCGCGCGTTCAGAGTTTTTTTGGCCATTTCTTCGCCACCCGGCACGGAGATGATAACGGAAAATCCGCCGGCCTTTGCGGCGGTTTCGTTGATAGCTTCTTCGATCGCCTCGACAATACTTTTTCGCGGCACCGGATTGATGGCCGCGCAGCCGACCGCCAGGCCAAGCCCCGGCTTGGTGATGCGTCCGACCCCGCTGCCGCCGTCGATCTCGACGCCCGTCGTTTGTGTCCGCCGCACGGTCGAAACGATGTGCGCCATGTGTGTGCAGTCGGGATCATCGCCTGCGTCCTTGACGACCTCGGCTTCGGCGCGATCCGCGGCCACGTCGCACCGGATTACCACGAACGTTATTTTTTTCCCGATGGGAAGGGTGCTGACAATTTTGGCGATGGATTTGCCGTTGATCAGCGCGATTGCGGCGGCTTTCGTTGCGGCGGCGGCGCACGCGCCGGTGGTGAATCCGGACCGAAGGGATTTTTTATCTTTGGGAGGAATTTCGGGATCGGCCATCGAGGTCAGGCGATTTTTGCGAGGGCGAGCAGGGCATTCAGAATCGAAACGGCCACCGGCGTTCCGCCCTTGCGTCCACGCGCGGCAATGTGCGGATGGCCACTTGCGATCAGCGCGTCTTTCGATTCGACGGCGGAAACAAATCCAACCGGCACGCCAATGACGACGGCGGGTCGCATCTCGCCGGATTCGATCAGCCGCACGGCCTCAAACAGAGCCGTCGGCGCGTTGCCAATCGCGTAAACCGCGCCGGGCGCCGCGCGCGCCGCCTTGCGCATCGACGCGATCGCTCGGGTGATGCCTTCACGTTTTGCCTCCGCGATGACGTCATCGTCCGTGATGAACGACAACACCCGTCCCTCACCGAACGCGGCAATCGCAGGTTTGGATACACCGGCCTGGATCATCGCGACGTCGACGACGAAATCACAGCCGGACCGGATCGCCTCAAGACCTCGGGAGATGGCTTCGGGATGGAAAACCAGTTTTTTGGCGAATTCGAAATCCGCAGTCGCATGAATTACGCGCCGGACAATGGCGAATTCCCGCGGCGAAAATGAGTGCGGCCCGAGTTCATTCTCAATGATGCGAAAACTTTCCGCTTCGATCGCCTCCGGCGCCCGCAGTTTCGGTTCAAGGCTCATGAAGTCATACCTACCATGTCGTCAAACGGCCCCACAATGCGCCGCCCATGCAAGAAGGCGGTTGAAAAATTCGGGATTGCCGAGCGCAGAAAGATGAAGATAGGACGCAAAGACGTTGGCGGCATGCCAGCCGCCCGATTGGCGTTCGGCCGAACCGATTTTTTGCGCGGTGAAGACAGGATGCAGTCTCCGTCCGGCTTCGAACGATGACCAATGATATTCATGGCCGATCATCATCATGTTTTTTTTCAAGAACAGTGTCGGTTGTCTGACACGCGCTCGCCAGTATCCCAGCGCCTGCCTCCTGTCCCGCATCGTGCATCGGCCGGGAAGAATGCCGACCATCGGATGAGATTTGCCTTCGGACGTGACAACGGCCGCCGAAAGATACATGAGCCCGCCGCATTCGGCGTAGGCTCGCGCCCCCGATCGAAATCGCCGGATCAGGTCGTCGCGCATGGATCGATTGGCGGAAAGACGTCCGGCGAATATTTCCGGGAAGCCGCCCCCGAAATAGTAGAGGTCGGCATCCGGCGCGCGGCGGTCTTTCAGGGGAGAAAATTCAACGACTCCGTCTGCCCGGGTTTTCAGAAAATCGATCGTTTCCGGATAATAAAATGAAAATGCCGGGTCCCGGGCGACGGCGACTATCACCGGATAATTTTTTTCGACGCCAGACGCCGCGCGTTTCAATGATCCCGGCGGCCTCCGCCCCCATCCGTTTTGCCGAAGGGCGGCCGCCCGGTCACAGAGTTTTTGAATCGAACATGCCTTCCGGAGCGCCGCCTCGTAGCGGCGGATGACTCCGGCTTTTGCCGCGTCGAATTCGGCTGATGGAACAAGTCCGAGGTGCCGCGCCGGCATCGCAGGCAGGCCGTTTCGATAGAGGCATCCCGTCACGGAAACATCTGCGAGATCGGCGAGCCCGCGGACGAGAAGTTCCGCATGACGGTTGGAGCCGACAAAATTCAGGAGAACCCCGACCAGCGGCGTGTCAGGCAAAAGAGTCCGGACGCCGACGACCTCCGCCGCCAGACTTTGCGCGCAGGATCGCGCGTCGCAGACAAGCAGGACCGGCAATCCCAGCCTTCGCGCGACGTCTGCCGTGCTCGCTGTGATTTTTCCCGGCACGGGTCCGTCCAAAAGTCCCATGACGCCTTCGACGACGATCGCATGACAGCCGCGTGAATTTGAAAACATCCTCCGCATTCCATCCTCGCCCTGCAAAATTGGATCGAGGTTGCCGACCAGCGCCGCGCCCGCATTTTTGTAATGGCTCGGATCGAGAAAATCCGGGCCGATCTTGAACGCCGCGACTTTTTTTCCGCGTCTCGCCAGCGCCGAAATCAATCCGAGGGTGACGGTGGTTTTCCCCGCGCCGCTTCTAATCGCCGAAACGACAAAGGCCGGAGTTGTCATGAATGGCCGCGGACCAGCGCGGATATGGCGGCGAACGTCAGAGCCGCGCACAGCACAAGCCGTTCGGCCCGCCGGATATCATTTGGTTCCGGCGTCCGCGGGCTGTCGCCAAGATAGGGTTTGTCCACGATATGCCCGAAATAGAATGCCGGCCCGCCGAGCCGGAGCGCAAGTGCGCCTGCTGCGGCCGACTCGGTCCAGCCGGCGTTGGGGCTGGCATGAAGATGCGCATATCGTCTCATGGTCCGAATACTGTCGCCGATGCGGCCCCGGACGACCGGCGACCACAGCGCAATGAGCATCGCTGTCAGCTTGGCTGGAATCCAGTTCAGGATGTCATCGAATCTCGCCGCCGCCCAGCCGAAGTTCCGATATTGATCATTTTTATATCCGACCATCGAATCGAGCGTATTGGCGACGCGATAAACCCATGCGCCGGCCGGCCCGAAAACCGCGGCATAAAAAATCGGCGCGGTGAATCCATCGACGCTGTTTTCAGCGATGCTCTCGACCGTGGCGAGCGTCAATTGCGGCGTATTGAGCGGCGCGACATCGCGGCCGCAGAGACGCCCTACGCGTTCCCTGGCGCCCGAAACGTCCTCCTGCCTGAGAGCATGCCGAACGGCACGTCCTTCCCGAACAAGCGATCCCAGCGCGATTGAAAAATAGAGAACAAGGACCGAAAAAATCCACGAAAACGCGGTCAGGTCGCCGGAAAGATTGTTGAACCCATGCAGAAGCCAGACGATCGGCCCGCTCGAGATCAACAGCGTCAAGGCGACCAGGCAACTGCCTCCAACGCGCCCATTCGCGCCGATCGCCCTCAGGGACTTCTCCAGCCGCTCGATGCACCGGCCCACGATCCGCACCGGATGCCAGCGAACGTCCGGATCGCCCGCCGCCATGTCCAAAGCGATGGCCGCCGTCCAGATTGTTGTTGAGATCATGATGATTTCAGATGACGCTCGATGGCATTCACGTCGAGATGCGCTTCGACCAGATTCGCCGCGCGTTCGATCATCGGCTCAACATCGAAGGCGGTCACCGGCCGCTCGGGAAGTCGCTTTGCCCGCCGCAATCGGTTTAAAAATGCGTTGCGGAATCGATCCGAGTCAAACACGCCATGGGTGAGCGTCCCCCACACGCGTCCACTTTCAATCGACACGCCCTCGGATTGGCCGTCAAACGCTTCAAAGAGGTGCCGGCCGGCTCCGTTTATCGGGAAGACGCGGCCCGAGTGTATTTCATAGCCTCGCACGATCGACCTTGACGGAAGATGCCGGCGTTCCACCGCCGCGACAATTTTTTTCCGGAAAAATTTTGTTCGAATTGGCAAAAGGCCCATGCCCTCGATTGAATCCGGTTGCCCGTTTTCAACTCCGCCCGGGTCGTCGATGATACCCCCCATCATTTGATAGCCGCCGCAGATTCCGACGATGGTGAGATTTTCCCGCCGCGAAATGGCGTCCGCTAATCCCGTCCTGCGTAAAAAACGGCAATCATCAAAAACATTTTTGGATCCCGGCAGGATCACGGCGTCAAGTCCGTCGAGGTCCTGCGCCGTCTGTATCTCCCGCAGGATCACATCCGGTTCGACATAAAATGGATCGTAATCCGTGAAATTCGCGATGTGGGGTGTCCGGACGAATCCGATGGAAACGGCGCCGCGTCTGTGTCGTTTGTTCAAACCGCCATGCCGGGCCATCCCGAGACTGTCCTCCTCGGGCAATCGAATCTGTGTGTCGTACGGAACCACGCCGAGCGCCGCCATGCCTGTTTCACGTTTGAGAAATCGCAGGCCGGACCGGAGGAGGCCGGCGTCTCCCCGAAATTTGTTGAGGCAAAATCCAAATATCCGTTGCCGCTCGGCGGGCGTCAGCAGCCGATGCGTTCCGTAGAGCGCCGCGAACACGCCGCCCCGGTCAATATCGCCGGCAAGCAGAACGGCTGCCCCTCCTGCGGATGCCATGCGCATATTGGCGTAATCCGTCCGTCGAATATTGATCTCGGCCGGACTTCCCGCGCCTTCGATGATCACCAGATCATATTCGCGTTGAAGCGAACGAAATGCGCCCGTGACGCGTTTGAACCACGCCGGTTTTCGGCGATTGAGTTCGGTAATGGAAAACATTCCGACGGCTTTGCCCATCAGAACCGCCTGACAGGCGCGCTCGCCGGTCGGTTTCAGAAGGAGGGGATTCATGCGGACGTCGGCGTTGATTTTCGCCGCCGACGCCTGAAGCGCCTGCGCGCGTCCGATCTCGCCTCCTTCGACTGCCGCCGCATTGTTCGCCATGTTCTGAGCTTTGAACGGCGCCACGCTGTATCCGCGCCGAAAAAAAATCCGGCAGAGCGCTGTCGTGAGAAAACTTTTTCCCGCGTGAGATCCCGTTCCTTGAATCATGAGCGTCCGAAGTTTTCGTGCGATCATGCCGCTCCCACCGACTCGGTCTTGTAAATTTTCTTGAGTGCCCCGACAAGTTTGCCGTTTTCTTCGGGATAACGCGTCGAAATCCGGATATGCCGCGAGGAAAGGCCGGGCATGCCGTCCGACGTCCGAATGCAGAGTCCCTCGCCGGCCAGCCGTTCGGACAGCGCGTGGCCGTCCGGTGCCTCTGCGGACAGTCGAGCGAGAAAGAAGTGTACATCCGATGTCGCCATCTGCAGGGCCGGGATCGTCGTAAGCGCCCGATAGAACGAGTCCGCCCAGTTTCGGACGCGGCGTCTGCGGATGTGAACGGCGTCCCGCGGCAACTGCAGTGCGGCGCGCCACGCGTAAACAGCCGGCGTTGAAATCGGCCATGGCGGCAGATTCGCCCGCAGACGCGCGGATATGCGCGTGTGGGAGGCCGCTAGGCCCGCGCGTAATCCCGGCAGTGTATAAAATTTCAAAGGAGACCGAAGAACGATCATCGTTTCGTCCGAGAAGTCGTCGGCGTGAATCACCGGCCCGTTTTCCGTAAAATCGGCGTAGGCCTCATCTACGATGATCCACCCCCCCGCTTCATGGGCCGCTTTTCTCCATCGACGCAGAGTTTCATCCGGGATCAGCCTGCCGGTTGGATTGACGGGATTGGAGAGGAGGACGCAGGACTTCGGCGGGATTGGCGGCGGCTGTTCGAAGGCATCTCCGTCCGCGCCGTTTTGTTCCGTCGAGTGCTCGATGATCGAGGCGCCGGCGAGTTTCGCCAGATACGGATATTCGGAAAAACACGGTGTCGGAAGAACGACGGCGCGGGGTTTCAGCGTGAACAGGAGCGCATAGAGCAGACTTGACGATCCGGCGCCGACGGATATCAGCTCCGGAGACAAACCAAGTTGATCGCCGATCTCGTCCCGAAATGATTTTACGTCCGCTTCGGGATATCTTACGGACTTGTCGATTCCGATCCGCGCGGCGTTGAGAATCGATTCCGGCGGCGGCTCGGGATGCAGATTGGACGAAAAATCGACGATGATTTCGCCACCGGAGTATCCACCGTGCGCCGGTTTGTCAGTTATGTCGCGAGAACAAACGCGAATAGCGCCGCGCACTCGGATATTTCAATTCCGGCGCCGAGAACATCGCCTGTGATTCCGCCTAGTGAAAGATGGGCGGACCATGCGACCAGAATCCCGCCGGCTCCGCCGGCCGCCGCCGCCGTCCATCCGGTCCGGCCTGCCACCGTTGCGATTGCGCCCGCC
>JAHFCY010000330.1 GCA_023249255.1 Candidatus Lindowiibacteriota bacterium | reverse complement strand
GCGATGCGCCGGATGTTCCGAAGACTGACGTTCCGCTCGCCGCGCTCGATTCCGCCGATGTAGGTCCGGTGCAGGGCGCAAGCGTCGGCCAATTCCTCCTGCGACCAGCCTTTGGCCTTCCGAAACTTCCTCACCCGCTCCCAAAACCCGGCCTGAACCGGATTTTTCTTCGGATATTTTTTCTTCATGAACCACAGACTTACCCGCCCGGATGACTAACGGTCTACAGACGAAGAGTAGCATTTTTTGGATTGACATAAACCGTTCCGCGCCGGTACAATGATGAATACTATAAGTATCGTATTTCTCGGCTGGTCAAGGGACCGTTGAGTTTTGGGCGTCCTGTCTTGTTCTATCGGGAGGTGGAGTGTGGGGTACCGGATGCGTTTCGCGTGTTGTGAGATCGATGTTTTCAATACTCGTTCGGAGGAAGGCTGATCGGCCTTTCACGCCGCGCCTCCAATCGATGAAACCGTTGCGAAGTCGGGGTCTCGTAGTATTGACCGGCGTTGTTCTGGGATGTTTGATTGTTTTTGTCGTTGAAGTTGCGTGCCGACGTTACATGGATCGCATCGATCCCGCCCCAACCTTCTACCATGGCTTGATGACCTTTGAGCAACCTCCATTGGATTGGGCTTTGCGCGCCCGAACGGTTACGGAAGAGAAGGCCTATATGCGGGAGGTTGTCATGACGACCGACACATACGGCTTTCGATATCCGCAAGATCCGGTTATCCCCAAACCACCCGGCACGGTCCGAATATTCGTTTTGGGCGCGTCGGCCGGATTTGGCTTATATGTTCAGGATGATGAAACGTTTTCGAGCCTGCTTGAGAAGTACTTAACGGAAACCGTTGGCCGTGTCGAAGTCATCAACGCCTGCGTTCCGGGTTACAGCGCCGTTCAAGAACTTCAGATGCTGGTCTTTCGCGTCCTGCCGTTCGATCCGGATATCGTGATTCTGTTTGATGGGTTCAACGATCTGTCAGCGGCCGTCAACTCAAATGCCACGCTCACCCCCTTCGGATGGGAAAATGACATGGTGGAGCAATTTCACCGCCGCAGGGATCTGGCGGATCAATCGATTTTTCGTTTGGCGATCGCGGATTTCTCCGCATATTCCGGCATCTTTCGCATGATCAGACATGTTCAAACGGCGGAAAAGAAGAACGAGGGCCGGGAATATCGGGATGTGGATAGTGCGGCAGTTCAAAATTACAGGATGATGGTTCAAACGATGGCCGCCGCGGCCCGCGGTCACGGAAGCGAAGTCATCGTTGCTCCCCAGCCGAATCTGTTTTACGGAAAAAACAGTCGAACCGGCGGAGAATTGTCGTTTATCGCGCAAGAGCAGAACAAACGACCCAATCTCTGGCCTCTGTTACGGAGATACACGCCCCTCTATGTTGCGGCTGCAAAAGAAGCGGCGGGTGCATCGGGAGCCGGATTTCTTGATCTGACGGAAGCGTTCAAAGACGCATCGTCACCGTGTTTACTGGATATGGTGCACCCGACGCCGCATGGGCACTTGATGATCGCGAAGAGACTTCTGCGGGAAATCGAGTCCATTCTATATGAAAAATCTCTTGTTAAAGGACCCGACGTTGAAAAGGTCCGACAATCTTTTGAGAGGGTGGACCGACGGATACAGGAACGCCTGGATGGGCATTCCAATAGCGTGATGCTCGCGGTCGGCGAACCGAAACCTGATCAGAAGGATACCTATCTGGAAAACATCCGTTTCAATCTTTCGAAAGAACTGCCGAACGAGATGCTTCGCGATCAGGACCTGATTGACCTGATCGGCGAATTGGAACGACATCCGCATAACGGTCTTGCGCACAATGACCTGGCGACTTATCTGATGGTGAAACGTTCATATCGTTACGCCATCAGACACTATCAAGAAGCCCTGATGACTTTACCCGGTGATTTATCGCACCCGGAGGAAATTCTCGTCACGATACACAACAACCTGGGGTATGCTTTGTACGTGGCGGGGGATCGTGATGAAGCGAAAAATAATTTGTTGGAGGCGTTGAAGCTGGATCCCCATTATTCCCGAGCCCATTTTAATCTGGGTCTTCTTTATTTCACGGTTGGCAATCTCACGAAGGCCAGAAATTATTTTTCCGAGGCGCTCCGCCTCGATCCCCGGTTAAACGACGCAAGGGAGTTTTTGGAAAAAGTCGATCGGATGATCGAAGAGAAGAAAAAGGGATAAAAGAGTGGGATCGTTTGTTCGCCCGTCCCATTCGGTCCCGCTGTTTTAACCGCCGCTCTCCTGTTCATGAACGGTATTCAATATGTCCGCGCAGAGTTCATCGGAAATCCAGAACTTTGCCTCCCTCTGTAAACGCTCCATCACCGGTTTCAGTTTGCCGGGCCTTCCTTCTGTCCTCGCTTTCACGAGGATGCCGAGAAGGCCTCACCGAACATGTCCTTCAACAGCCCTTCGAGGCCGATTGTCAGAAGATTGCTGAGAGGGGACGTGTCACTGACAACAATCAATGGGCGGGAAGGCGCCGGATCGTTTCCAAATCTTGCCGAAATTCAGTGATACCGTAATGCAGGGGAATGTGCCGAGAACCCAGTTCCCGTTGAAACTCGATCGTGTCCTTGCCTGCGATCCGGGCCGCCCGGCCGAGACTGACGCGGCCGTCCACAAACAGCCCGAGGGCCAGATCAAACTTGAGCTGGCTTTCGGACAAGTTCAATTTTCCAAGCGCTTCCTCGTCGATGTGGATGTTCATGGTTAGAATATACAGCAACCGGGGTTTCTTTTCAAGAAATGTAACTATTCAGGCAGCCCGTTGAAAATTTTATAAGGAATCCAGGAATGCGGGAGGAAGCAAAAGCGGTTATGTTCCTGGCTTCATGGCTTCCTTATAATTTTTCCAAGGCAGTTGAATTGTGACGTAAATTTTCAGGCTTCCTCGAACAACCTCCCGACCCCGACCCGA
>JAHFCY010000141.1 GCA_023249255.1 Candidatus Lindowiibacteriota bacterium | reverse complement strand
TTGAGAAAAAAATTCAGTCGGCCTGGGCGAAATTTTACAAAGATTGCGCGTTCGTCAAACCGGTCCGGCATCTCGTGCATGTCTCCGAAACCGTCGGAACGAATCTTTGTAAATTCACGGTGCGGATCGACCGGCAAACAGGCGTCGTCTGGATTTTGTCCGCGCTGGACAATCTGATCAAAGGCGCGTCCGGCCAGGCTGTTCAGAATTTGAACGTAATGATGGGATGGCCCGAGCGGACAGCGCTTTCGGAGGGAGCGGGATGACGATTCGAAAATTATCGTCACCAAAAATCGGCGACGTTCGGGGATTTCGGTCTGTCGGTCTCGCCGCCGGATTGAAGCGCTCCGGAAAGCCGGACCTCGGATTGATCGTGTCGGACGGGCCGTGTTCGGCCGCAGGCGTTTTCACACGCAGCCGCGTGCCTGCCGCGCCGGTCGTGATCGACCGGGAAATTTTAAAAAAAAATTCGACGGCCATCCGGGCCGTGGTCGTTCACAGCGGCCATGCGAACGCCGCAACGGGCGCGTCCGGTCTTGCAGTGGCCTGCGCGACGGCGGGCGAAACCGCACGGCAGGTCGGCGCGCCGGCCGGATCAGTCCTCGTCTGTTCGACCGGCGTCATCGGAGATCTTCCGCCGAAAGACACGCTCCTTCGCGGCATCGCGGCCGCCTCGAAAAAAATCAGTTCGGCCGACCGACTGTTCTCCCGATGCATTCTGACGACGGACAAGGTCGAAAAAATATCCGGCGTGCAGATGCGGTTTCCGAATGGATCGACCGCGCGGATGGTGGGCGTCTGCAAGGGAAGTGGGATGATTGCGCCCAACATGGCGACCATGCTCGCGTTTATCGTGACCGATGCCGCTGTTGCGCCGGCGATTCTGCAGCGGGAACTTCGATCGATCGCCGACGAAACATTCAACGCCGTTTCGGTCGACGGCGACACGTCGACCAACGACACGGTATTGCTGTTGGCCGGCGGGATGTCGGGCGCGGCGGTCAAGGCCAAAACGCCGTCGGCCCGCGTGTTTTCTCAAGGTCTTCGGACGGTGTGTGAAGATCTTGCACAGCAACTCGTGAGGGATGGAGAAGGCGCGACGAAGCTCATTGAGGTGGTGGTGCGGGGTACCCGATCGCCGCGGTCGGCGCGCCGGGCCGCCCGAACGGTTGCCGAATCGCTCCTCGTGAAAACCGCCATGCATGGAGAGGATCCGAATGTCGGGCGAGTCATGGCGGCGCTTGGACGAAGCGGCATACCGGAACTCAGGCCGGATCGGATTGACGTGTCGTTCAACGGCGTCCGGGCTGTTCGGCGGGGTGTAGTCGACCGGCAGAGTTCCGCCGCGGCCCTGCGGAAGGCGCTTGGCTCACGGGACATCCGGATCGAGATCGAGCTTTCCTCCGGCCCATCGTCCGGCCGATTCCTGTCCTGCGATCTGTCTTCCGAATACGTCCGAATCAATTCGGAATACCGCACGTAAATCGGGATGTTCCGCGCGGCTATAGCGGGCGTGGTCATCCTTGCCGGGCTCGTGCCGCGCCTTCGCCGCACGGCACGTGTAAATCTCCGAATCGCGTTCGGGCCGTCCGGTCCGGGACTTTACATGCGGACTCTGACGCGGCTTGCTGAAAACGTATCCGCAGTCGTGCGCGCCTGCCGCCGAAATCCGAATCGCAGGCCGGTCATCCGCTTTGACGTCGATCGGTACCGCTCAATCGTTCAGGAGCCACCTCCGTACGTCTGCGTTACAGGGCACTTCGGTCCGTTTGAGCTTTGGTCTCTCGTGCAGGACGCCATGAACACGAAATTGGATGTCGTCGTGCGGACGCCGAAGAAGTGGCTCTCCCGCCGCGCGCTGTCGTTTGTCCGCGGCCGTCTCGGAACGAATGTAATCGACAAGAAAAACGTCATGCGGGAAACAATCCGGTCGTTGTCGGAAGGCCGGTCGGTGGCGCTCCTGGCGGACCACAACGCCGGATATCATGGCGTGTTCGTGCCTTTTCTCGGATTTCCCGCCTCCACCACGCGCCTGCCGGCCATGCTTGCGAGAAAATTCAACCGGCCGATCCTGATGGGATTTATCCGCCGGGAAGGAAATGAATATGTGGCCTGGATCGAGCGCGCAATTCGGCCGGATCCGTCCGCGCAGGATGATGCCGACGAACGCCGGATGCTGACCGAGATGAACGCCGTATTCTCCGATGTCATCCGAAAATATCCAGAAGAATGGTTCTGGTTTCACCGGCGCTGGAAAACGCGCCCGGGCGACATGGAAGCGCATATTTTACGATGAGCGCCTCCGGCCTGTCCGTATTCGTCCTCGCGAAAGATGCCGAGGTCGATCTGCGGGAATGTCTGGAAACAATGCGGCCGGTGTCCGACGAGTTTGTGGTTGTGGTTGACGCCGCAAGCCGGGATGGAACGGCCGACGTTGCGAGAGTCTTCACGGACAAAGTTTTTGTGCGGCCTTTCGACGGATTTTCCCGGATGAAACAGTTTGCGCTCACTCGTTGCTCTCGTGTGTGGGCGATGAACGTCGACACGGACGAGCGGCCCGACGGGGCGCTGCTGGCGGAATTGGATCGCGCCCGGCGATCAGACGATCCGTCAGTGGCCGGTTACGCCGTCAATCGCCTTCCTTTTTTCCTCGGAAGTCCGATCCGTCACGGCGGCTGGTATCCCGACTGGGTCATCCGTCTGGTCAGACCGACTCGCGCCGTCTATCCCGACCGGCCCGTGCATGAGAGGCTCGAAGTCGATGGTCCCGTGTCCAGGCTGGCCGGGCATCTCTTGCACTACACGGTCCGAAACTGGCCGGATTTTCTTCGCAAACAGCGCCGATTTGCCGGTCTGTCGCCGGTCCGGCCCTCGTTCTGGTCCCGCTGGACGCATCCGCCTGCGGCGTTTCTGAAAAGCAGCGTATTGAAACTGGGTATTCTGGATGGATGGCGGGGTCTGGCGGTGGCGTATGCGCAGGCGTATTATGCGTATCATAAGTACGGCCCCCGGCGGCCTGCGTGATGCGCGAGTAATTTTTTTGCCGCCGGCATTTACTTTTAGCGACGTTTTGCCGAACGGATACAATATCGTGTATAATGAGAGGGTCCGGAACAGATATGAGCCGATTTGACAAACTAAAAGGCGTCGTCAAACTTTTATCGTTCACGATGTTTTTTCTGGCCGTCGGAATGTTCGTCGGCAGGGTCCTCGTTGACTTTTCTGTTGCCGGAGTCGCATCGCCCACGGTCCGGTCGGATACGTCTCCGGTTCGCGCGGTTTCCGTCCGTCCAGATTCCGCGCCCGTGTCCACGCGGGGCGAATCCGCCGCCCGGGTCTACAGCCGGCCGACCATTTCCGACGTCCAGTTCGACCTCATGACTCGCGACATTCGGAAATTCATCACGCGGTTCCACGGCCAGTCCGCCGTCTACATGAAAAATCTCGAAACCGGCAGGCAATGGTCCTACAATGCCGACGCGCAATTTCCGGCCGCGAGCCTCATCAAAGTCCCGGTTATGGTCGGCGTCTACGACAAAATATCCAAAGGCGATTTGAGTATGGACCGGACGGTGGTTCTGACGAAATCCTCCCGGAGAGATGGATCCGGCCAGCTCAAATGGCGCAGAAACGGCGAGCAGTTCACTGTCCGGGATCTTCTCGACGAAATGATCACCGTCAGCGACAACACCGCGCAGGAAATGTTGATTGAGGCGGTCGGCATGGATTATCTGAAAGAGCGATTTCCGACTTTCGGCCTCAAAGCCACCAACATCACGAAGGAGGGGCTGTCCGTGGCGCCGAAAACGCGGATTGAAAATTATACGACGGCCCGCGACATGGGACAGCTTCTCGAGTCCATCTACTCGAAACAGAAATTCGGTTCCGCCGCCAGCGACGAGATGATCGAGCGCATGAAGCACGTCAAATACCGCGACCGCCTGCCGAGATTTATTCCGCGGGACTGGGAGATCGCGCACAAGACGGGGTTGGTCCGCCGCGCCTGCCACGACGTCGGAATCGTCTATTCGCCGGCCGGCAACTACATCATCTGCGTCATGACGGTCGGCGCGCCCAGCTACCGGGACGCGAAAAAATTCATCTCGAAGGTCGCCGCGATCACCTTCCAATATTTTGAACGCCCCTCGGCGTCCGTCACATCGACCGGCGCTGTTCCCATTTCCACCCAAAAAAGCGGTTCCTGATTTTTCTGTTTTTTCCACCGGCCCGCCGCCAGGCAGATTTGACGCGGCCGGTTTGGCCGTAGTATACCCGTGTGTCCGTACTGTTTTTCGGGCGCTTAGCTCAGCTGGTTAGAGCGCATGCTTCACACGCATGAGGTCACAGGTTCGAGTCCTGTAGCGCCCATTGATTTTTAACGACTTATATTTTCCACCCATCGCCAAAAATCGCCAAAAACGCCGTTTTTAGGCAAAGACGCTTAGACCACGCTTAGACAGACTTGTGGGGCATTTTCGTCAATATAGACAGATACGATAACAGGGAGAAACATAAATAGTTAGCGAATAAACAAAAATCTACCTATAAAGAAACATCAAAATATGCTATATTGCGCTCGTGGCTACAGAGACGATAGTCGAGACCGAATCTGATAGAACCTTGGTATTTCAGGATGATGGGATTGACGCACTCACGACAGCCTTCATCGAATCGCAGGACATCAAACAAACTTCCAAAGACACATACCGCCGTGCGCTCCGTCCGTTCCTGTCGTGGGTTCGGACAGAGCGAGTACAACAGCCCGACCGTGAAGACATCCTGTCATACAAGCGCAACCTTGAGTCTCGGCAAGTGTCTCCGCTGACACTCTCGGCGTATCTGGTCGCCGTCCGGAAATTTTTCGAGTGGGCAGAGAGCAAAAAGTTCTATCCGAATATCGCACGGGGAATCAAAGGGGCAAAGCGGGTTCGTGGATTTCGGAAGGACCCACTGACTGTGGCGCAGGTCAAAGACCTGTTGTCGAGCATCGACCGGACGAAGGTGGAGGGCAAGCGGAATTATGCACTCATCAATTTGCTCGTCCGGACAGGACTGCGGACTATTGAAGTCGTGCGGGCGGATGTGGGCGACATACGGCAGGAGAGTGGCGAGGCGGTTTTGCAGATACAGGGCAAAGGGCGCGACGCCAAGGACGATTTTGTCTTGCTCACAAACGACGCTCTCCAGCCTATCCGTGAATACCACACAGCACGGGGCGGGGCGGTGGATGCTGACCCGCTCTTTACATCCCATAGCGACCGTAACAAAAACGAGAGACTGACAACACGGACGTTCAGCCGAATCGTCAAGGAACGGTTGCGGAGTATCGGTCTTGATAGCGAACGACTCACGGCACATTCACTACGTCATTCGTCTATCACGCTCTGCCTACAGGCTGGGGCTTCGATTCAGGAAGCGCAGGCACTGGCGAGACACGCCAACATCAACACGACGCTCATCTACGCCCACAACATCGACAGGATATCGAATGCGCCGGAGCGGAAGATTGACGCTCTGCTCAAAGACAGCGCGGTGGCAAAAATCTGATGTGGATTTTCTGTGATGCGTTCCTGAGCATCGTGCGTGACCGTAACGATGTGAAAAAATTACTCGTCAGAAGCCGCATAGCCGGTGACATCGAAAAGGTTTTTGGATCAGCGAAAATATCGCACACGCCGAGGGCGGATTATCCTTTTAGAGCGAGCATTGACGCAGGAACGGTGGCGAGAACGATTGCCGCTCGTATCGAAGCCATCGAATACGACAATTTTAAAAATTCAATTTCAGAGTCCGAGCGATGCTCGGTCTATTCGACCGTCTGGCAGATGATGCGCCGGGCGCAAGGAGTTTGGGACACATGAGCAAGAAAATCGGATCGATTACGATCTACACCGTTCAGGAGCTATCGAAGATGCTGGATGTGACCACCGTGACGTTGCGGACGTATATCCGCCGTGGCGACCTCAAGGCTCGCAAAACAGGCGGCACGTGGTTCGTGTCGGAAGGTAGCCTCCGGAATTTTTTCTTTGACAACCCTGAGACCCCGCCGAAAAAGAAGCGGAAAAAATGACGTGTATGGCTGTAAATGCTGAATAGCGGACATTGAAAAATGGAGGTGCTGAAAATGGAACAGAACCCAAAAACGGATGCATTGACTGAGGCACGGCGGCGGGCAGAACTCGGTCTGGACAAGGTTGTGACTGATTTGCCGGTTGTGCCGGTGCCGACCGAGGACACGACCGTGGCGATCCACTTCGGCGGACGCACGGGGAAGGACGTGCCGGATACCGGATCGACGGAGCCGCTGGACAGCGTGACGAGTTTTTTCGGCGATCCGATATCGATCTACAGTCGGGCGCAGGCAATCGAAGACGGCGTTCTCGCCGACGTGAGCGAACCGGCGCGTGAGGCTGGTTTCAAATTTCCGGTCGCGGTGACATCTGCGGTCTGGCACGATGTCGTCACGCCGCCGGAGGGGACGCAGGGCTATCAGGACGAGGCGGGTCGACTCTGGGACTTGCTCACGATTTTGCGGATGGCGATCCGAACGTCGAGGGATTCAACCGACAGGATTCAGTTCGCACCACTATTTGTGACGGCGGCAGGCAAACCGCCCGTCCCAGTGGCATTGAGAGCCGAATGTCACGGCGGGGACGACGGCGAGCCGGTCATCACGATTTTCAAACGAGACGAGATTGACTGATATGACTCGGTCTGAAATCAAGTGGCTCATCCGGCGGACACAGCCACGCCTTCGTGCGTTGACGATTAAACGCATGGTTCTGTTGTGGGCACTGGGACGGATGTGGGCAGGCGAGACATTTCCGTCCACACACGCCGAAGTTGTATCCCGACTGAACGAAACCATCGAGGCGGCGGCTCACAGGGCGCAGGATTCCGGTTTCGAGGGCAACGCCGTGGATTTTTTGAACGCCGAGGCTCGTCGGGTGGCGGTGCGAGAACAGTGACGGCAAAATGCCCGGCATGTGGAAGCGAGAAAACTGTTCCGATAATTTATGGACTCTACGTCGACTCGGATGCGGTCGTGAAAGCGTCGAACAACGGCACAGTCATTCTCGGCGGTTGCATCGTGACCGACCATGATCCCAACAGGCACTGTCCGGATTGCGGTCACGAATGGCGTGATTCCTCTCGCTCTGAATAATCCTACCGAATAACTCAGACTCCCGACCCGCCTCACAGAATAGCCCGCAAACAGGCTCCGGCGTGTCCATGGCGCACGTGAAGCCAGCCCCGCACTCCCGATATATCCGGCAAATCAGTTCTTGCGATTCCGGCGGCAATCTGTGAATATATAGGCGTTGCGGCGTTGTGCCGCAAATGACACGCACGGCGAACCATAAGTGAGAGAGTGTGTCGGTCTCCACGCATGAGCAGGGACTGCTCTGCCTACGATTGAGTCTACGTGGGCGGGCGTCCGTGTACGAGTCCCATGCTCATGTGCTTCGCCGTGCGTGGCTTTGGACTTCGGGCGTCCGCTCTTTTTTGTCTGGACGCCCACCGTGCGGAGGCAGATATGAGCCATCGGTGGGATTCGATTCCTTCCTGTTCAATATTCGATTTTTCCAGCCTATGGACTGCTATTCATCCTCACACCATTTCTACGATTCGTGTAACAAAAATTCGCCGGGCGGATGTATCGCTTTGCGATATAGGCGGAATTCTATCGTAACGCGGCACGGAGGGGAAAATGCCAAAGAAACTTAAAACCATGTTCGACGTTTATGGACCCTACGAGATTCCCTTGGGAAAGAACAGGTCACTGCCTCCCGAGAAAAGAGAGAAATTTTGGACAGACCATAAGGATATTGCCGAGAGAAAAGGTTGCTATGTGTTTGCCATGCAGACAAGAGGTCTGACACCTTATTACGTTGGCATGACTGTAAGATCGTTTGAAAAAGAAGCGTTGAATGACCGTAACGTCGCCAATTTTGTTATGCCGACAATTTCAGAACGCAAAGGAACTCCCGTTCTTTTATTTTTGACAGCCCCAGAAAAGAAGGGACCGATAAATCGGGGACATATACGAAAGCTGGAGAAATTCTTAATCCGACAATCGTTATTGGTCAATCTCGATTTGAAAAACAGCAAAAGCAAAAAAACATCCGAGTGGGGAATAAAAGGAGTCTTCCGTGGAGGGCAAGGGAGCCGCTCTGATTCTGCGGATTCCCTGCGGAAGTGTATTGGGTTGTATGCGAACGATGACATTTACTTCTATTCAACCCGATCAAGGAGTCAATAAAAAATTGACCGGGAGGAGTAACGAGCGTCCCATCTGGCGTCCGTTTCGGCGAACGGCTTCCATGTCTTCATCCAACCGTCGACTCGCTTTCTGCCTCGGCTTTTTCATCGTGTCTGTTCTGAACATTCCAAAAACTTATGCGTCGTGGGACACCGCCGCCGAGCCGATGGGTAAAAATTTGGGCGTGAAAGAAGGAGCAACGGCATGGGGAGACTTTGATGGTGATGGAGACCTAGACTTAGCGGTTATCGGAGAAGACGACACTTCAAATATGCGTTTTTTAATTTTTCGAAATGATGGGGGTGGTAATTTTACAAAAGCCGCAGAACCGTTGGGTATCAATCTTGGCTTTAAACGAGGCTCGGTTGACTGGGGTGATTACGATGGCGACGGCGACCTCGACATATTGGTTTCTGGAGAGGATGGAGGATTCGGGTTAATGGTCTTCCGCAATGACGGTGGT
>JAHFCY010000329.1 GCA_023249255.1 Candidatus Lindowiibacteriota bacterium | reverse complement strand
AACTGTCGACCGATCTCTTGCGCATCTCCACCGTAAGCTGCTGGACTGCGTTGAAATCGTTTCGGCCGACCTGCGAACCCTGCGTCGTCTGCGTGTTGCGGCCGTCATACCAGAGGTTCTGCCACTGGCTCCAATACATGGCGCCGCCGTACTGGCCGGTCCAGGCCGAGTTGTTCCACGCGTCGATGTCGCCTGGAGTTGACCGCCGATCACTTCGGGGTTGTCCTGCAGATTCCAGAAATGCCATCATCCGTTCGCAGTAGCACGCGCCGAAAAAGTAGGCGCCCCAATTCATGCTTTCAAAAAGCTGCCGGGCCCGAAGCTCGACCTCGGTGTTTTTGAAATACTCGGCGGCAAGCAGCATTCCGATGAATAGATCGCCGTTATCGTCTATCGATCTCCAGACATCAAACGCAGGATACGGTACTCCGAATTTGAACCACGGCTCACGATGGTAATGATGATGGTACGTCTGCGTGTAACGGTTTTTGTAGAGGGCAGGATCTTCGTAAATGGAGGCAGTTTGAAAAACTGTGTCCGTCGCCCGGTTCGCGTTGGCGTCCGCGGTGTTGTCCCGGTCGTTCGGCCCCTTTTTGAACAATTGCATCCCCGTGAGAATTCCGAGCACCCGCGTGTATGCCTGATTGTACGTCATCCAGCCCCGGTAGTGCCCGACCACATAGGCCGCGATGGCCGGAGAAATCGAGGCGATGCTCACAGCCGTCGAGCCGCCCTTGGCATCCACGTTCTCTTCCGACGGAGGCAAATAATATTGGGCGTCAATCACGTTGTCGTTAAACCAGTTGAATATTTTCCTTTGGTACATGTCGAGGAACTGATCGTTTGTCATGTTCAGATTGTCCACAAGGTACGGCACTTTCTTCACCTGAATCGCCGAAACCACCGCGTTAGCGTCGGCGCCGCCGTTTTGAACGAACGTGATCCGGAGCGTCCCCTCGTTGACCGGAAAATTGCTGACGGTCATGTCGACCGCTCTGTATCGGGCATTGCCGGCCCACGCGTATGGGTCGACACTTTGCTCCACGAGATATCCTCGAGCGTTGACGTTGATATCGTTGAAAAAAATGTTGAACACGCGCTGGCCGCCCGACGTGTAAAATGGTTCGATCAATTTAATGGTGACGGTGTAGTACCCCGTTGTGTCCACGTCGAACCGATATTCGAGGTTTGATCCATAGCGGTGGCGCGCGTAAAGAGGATCATCGTTCGTGCCCGTTATATTGTTGTTGACGGTGTCCGCCGTCCCGCCTTTGCCGGCACTGTAGCCAAATCCGCTGTCAGAGTTCGTGTCATATTGCGCGTCGGCCTCCCACTTGTTCCCCGCCGTATCCGTATAAGACGTCGTCGATCCGATGTTGACCCGATAATCCCATCCTCCCTTCCACATCATATTCTGAAACGGCACGGCCACCGCCGGCGTCACTCCCAGCCCGGCGACGACGACAACAGCCAAGAAGAAAAATGAGAAAAACGGGGTCAGGCGTGAATTATCGAATTTCATCGCTTGCCCTCCCCGCACGCGCAACTGGCAGGTTTGGTTGAGCCGCGATTGGAAAACTGCTGGTCATACGGATTTGGAATTCCGTTATCAGCGGCGCCGGCCTGCACTCTTCGAACTTCGATCGCCGACAAAATCACGGAACCTCCGCCGCCGACCGGTAGAAATGTGATGCGCAGAACATGGGAGTTTACGGCATAGTGCGGCACAACGATGGACATCGCGCGATCCCGACCGCCGGACCAGGAATACGGATCGACGATCTCTCCTTTGGGGTTCCCTCCCGCCGACACGTTGAAATCATTGAAATAGATGCTGAACATCCGCCGAACGGTCTCTGTGTAAACCGGTTCCATCAATTTGATGTTGACGAAATAATAACCCCCCGTGTCGACGTCAAACCGGTACTCAATTATGGATCCCTGCCGATAACTCGCAAAGAGCGGATCGTCACAGGTGCCGAGGACGTCGCCGGACATTATGCCACTCGCGCCGTCCAATCCCGCAACATATCCGAATCCGTCAGACCCATGGGGATCGTATGGCCGATCCGAATGCCAGACGTTGCCCTCCGTATCCGTGTAATCCGTCGTCGATCCAACATTCACCCGGTACGCGGCTTCCCGCGCCGAATTCTGAAACGGATCGGCCCATGCTCCCGGCGACCGCATCCCGACGACAATCCCGCACACGAATACCAATGCAACGGTTGCCGGAAAAGGCGGGGTCAAACTTTGAATGGTTGAACAAAAAGCGAGCAGACGAATCCTGCAGGCCGAAAAAATCGCCGACACGCGCGGGAGATCATCGTTCCGGAAAATGTCATGCTGAATAATTCTTTCCATAAGTCCAAAAGAAGACACCCGCCCCGGCTCACGGAGCTTGTCGTGAGGCTGAAAGCGGTTTCACCGAACCTTAATTTTTATGCCAACCCTTTTTCTCTTGCGCCCTTTGGAAAATTGAAAAATGTACCTATGTAAGAATGATCATTTAGGTAGGCGACCCCTGACGGAGCCACCCTGACCATGCAAGTTTCCCACCTCGTAAAGACCTTGTCAAGCAAGAAAAACGCACCTATCTACTTATTGTCTATATAATTCCTTATATTATATATGACACTTCCTGCCGATCATGTCAATTTTCTGTCAAATCGTTGTGGATAACCCAAGGTATCCGGGGCAACCCACGCCAAAGGTCGAAGAACTTATTTCCTTTTGTTGTCGTCGTGTCGCTTTTCGGATTGATGATCCCTGTGCTCTTTCTCCGCTTTTTCCTTCTCGTGATCGGCCCTTCTTTTCTCCATCTCCGCCTTCGCGGCCTGCTTCTCCCCGTCGCTGATCTTTCCGTCGCCGTCCTTGTCAAAGCGCTTATAGTCTTTCTCGTGTTCGGCCCTCTCCTTGTCCATCTCCCCCTTGGCCGCCTGCTTCTCCTCGTCGCTGATCTTTCCG
>JAHFCY010000328.1 GCA_023249255.1 Candidatus Lindowiibacteriota bacterium | reverse complement strand
GGGATTGACCGCGCTCACCCCCGGGGCGTGCCCCGCGCCGAAGACATCGAGGTCGACCGTTTCAAAAATGACATCGACACCGTCTATGAATGTATCCAAGGTGTGTGCCAGACGGTGTAGATTTATCTCCATAAAATCATCGGCCGTGACGAAATGGGCGCCGAGTTCGTTGGCAGTGGCAAAAAGTCTGGCGGTATTTGCGACGCGGCGCACACCAAGACACATATAATGGAAGGGATCACCGTTGGTCTGGGCGTCTTGGGCCAGTTGCCAGAATGGAGTGCCGGAGGAGACTCCGCGCTCCTCAACCGAACGCAAGTCGAAGTGGGCATCCCAAAGGACGATGCCAACTTTTTTATGTGGCGTGAACGATCGGGCCCAATCGTAGATTCCTTTTCCGGTTCCCCACGAGGCCTCGTTGCCGCCCCCCATCACAATCGGGAAATGACCGCTGCCCAATAACATTTGGACCGATGCCGTCAGGGCCGCCTGCACTCCGGCGAGCGGTTCGCCGGAGACCGCCTCCCGGTAAACCAAGTCACCGGCATCGACGATATCAAATGAGGGATCGTGAAACGGGAGCGAGGCCAAAGCCCGTCGTGTCGCGTCGGGGCCGCTAGCGGCGCCGGGCCGTCCCAAATTTCTTCTGACCCCTTCGTCACAACTGAATC
Source organism: Candidatus Lindowiibacteriota bacterium (assembly GCA_023249255.1). Classification (GTDB taxonomy): domain Bacteria; phylum Lindowbacteria; class 2-12-FULL-62-27; order 2-12-FULL-62-27; family 2-12-FULL-62-27; genus JAHFCY01. Next base: position 2,297 of record JAHFCY010000328.1, on the reverse strand, counting down.
CAAGTAAAATATTCGAGTGTTTGGAAGGAGACCCCTGCAGATGAATAGGGCGTCCATCGGCCCCGAACAAAATTGGGTTTGGTTGTATCACTTGATGGAGCCGGAAGGCGAGCCGGTCCGTCGTGCTATCGGTGCGCCCACTCCTCCAAGGAAGTTCGGGAGGGGCACCATAAAAATCGACGGGCCTTGCCAGATGGACTTGCGACATCGCGCCGGTTTATTCGCGAGCTCTCGGAGTAGGTTGCTCGAAATAATTCGGATTAAGGAAACGAGACTGCAAAGCGTGAGACGGCGTTCATCATCCCCCCTTCGCCGCCATCGTAGTGGTGCTTTCCGGCGGGGTCGACGGTGTGGTCGTGGATTGGGCCGACCTTGTCCATGTTGACCGCTGCCTGGATACCAAGTTGCTTTAAAATTTCGTAGGTCTCGTAGAAGGTGACGTCTTGTTGCAGGTTGATGACGACCAGCTCCCCTTCTTTATTGACCCCCAAAATACTTTTCTGGTCACGGTAGGTATTAGTCGGTGAAATAAATGTCTTACCGTTGAAGACGTTGCTTCCGTTGTAGATGAGCAGCTGGGCCTGGGCGTAATTGACAATCTTTCCATCCCGAAAATCGGCCTCGAAGCGACTCCGTTTCTCAAAGCCTCCCACCAATGCTTCACGGTGTACAATTCGAAAACTGCGGCCATTTTTGCCGATGACAATAACCCCGTCGACGCGTGGCGACCAAAAAGAATTCAGAACGCGGCGCCGACCATTGCTGCCCGTAATTCCCATCGCCCAGGCAGGGCCGGTGTTGGTATTGTCGGCATAGATCCCGAAGGTTTCGATGACCATATTCGGTTTGAGTTTTGTCACTTGCTGGCCGGACAATGGCGGCTCGGCTTGTGTTCTTCCCATCATCTCTGCGGTAAAACGACCGGAGGACATATCGACGACGTACATATGCCCGAGCTCGGTGCCGTCTTTTAATGTTAGCGCCATTACCGGAATATCCCCTTTCAAAGTTCCCCGGCGAGTGGGAGTGGCCACCTGCCCTTCGAACATCTCGCGGCGCCAGGCATCTCCTGCCCCAAAGACCCGCGGTAGGTTGGCGGCCTTGTTGGTTCCGCGGTTGACAAGCGTTGTGGCAAAGTCGCGCAGGCTTCCCAGATCGGTGAAGTCGGTTTGGCTCGCCAGATCCCGGATATCGTGAAGGTCGTCCACAAGCCCGGTGTCGTCTCGGAGGGTAACGGTGAGTGTCTTGCCGTACTGGTTGAAGAGAAGTTCGGCGCGGCCTCGATCGGCGTCGGCAACCCGTGCCATGAAGGTCCTGCGGTGTTCCGGGAACATCATCACCTCGTGGAGTCGGTCGGCGGTGACCGCATGGAGTGTCTCAAAGAGATCATCGAACAGATTGCGTCCGTCTCTGGACTGGATCCGAACAATGCCGTCCTCTTCGAGGATAGCGTTTTCACGTGATGGTTGTGTTGTGCTGCGGGCAAAGGCCGGGAAATTTTTTCCGAGATATTGATTGCCACAATTAGCGAAGAGACGTTGGAGCACCGCTGTGGCCTCGGCGATCCCGGCTACGGCAAGAGGTTCCAGATAGCGGGCTTCAAAACTATGGGTTACGGCATCGATGTAGTTTCCATAGAGCGATCCGGGTACCGCCTTGAGAAGGGATAATATCTCTCCGGTGGCGTAGACATTGTCCGGGGTCAGAACCGGGGCAGGAAATTGTTCTACAAAGAGACGGAGTGGGAGCGCGCTCACCTCCGGCGGGGCGGCGCGGGCAACATTGACCCAATCGCTTAAAAAAAGGAGATAGGCCGCGTAGGCGGGATCATGGGGCGAGTGAATGGATGCAAGTTGTGCCCGGCAACCGGCCTCTATCTGGGCCATCGACTCGGGAGTGAAGAGCTCTTCCAGCGGTTTGATGTCGACGGTGGTTTTGACATTTGCCGATTTGAGAATGATATGGATCTGGTGCACTCGCTCTGCGGTATTGCCGGCGTCCAGTCCTTTAACGGCCGAAGCCAAGAGACGATCGCGCGTGGCCTGTTGCCCGGCGGGATTTTTTGGGATATTAATATTCCCGATGTAGCTCCACCCGCCACCCCGTCGCTCATTGGTTTTGAAATAGTCGCTGATTGCATCTCTGACATAGCGTTGAACATATCCGGGTAGTCTCTGCCAGAGCGGTGCGGTCTTAAACCATCCATCCACCTTGGCCTTCTCGCTCACCGGGTCGTGCCGCGGGACGATCAACATCAGGTTTGCAACACTTCCTCGGACGGAGAACGCATCTCCAAT
>JAHFCY010000327.1 GCA_023249255.1 Candidatus Lindowiibacteriota bacterium | reverse complement strand
ACTGGATCGTATCGGTCACGTCGAGCCGGAACGGTTCGAAATATCCGACATGCGTGCCGACCGGCTTGTCGTTCAAAAACACGGAGGCCTCATAGTCGACGCCATCGAAGGCCGCCAGCCAGCGATCTTTCCCGGAGAGTTTCGAATCCACGGAAAACGTCCGGGCAAACCACACAACGCCGCTGTAATTCAGCAGATCGGGATCCCGGCGAGACCAGTTCGACGGCACGGGCATCTGTTTCAGAGACCCTTGAGAGAGGCGTTCGCGCACGGACGACTCTTTGATAGATCCGTCCGGATCGGCGACGTATGACCAGACGCCTGACAGGTTCAGGTTCTGATCAGGCATATCGTTTGAAGCAGACCATGCGGGCAGACCGATCATCATTGCGGCCACAACAGACAACCATAATTTCACCATGGGCGATTTCTCCTTTGATTAGAGATTCAAGGTTTGGCATCTACTTGGACTTTCAACTTTTTCAAAATTTGTGAACCGGTGGGCGTTGCGGCCAGCGATGACGGAATCAGGATAAATTCGCCGCCGGTCTTTGTGTTGACCACGCGCGCGGCGCAAGGGTAACGCTCACCATGGTCCGGGTAGAGAAATCTCCGGTTTGTTTCGGTGAACGCCAGAGGATCAAACCGCCACGGGCGGGACACCGCAAAATCGGTGAATGCTTCATGAACGTCGACCTGAATGTCGGCGACCGGGGCGGACGATCGTTCGTCCGCAAGTCTTCCTCCGGCAAATTTCGCTCCATGGCCGGCGACCTTGAATCCAAAGACGCCGCGGGAAGTTTCCCAGGAATTGAAAAAGTCCCCGCCGGGTCCCCAGGAAACGACGCCGTGCCGGACGGGCTTGTCGCTGACCATCCCGGTTTTCGGATTGATGGGCTGCCATGAAAAGTCATTCGTCTCATATCCCACGCGGGTCGGATCGGCATGCAGACCTCCGCCGCCGCCGCCGTCGAAAACCTGGACCGCGAGGATGTTCTTCGCGCCAAATTTCAAGGCTTCATAGGATTTCGAATCAGGTTTGATGTAGTAGATCCGGTGAGTCTGCCAGCCTTTATCGGAGCCGATCTGGACGCCGTTGACATAAGTCCAGTCATCATCGTCAATCCGGCCGATATCGAGGACAATGGTTTTTCCGCGGGCCGATTCCGGAAGATCAAACGCGGTCCGATACCAGCCCCACCCGTCCCATGCATGACCCAAATGATCTTCCCACCAGCCCGGAACGCGAATGGGCCTCCAGTCACCGTCGTTATAGTCGGGGTTGCTCCAGCCGTTCACGTAGCCTTGTTCCTTTTCGCGCGCAACGGATGGCCCGTCAGCGGAAACATGGAATCGCCAGCCGGAAATCGGATTGTATTTATATGCCGGAAGATATTCGTACCATTCGACAACGCCGCCCTGTTCTCCCATCGTGCCGCGGTCCTGCATCGTCGCGCCGTAAAACACGATCGCGCCGCCCGCGTCAAGATATTTCGACAGCGCGGCCTGAACGTCGCCGCCAGATCTTGCGCGGCGCGGCAACGCATTTCCGGCAATCACGAGAGCGCCGACGTCAGAGGGATTCAAATTCATCAACTGATCCGCAGTCACGCGCCGTTTGGGAAGCCCGGGAAAATCGGTGGAGGATACGCCGGCTTCTGTAAACAACGCCGCTTTACGGAGACGCGGAGACGGCACGGGAGCGGGAGGCGAAGACGGAGGAATTTCTGGTGCAACCGGTTTGGATATGTCAGCCCGGGTCGCGCCCTCAACCACCGCTCCTTCCGGCGCCTCAATGATCTTGACGCGGGGGTCGGTCACGCGAACATGGAGACGTTTGCCGGAATACGACAATGCCAGCTCGCCTTGCGGAAGCGGAACAACCGCCTCCCACGAATCCCAGGCCGGCACATGCGGCACTACCCGGATGCGACTACACCCGGCTTCGAGAATTTCGACTCCCAACAATCCTTCATAGACCGCGTCCAAAAATGTGCCGGCGGCGCTCAAGAACGCGTGGCCGCCCTCGCTGACACCCTCCGGCGTCAGTAATTCTTCCACGAATCCGGGATAATGTTCGTCCTCCAGAGTCGCGGCGCATTTGTCCAGAAGCGTGACGCCGCCCTCGACGTCGCCGATCCCGAATCGCGCCCGGGCCTCCACGGCGTTCCACCACGGCCAGACGCGGACGTTCTGATCGTTTCGATCATCCACATGTGTCATCGGCGGAAAAATCGTGACCGACCCCGCCGGCCGCCAGTTTTGTTTCCGGACGGCATCCAGCGCCCGATGCGCGCGGTCCGGAGGCGCTACACCGGACAAAACCGCCAGAGCATTTTCACCGGAGGACAACCGCTCATCGTGCCGGCCCCACAAAATGAGATTGTCATAAGCGCCGGCGGATTCGTTCCACAAATTCGTGTTGATTCCCCGGACGAATCTAGCTTTCACCTGATCCATCCGGCCGGACGCGTCCGGATTGCCAAGTTCGTTCTCGATTTTGGAAAATGTTTTCAGAAGTTCAACCATGAGGACGTTGGAATAGAGAACCCGCGAACCGTCCGGAAACAGCAAGAACCTTGAATGGTCCATCCATTCCGTGACATCCACGATGAGACCGGTTTCATCCGCGTCCCGGTCAATCCACGCGTCGACCCACGGACGAAGCGTCGATGCGGCGGAGGCCAGAAACGCGCGATCGCCGGTGAGCTGGTAGTACCGCCACACCGCGCGCGTCAGCCACGCCGTTCCTTCAGCCGATCCGCCCTGCGAGGCGTCTTCCGTGATCCGCAATCCCCGCGGATTTGCCGCCGCGTACCGGTTCAGATCATATTGAATCGACGCGCGGGCCGCGTCGTACCGGCCGCCGATCATCGCGCCCGGCGCAAGGCCCGTCCCAAGATCCCGCGACCAGATGTCGCGCCACCGGAACAATTCGCTGACCATGAGCCTGCCGTCATATCCGAGGTCCAGCAA
>JAHFCY010000140.1:4087-8771 GCA_023249255.1 Candidatus Lindowiibacteriota bacterium | reverse complement strand
CACCATCAGCGTCTTGGCCAGCCCCGGCACGCCGACGAGCAAAACGTGCCCACCGGCGACCAGCGCCACCGCCATCTGATCGAGAATTTCCGCCTGTCCCACGATTCGTTTGCCGACGGCTGACAGGAGCCGCTGGCGAAATTCGGCCGGGGTCGAAGACACCGTTGAAGATATGCTCATGGCCCGGGTGTCCGGCCAAGGCAATGATTCATCTTCGCCAGCAATTCCTGAAACACAAACGGCTTGGTGAGATAGCCGGCCGCGCCTTCCATGATGAACAAGTTTTCCATTTTTTCTCCTTTGGCGGTGATGACCACGACAGGAATTTTTTCCGTCGCGGCATCGAATTTCAATTTTTTCAAAACCGACAGGCCATCCATTTCGGGCATCATGACGTCCAGCAAAATCATGTCGGGGGATGCATCGCGGGCCTTCTGAATGCCATTGGGGCCGTCAGCCGCCTGAAGAACCTGATGGCCGGCATCAGTCAGTTTGGCCTCCAGAATTCTCATCGTATCCGGTTCGTCATCGATCACCAGAATCCTAGCCATCCGGATTACCCTACTTGTACAACTCGTCCTTTGACAAGAGCTTCACCGAAGACCCTCGGACACGCCCAACTTTTGCAAGGACGCGGTGACGAGAGATTCGAGAGTCGCCGCACCTGCGCCGCGGGACGCGGACACCGCCTTCTCGGCTGACTTGCGGTCAAATCCCAGCGAAAGAAGCGCTTCGATTGCCTGCGATTCAATCGCCGTCTCGACAGGCCCGCCTGCGGATGGGATTTTTTCACGAAGTTCAAAGAGGATACGTTCGGCGGTTTTCTGGCCGACACCGGGGACACGCAAAAGCGTTGCCGCGTCTTTTCGGGAAACCGCCGATAAAAAGACGTCACGGGACAGGACGGAGACAATCCCCATTGCCGTTTTCGGCCCGACCCGGTCCACCCCGTACAGCATGGAAAAATATTCGAGATCTTTTTCTTCGCGAAAACCGTACAGCCGAACGTCGCCCTCGGAAATATGCATATATATATGGAGAGCAAATTCCGTTCCCAAGCCGCCAATTCGCTCCGCGTCTTTTGGGGTCACATGGACGCCGAATCCAACCCCCGCGCACTCCATGACCACAAACGTCGGCTGTTTCTTGACGAGCTTGCCCCTCAATGAGTGGATCATGCGGCGGTCAGGCGGCCTGCGAAAAGAGTTCGTCAGGGAGGTCGGCGTCGGTTGTCACGTTCTGGACATCCTCGAGGTCCTGCAATTCCAGCACGAGATCAAAGACCTGCCGGGCCGTTTCGCCGCCGATGGGAACCTGCACGGCCGCAATGAGCGTGAGTTCGGCAAGCTGGATGGGATAACCTTTTTTTTCGATTTCCATCCGGGATCGGCTAAATTCCTCAAGGGGCGTGACGATTTCGAATCCGTCCCGGACGGCCTTCATGTCATCGGCGCCAATCTGGGCCGCAAGATCGAGAACTTCATCCTCGCTGACAGATTTGCCGGCCCGGTTGGACGGCACGACGAGAAGCCCCTTCTTTTTGAATTTCCAAGATACGGAGCCGGCGGTACCGAGCGCGCCCTTGAATTTCGAGAAGAGATGGCGGACGTCGGAAGTCGTGCGATTGCGGTTTTCCGAAACGGCCTCAACAATGAATCCCGAGCCGCCCGGACCGTATCCTTCGTACACCAATTCCTCCATCAACACACCGTCGACCTCGCCGACGCCGCGCGCGATCGCGCGCTGGATGTTCTCCTTGGGCAGACCGAACTCGCGGGCCTTGGTGAGAGCCGTTTTCAGATCAAAATTGACCTCGGGATCCCTGCCGCCCCGGCGGGCCGCGATGAGGATGGCCCTGGACAATTTCGAAAACACCAATCCCTTGCGCGCATCCACTGCGGCTTTGCGGTATTTGATGTTCGCCCATTTCGAATGACCGGACATACGGGTAATTTAGAATGGCGGAGAAAATTTGTAAATCCTTTCTTTCAAGTTCTTTCAAGTTCCTCGACTTCTGGCCGGGGGCGTTTGTCTGCTATAGTCCCGGCATGCGGATTCTGACGCGATACTGCCTGAAGGAGGAGTTGAAATTATTCATCGCGGCGCTCCTGTTCTTCTCCGGGCTTCTGCTTCTCGGACAGCTCATGAACCTTCTGCGGCTGGTATTGCACGAGGGCGTGTCGATCGGAAGCATTTTTTCGATCGTGTTTTTGTGGATGCCGTCGGGACTTTCCTATGCCATTCCGATGAGCCTGCTGTTTGCGATTCTCATCGGATACGGCCAGATGGCCCAGCAGGAGGAGTTGACGGCGATTCGCGCGGCCGGAGTTTCGCCGGCGGACATGCTCTCGCCCGCGATTGGTCTTGGCATGATCCTGGCCATTTCACTTTTTTTGAATGAGGCGTGGATTTCCCCGCCGGCCCGGATTGCATTCCGCGAAAAACTCATCGACATTCGCAAAGACATCCGCGTGGAGAACCTGATCACGCCCGGACAGCTTCTCTCGCTCGGACCCGTCAAATTTTCCTGCCAGGATATCGAGCCGGGGCCGACGCCGGTGTTCAAAGACATTTTTTTTGAATATGCCGGATCGCCGTCATTTCAGATTCTGGCCGAAGCCGCAAGCGTGGACCGCGGAGGAGGAGGGCCCGTGTTTCTGTTCAAAAAGGGGCAGATCCTCTGGACCCAGCAGGAGAAACATCTTTCCGTCCAGTTTGACACGGCCAGGCAGGCGATCCCGACCGCCGACATCGTCGCCGCATCCCAGCCCAGGCTCAAAGATCTCGGCTTATTCGCGCTCCGGCGCGCGGCGAAGGCGGGCAGGCTTGAGGAGGAATTTGAATACCATCAGAGATGGTCGATCATCCTCTCGCCGTTTTTTTTCGCGCTGTTCGCCGCGACCCTGTCCATGATCATCAAACGGGGAAACCGGGTGGTCGGTTTCATTCTGACGCTTGCGATTCTGGCGGGCTACTACATCCTGCTCGTTCTGGCCGCGGCGGTCGTGCCGACCTCGCACGATCTGGCGTGCCTCATGGCGTGGCTTCCGAACGCCCTTCTTCTGGCGCTCAGTTATTTTTTCTATCGGCTGATTTTCGTGACCTGAGCCGACCCCCCGGTCGTATTATGGCGGGAGCGATCCGGCGCCGCCCGTGCTTGGGTTGACATCGGCGTTGCGAAGAATATCGGGGCTGGCCCTGTATCCGCTTAACTGAAACCCGACATTGATCTGAAAATCCTTGTCGCTCTTGGAAACTTTGAGCGACGTTTCAACGCACCGGAACGCCTTGCTGAGGCTCAACGACAAAGTCCGTAATTGATGCCGTTTCGCGTCATAAAAACCGGCCAGACTTGCCCGATATTTTTTGTCGAGCGTCTCGAACGTGGCGGACGGTGTAAACTGAATTTGAATTTCAGAATCTGTGTGGACGGTTTGGAAGCCGAGGCCTGCGGAAAATCCCGGGCGAAATGTCGCCGAGGCGGTTGAAAAGAGGCTCTGAAGGCGGTGGGCCTCGGGATCGTACCGGACGAATGACGCCAGTTCGTTGATCCAACCGGCCGAATATCTCGTTTGCAACAGAAAATCAGACAATCCCGATTTACCTTCCCGCAGATCCAGACCGGTTGCCAGCGAACTTTTCCAGTGCGGAAGGTTCGACCGAAGCGTCGTGAAAATTTCGTGTTCGATTTCGCCCTTCGGCGGCGCAAGAGATTTGTTCTCCCACAATTTCTCGCGCGCATATCCGACTTCCGCCTGCAGGCTGGCGTTCAGCCACGGCTGGTGCAGCGTCAGGCGTGTTTTCGTTTTGGGCGTGTTGAAAGTGGACTCTGTCCGCAGTTCTTTTTTGTGAAAGTCGTTCTCGGCGGTGAGTTCGATCGTGGACGTCAAACGGCCGGCGACGGGCATCGTGAAGATGCCTCCCATCCGGCCCGACGCCAGCATGCCATCCGGCCGATTGACGGCATCGCGGCCATAGGCGCTCTGCGCGGCGGCGTGGCCATAGACCTGCCAGCCCCGGCCGACCGATGGGTGCCTGGATTTGACCAATGGCAGCGGATACGTCAGCCATGTGATCGACGGAAACAGGCGGCGCTCGAGTTCATAGTTGTTGCCCCGAAGGTTCAACGTGCTCACGTGTTCGGTGTTGAACTTGAGCGTGTAGGACGGTTTCTGGAGAGCAAGCTCCACGTCGATTTCGCGGTCTCGCAAGCGGGTCTCACCGAGATTCAAGCGATAATCACTTTCGACAAAACTGTCCGAGGCATCGTTGACGAACGTTTTGAAATGTCCTGACGGCAGTTTCCGGTTCCAGATCTGCCAGAACCGCCAGCGGTTGTCGTAACCCGGTTGACGGCGATAGCCCGCGCCGCGGTCGATATCGCGGGCCCGCGTGAACAGCGCGTAGGTGTAGTGTTCCGCGGTGGGGGATTTGTACTGAACTTCTTCCGCGACCGCCGGGCCGGGCCTGGTGTAGAAATCAGCGTGGAATGTCGACAATAATTTTTTCTCAAATAATTTTTTTCGCCACGTCGTCTTCAAAAAATAGCCGACGTAATTGCCCCGGCCGGGATTGATTTCCAATCCCTGGCGGCTGGGAACCAGAGGCCCCCCCTCCTCCGGCTGTTCCAGCTCATACGTATATCGGGGCAGATAAAAAAACGGGATGAAGTAGAAATGCGGCA
>JAHFCY010000140.1:0-4077 GCA_023249255.1 Candidatus Lindowiibacteriota bacterium | reverse complement strand
ACCACGCCCCGCGCGACATACCGGAACGGCGATTCGCGCGACAGCTGGCGGGCATGAAGCGAGTAGAGCGGGCAGGAGGACGGACAGGGCGTCAGGACCGCATCGTAGAGGTTGATGTTATCGCCCGATATGTCGGCTTTTTTTGCCGACGCGGTCCATGGACCAAGTTTCGCTTCAAGGTCCTCCATGAAGATACGCTCCGTGGAAAGTTCCAGCCAGGCGCGGCCGGCCCTCGCGTAACCGATCGGCCCGGTCAATTGGACCCCCCCCTCGGCCCAGGCCCTGCCCGCCTCCTCGTTCAGCGTCAGCTTGCCGGCCGTCACATGATATTCGCCATAATCGATCTGGACATTGTCGGTGAACTCGACAACCCGCTGGCCTTCCTCCATGAGGATTTCGACGTTGCCGGAAGTCCGCAGTTTCACGAGATTTTTGTTCAAGGCCGCGGCGCACGGCATTCCAACGAATAGGCAGAGAAGGGCCGATGCCAGAAATCGCGAGACGATCGGCGTGTTGACGGAACGTATGAGACGAGATAGAGTCTGCGCTTTCAAGGAGGTGGCAACGTGCCCAATATTCGTTCGGCCATTAAAAAAGCGCGGCAGGATTTGCGCAGGTCCTCGGACAATCGAGTTTATCGAACGAGGATCCATACACTCGAGCGCAAAACGCTGGAGTTCATCGACGCCAAAAATCTGGAGGCGGCCAAAGAGGCGCTCCGGGAGGCGCAGAGCGCGATCGACAAGGCGGCCAAGCGCCGTGTCATTCACAAAAATACCGCGGCCCGCAAAATCGCCCGTTTAAACCGCCGGCTCCGGCTCGCCGCATAACGACAGAAACGTCCGAAGAAAAACCTCCTGCCGGCCCGCCGTCGAGCGAGTCTGCTTCACCGCAAGGTCCAGCTTGAGGAGCCGGTCGGCCAGATGGGGAATGGGCGTGCGAAGGCGCAGGACCAGCGCGGTCAGCCGTGTTTGAGTCCGTTTCCCCCGGATATTGAGCCGTCGGAAAATTTCCTCTCTGGCGGCGGGCGTATCCGCGGCCCGGATCAACTCATTCATGCCGGTCAGAATGTAAGTCATTTCCGCCGTCGCCGCGTTCACATCCATCGACTGAAGCAACACTTCGAGCGCCGGCGCCGCCGCGGAAATGTCGCCCGTCAACGCCGCCTCGACCGCGCGCCAGATGGTTTCCTCGTGAATGTGCGGAACCTCAAACACCTGCTCCAGACGCTCCACGGTCACCTGCCCATCCGGAAATTGGATTTTCATTCTGCGCGCCTCCGACTCCAATCGGTCGAGATTTGACCCGAGCCGATACAGCCAGAACTGCAGGGTCTCGACGCTGCATCGCATGGCGGCCGGAACGAGGATCGACTCCTGCGCGATCGACATGTACTTTGCGCGGTCATACGGATGCCAGATCGACATGCGCACGCCGCGGCGAACTCCCGCAGACGCGGGCGCGGCCTTCGAAAGCGCCGCGGCCTCCTCATCCAGCTTTGCCATGCCCTCAAGCGCCATCACGACGATCGTTCGATCCGGAATCGCCGAAAGCTGTGTGGAGAGCGCATCCAGGGATATCGAGCGTTTCAGGGGACGCGCGATGTGGGCGGCGATCAGGCGGGTCGAGGAAAAGAGCGACGGCGCGGCAATCTCCTCATACAGTTGCCGGGCGGAAGCGGCATCACGCACGTGGAGAACCACGCGTTCCGCCGAAATGTCGGGCGCCTGCAGGACATCCCAGAATTTATGAAGGAAATCACGAAGTAAAAAAGAATCTTCCCATCGGATGAGAATCCACGCCGGCCATTTGTCCGGCGATTTCACATCGCGACGGAATAACGGGAGAAAGGAATCCGGCCGCAGGTCTCCGTCCGGTTTGCTCGATCGGGATGGCGGCGTCAACAGGCGGGCTCGGCGGGCGATTATTTCCGAATGTTGATCCAGCCCTGCGTCACCCGGGTCAACAGATCCGTGGCGATCAGCGCCGCCAAGCGCTCCTTGGCCATGGCCTCGGTCTCGATCGGGGCAGAAACAGTCGAGTAGGTGGTCTCGTGGTCGATGATCGGCTCCACCCAGTACAGATCCTGCGTTTTGGGATTGATCAAATCCGCCCGGACGACAACATAGATGCGATAGAGGGTGGCGACGTTGTTCTGATCGAACGCGATCGGTTCCCGGACATATTTCTGGACGGTGCCGCGAAGGACGGCGTTGGCCTCCGATTCGTCCACAATCGACACCTGCGCGTCCTTGAGAATTTCTTCGATTGTCTTGTGCGTGATCAGGTCCTCGATTCCCATCTCGTACGTGTTGTTTTCGAACGTGCGGACATGGAGCTGACGGACGGCGGCCGGAATGGTGAAATTCTGCAAGTCTTTCGTTTCATCGCAACCCGACAGGACAACGGCGCACAAAGCCCAGACCATCACATGTCCGCGCAGGCCGCTCGCGCCGCGTGCCGGGTACGCCGGCCGAAATGGATTCACTGTGGCATCCCTCCTCTCCCTCTACCTGTTGGCCGGAGTCTAAACATGGACGGATTCGAAGTCAACGTTTCGGCTTCAGGCGGACATCGGCAAGCCGCAGTGCACGCAGAACCGGGCGCCGGAGGTGTTGGATTTGCCGCATGAGGCGCAATCGATCTGCGCCTCCCGGCGGCGTTTGACGTGGGACAGCCGCGCATGCCGGTCTTTGACATCCCGATACAAAATGTCGTGCAAAATCAGCTCATCCAGAATTTCCGCGGCGTCCGGCAACATCCCCTGTTCCTCGAACGCGATCGCCTGAAGATATTTCATTTCCTTTCGGAGATCATCCGAAAGCTGGGGATCGGAAAAATTCACCTTGGATAAAAGTTCGGCCGCCAGCGCCGGCTGTTTCTTCTGCAAAAACGCCTCGGCCGCCAGCGCCTGGGCTCGAAGTTTCGGATACCCGCCGCCTTCGATCGCCTGCAAAATCGCGATGGCCTCGTCTATCCTGTCTTTTTTCATGAGGCTGCGGGCCAGAAGCAGGCGGGATTCCTTGGTGTCCAACAGCGTGATCCCGATCAGGCTTCGGAGAATCCGGATTGCGTCATCCAGGCCGGCATCCGATCCCCCGTCAAACTTCTGCCGCGCGGTTTCCATCAATTGTCCGACAAGCTCAATGTTGTTGGGCTGGTGAGGCAGAAGGTCGAGAAAAACGGAAACGGCGGCGGACGTATCACCGCGATTGATCAGAAGGCGCGAGTAGTTCATGCCGAATCCGAGATTGGGCGGCTGGGCTTCATGCAGAAGTCGGGCGGTGTTCAGCGTGGCCGGTTCGTCGTTCAGCGCCGTATAAATCCGGAGAAGATCCTGAAGGCCCGGCACGGGATCCGGCTCGCAGGGCCGCAGGCGTTCGAGGATTTCCGCGGCGCGGCGGTTCCGGCCATTTTTTTGATGGAGATCAATCATCAGTTTCGCCAGGTCCCGTGCAGCCGGATCCAGTTCCTGTTTGCCGGCCGGCCATGAGCGGACCAGAATCGGCTCTGCATCCGCCAGAAATTTGTCCACGGCGGCGGGATTCAGCCGGAGCCACGTCCGGTAGGCCGCCATCAGCGCCGCCAGATCTACTTTCACCTCCGGACTCTTCGCCAGGTTCACCATCTGTTCCGCCAGCCACGCGCCAGGCTTGATCGTCATCAACTCCCGGCCTGTCTGAAACGCATCGGCCCGGCGGCCCGACTCCAATTCGATTCGAAATTTTGCGTCGAGAATCCGGGATCTGTTTGTTTTGTTCTGCGACGTTTTCAGAATGTCCTGGATCACGCCGTACATCTTGTCCGTTTCTTTCTGTTCGACATACATTTCAAACAACCGAAACATCCCGGCTTCGTCGAGGCTTCGTTCGCGCCGGAGTTGTTCGTGAAGATAGAGACTGACGTCACGGTCGTTGCGATCGGCCGCCATCCGGGCCAGCGTCAGCCGATAGTCGCTTCGGTGCGGACGAATGGCCGCCAGAGCGGTGAGCGCGCGGTACTGACCATCCCGATCATTATTCCGGAGCGCGAGGTGGTACCGGACGAAGACGATGAGATACCGGAAAACGTTCGGAT
>JAHFCY010000326.1 GCA_023249255.1 Candidatus Lindowiibacteriota bacterium | reverse complement strand
TTACGGCTACCGCGACCCGCAACGGAACGGACTTTTCTGCAAGTTCCGGTTGCCCGGCAGCCTACTTGGTCACCATCGACCAGGCCGGGACCGTCGTCGCCGGCTGCTAAACCCCCTCACCTAAAACCCCCTTTTGGCTGAATGCCGAAAGGGGGTTTTTGTATAAGCCCTCGCATTCATTGGTTGCAAGCCTCTGAATACTCGTGTATAATAATATATAGAATTAGTTATGATTAGCTAAGAAAGGGGCCCTTTTTGAGCGACCTAGCCGAGAAAAAAAACAGCCGTGGTTTTACATTGACCGAGGTGATGATCGTGGTGGTCATCATAGGCGTACTGGCCGGACTCGCCGTTCCGAACTATTTCCGTGCTGTTGAGCAGGGCAGGGCCAACGAGGCGCGGACAAACCTCAACATCATTCACATGGGTGAAAAAATCCTGCGGCTGAATACCGCCCAGTTTTGGGGCCCGGGCGCTACCACGATAGCGGCGGCCAATGCGGCCCTCAGTGTAGACATGTCCGCGCGCTACTATGATACCATTAACATCACTCGAAACGCCGGCGTCGATTACCAGGCCACGCTGACGCGCAATGGCGTGGAGGGCGGGGCGAGCAGTAAATGGTTTCGGTACAACTATACAAATGGGAATGCAAACCCGGTTCTGACGGAAGGCGGAAACTATTGAAAATGCGGTTTCGACGGTCCGATGGCTTCAGCCTGATGGAGGTCATCGTGGCGATGGTGCTGCTGGCGTCCGTCGGCGCCATCACGATGCACGCTTTTTCGACCTCCGTGCGGGTATCGAGCAATACCGACAATGTCGCCTGCAATTTCGGGCGGGGCCTGTTGGAACAGGTCTATGAGCGCGTGCGGCAGGACCAATGGAATGCTGTCGGCTGGCCGCTGAACCCGCCGGGGCCGTCGCCGCAGACGACGACGTTGAACGGCACGCTGTACAGGGCGGTCTGGACCGTCACGCCGATGAATCCTGACGGCGACGCCCAGGAAGACTACCGAAGGGTCCAGATGAAGGTTTGTTGGAACCCAGACGCCCCATGCCCCGCTCCTTGAAATGCAGCCGGGGGTTCACGCTCACCGAGATCCTGATCGTGTGCGTCTTGGTCTCGATGGTGCTGTTGGCGGGTGTCTCGTTGTACACTTCCAGCCTCCGTTTCATGAGAGCACAAGAAGCCTTGGACGTCACGACGCTGCCGGATGTCACGCTCGAGGACCTGGCGCGTAAAATAAGCGTCGCGAACTCGGCGACGCGGACGCGCGGGAACAATCAGCTGAATTTGCGCATCGACTATACGGGATGCAACTGGGGGGCGCTCGACCCGGCGGGTCCGGCGAACACGGCAGGCGACAGCTGGTGGCATTATCGCTTGCGGGGAGGGAACGGGAATGGGGAGCTGCTGGTCTACTGCGACGACACCCCCGACCCGAATGTGGGATCCGGCCCCATCCCCGGTACGCTTTTGTTGTCCAATCTGAACAATGCCGGTGGAGGCAGTACGTTCGATATCACCAATCCAAGCGGCTCGGGAACCCCCAACTGTTGCGTGGTAAACGTCCATATCGTCTCGGTCACGCCGACGGTAACCGTCGATACGGAGGTGGCACTTGGCGCAGCGCCCAAAAATTAGGAACGAACGCGGCCTGGCGCTTGCCGCCGCGATTGCCATCATCATGATTTTGGTGCTTTTGGCCGGTTACGTCACCCAATTGTCTTACAACCAGAAAAAGCTTTCGGCATCGGGCAGCGGGCAGCGCGTGAGGAACTATTACCGGGCGCAGGCGGGCGTCGTGGACGCCAGTTGGAGGATCCGCGCGAACTACACGGCCGGTTTGCCCAACGGCGGAACGGCGCCGTTCAATTTTACGAACGACGGTTATAACCCCGGCCCCTACAATCTGGACGTGGACGGGGACGGCGCGGTTGATTGCACGGTGGACATCGGCGCCGTGACCAACGCCGCCACGAAACAAAGGCCGATCCTCTCAACGGGATTGGACGTCTAACGCCAAATTCCGACAATTTTGTTGCCAACCCTGTTTCTTTTATGCATAATCTTTTTACGATATGAATAATGCCAAAATATGGATTTTGGTCACCGGAATCGTGGTCATCGTTTCCGGTTTTTTGTTGTATTCGACCGTCCGTTCCCGAGAGACGGAAAAGGCGGCTTTCATGGTCAAGATCCAGGAGCTGAACGGCCGCGTAAACCAACTCGACGGCGTGCAGCAAGAGCTGGAACAGGCCAAAAAAGAAAGGGCCGGCCTCGAGGCCAAGACGCAGTCCGACATCGCGGCGTTGGAATCCCAGTTGGCGGACTCCAAAAAGAGCGAAGCGCTTCTGAAATCCAAGATCGACACGCTTGCAAAAGAGAAAGAAAGCATGACGAAATACATCGAGAACAGCAACGCGATCGTGGCGAAACTGAACAAAAAGATCGAAGCGCTCGAAAAAGAACGCGATCGGTTGATCGCAGAGGCCCAGAAGGAATTTTCCGAGCCGGCGTTCCGGTACGTGGACCCGATCAACGAAA
Source organism: Candidatus Lindowiibacteriota bacterium (assembly GCA_023249255.1). Lineage (GTDB taxonomy): Bacteria > Lindowbacteria > 2-12-FULL-62-27 > 2-12-FULL-62-27 > 2-12-FULL-62-27 > JAHFCY01. The sequence goes on along the minus strand of JAHFCY010000326.1, from coordinate 444 downwards.
CGCCGCAGGAGCCGGCGGCCACGCCCAAAATCGTGATGGGCGCGAAACTGGCCGAGGAAGAGATTGTGGACCTCGGGCGCATCATCGTCCACCCCGCAACCCAGGAAGCCGCGCGCGTGGAGCATGTGAACCCGCTGTACGGTTTCGTCGTGCTCTCGGCCGGATCGAAAGACGGCCTGCGCAAGGACTCGGTGGTCAATATCACGCGCAACAACCGGCTCGTCGCAAAGGTCGTGATCAAAAAAGTCCGCGAAGACGTGGCCTCGGCCGTGACGCTGCCCGAATGGACGCGCGAAGAGATCCGGGTCGGGGACATGGTCAGCATTAATGCGCCGTCCCCGCTACCGGCCCCTTGACGGTCTAGGGCCTTGAAGCCGGTCAACGCGACCAAAGATTTCCTCACGAACTGCTACGCGCGCGAAGCGTTCATCCCGTTCCTCAAAA
>JAHFCY010000325.1 GCA_023249255.1 Candidatus Lindowiibacteriota bacterium | reverse complement strand
GCTCCTTGCCCTCGTCGTCGTTTCGGTGGCGGCGGCTTCGGTCCTGCCCAAGGCTCAGGCGCTCGCTTTAATTTTCGCCGTGGCGATCGTGAAAGCGCTGTTGGTGGCGCGCAATTACATGCACCTCAAATACGAACGGGCCATCATCTACGCCATCATCCTCGTGCCCTTAGCGTTTATCATCATCCTTCTCTTCGCCCTGTTCCCGGATTTCGTTTATCGCGGTTGACAAAATAAATCGGCCCTGGCGGGGAAAGCGTCACGGTCTGTTGAATTTGCGACGGACCCGTGGGGGCATGGTCTTTCGATTAAGTCCAAGAGTTGCGAAAATAGCGCCCAGCGTTCTCAATTCCAATAGCCTCAAATTCCGGTTTTTCTTTTTGCCTTCGGTAAATCTTGACGAATTTCTCTGGCACGCCAATTGCGGAGCTAAGGGTGTCGCGTAATCGGCAGATAGCTAAATTCACCCAAAAATTGGTAAGTTCAGCCGGCAAGGAGGACACCAGTTATGATTAACGCGCTCATGCTCATCGCGGTAATCGTGCTGTTCGGCCTGCTCTTCGTCGTCGTGCCCGTCGTTTTCGACGCGTACGGCCGGTACCGCCAGCGCAAGGTGATTACCTGCCCGGAAGCCAGTGTCCTTGCGGAAGTCACGCTGAGAACGCGGTTGGCGGCATGCGGCACCGCCTTCGGCAAGCGATGGCTGCGGGTAGGAAGCTGCTCGTTGTGGCCCGAAAAGATCGGCTGTGACGAGAAATGTGCGAAAGAAAATTGGCCGGCGCCTTAGGGGAACGAAGGCCATGGATGATAGCGTCGCTGCGGGGGCGGTGATCCTGCTGGTTTTCATCTGGTACGGAGTGATTCGGCTTGCAGGACGTTTGCGCCCTCCACAGTGGCAGGCAATCGTGGTTTGGTGCGCGCGCATGAAGTGCATGTCCCTGATCGAGACCGCGCCGCCGGGCGGCAACGACAAACGCCCCCTTGCCGTCTGCCGTTGTTTACTCTGGCCCGAACTCCACAACTGCGATCAACGCTGTATCCATTGACCGAGCGCCGATCACTTCGGGTTTAAGAAAAGGCAGAGCTGCTGTTCCGGGCACTTGACGCCGGACTTGCGAACCTTGGCCGGGCGGTGGGCGATCTGGGAGGCCGGCCTCAAGCGGCATCATTGCCGCCGTCGATGCCGAAGCGCGACTCCAAATATTCTCCTAGGATCCGACAGACATCGTTGGCCGACAACACCCCCGCCAACTTGCCCCGCCGAAGGACGATCGCCGATCCGATATGGCGCCTCGCCATCTCGGAAACCACCTCGTTGAGAGGCGTGTTGAAGGAAACGACATAAGGATCGGCGATCATAATGTCGCGCGCCCTGAGGTTAATTTTGTCCTCCGCCGGCGCGCTCCGCTTGATGAAGTGATGCAGGTCACGTTCGGAGACGATTCCGACGACCCGGCCTTTTTCCTGAACGGGCAAATGACGGATTTCACGTTCGTCCATCAAGCGCTCGACCTTGGCCACCGTGTCGTCGGCGTCAACGAAGTAGGGGAAAGAAGTCATCACGGCGCCGACGACGGGCATCTTTTTGTGGCGTTCGCTCATCCCGTTTGCTTGCTAGTATCCCTTCTCCAGACACCAATTGGCGATTTCGATGCGCTTGGCGAACCACACATCGGAAAAACCCTGGGCGTAGCGGATGAACTCTTCGATGATCTTGGTGCGGAACGGCACACCGGAAACGAACGGATGGCAGTTGAAGGCGAAAAACTTTGGCGCCCCCTGCTCCCCTTCCCAATAGAGATAATCGAACTGGTCTTTCATGATCTGCAGCAGATCCCGCGGCGTGCGCCCGGCGCCGTAGGTCGAATAGTCGTTGCAACCGGGAACGTTGTACGGCACGACGACGACCTTCTTACCCTTGTAGTCCACCGTGTAGGGATTGTCGGAGTTCAGCGGATCGGCCCACCAGACAAAGCCTGCTTCGGCGACCAGCTCCAACGTGTGCGGCGTCGAGGCGTGACCCGGCGATAGATAGCCCGTCGGTTTCTGCCCCAACACTTTTTCGAACGCCGCGACGGTTTTCTGAATCGACTCCCGCTCCTGCTCCTTGGTGTACATGAAGGAGTATTCATGCTCGTAGCACTCCGACGAGAACTCATGCCCCTGGGCTTTGAATCCTTTACACTCCTCGGAAAACTGCTCGACCTTGAGGCCGTTCATCAGGAAAGTCACCTTCAGTTTGTGGCGGTTGAAAAGATCCATCAGGCGCCAGATGCCGATGCGGTCGCCATACTCGCGCTCGGTGATCGCTGCCATATTTTTTTTGAACACCGCGTTGGCCGGTGGAATCGTGTGCGTGCCCTGGCGCTGCAGCGACTCCCGGGTCGCGAAATTTTCCGGCCACACCTCCCACGGAATGATGAACGTAACGCAGATCTTGGCCTTGTTGGGCCATTCGATGATTTTTGGTCGAGGCATGTTTTTTCCTCCGTAGTTTTCTCTTGCCATAACGTTCGACAGCCGAGAAGTCAATCTCTCCATCGTGAGGTGAAGACTGCTTGATGTTCGCGTGCCGTCGCTCGAATCTTTGCCTGGGCGGATTTTATCGTTCAGTTTACCATCACACCGGTAAACTTTTTCACCCGTTGATTCTTCTTATCCTTGATACTCGATCGCCACATTTTCCTACCTCGGAGAATAGAAGCATCATCTTCCGTAGACAGCTTTCGGTTGTCGAACGACCGTTAGAAGCGAATGTTTCGAGAACAAAAGACTAATTTTCCCCCAACCACTAGGCGACACCTGTGGCATATGTTTTGCCAATACTCATCAATCTAAAGGGTTAGTCTCGAAATCGTCTGGTAATTTTCTAAACGTGAGGGGAGACCTGGCATGATTGAGAAATTCAAACAATGGTACGACAGCCGCCATTCCTACGCCAAGGAGTGGAAGGAGCGCACCGGGGGTAAAGTCATCGGGACCTTTTGCACCTACGTGCCTGAGGAGATTCT
>JAHFCY010000139.1 GCA_023249255.1 Candidatus Lindowiibacteriota bacterium | reverse complement strand
GGGACGCTCGCGTGGCGGCCGGCGCGTTTTTTTCCGCGCTGTCCGAAGCGTGTCTGTCGTCGCCGCGCGTGGAACTGCGCGGATTTGGAACGTTCTCGGCGGTCCGCCGCCGCGCCAGGCCTGGCAGAAATTTTCAAACCGGCAAGCCGATTGTGGTTCCGGATCGTCTGGCGCTGAAATTCAAACCCAGCCGCGAACTTCTCTCCGCCCTGAACGCCGCCGCCCACCGCTGATTTTCCCGTTATTTTTCCGATCGGCGATTCGAATCCAACAGCGCAGTTAAGCGCGCTGCCGACACCTCGGCCGCGAGGCGATTGCCTTCCGGTGTGAAATGCCCCCGCCCGTTCAAATAGAGGCTTCGGCCGGTTTTCCGCCAATGATCTTCGAATGCCGGCATGAGATCAACGCAATCGACATGGATCCGCTCCATTAATTGAATCATCCGCGTGTTCAGCCTGTTCCAATCCCACGCCTCCCGCGGATATCCGAAACTTTTGTAATGCCATTGCCGGGACTCGCCGTCTTCGGCTTCGTGCGCCGCCGGGATATAGACGAAGATCAGCCGTGAACCGTTGGATCTGACGTGGTGATCCAATGTGCCGATCATGTGGTACATATTGTCGATAAAATTATCGAGTTCGGCGGTTCGGGATTTCAGAAACATCATGGACTCTCCCAGCCGGCGGTTTGCCGCTTGCGGCGGTTTGTCTTCCTTCTCGGGTTTCGGCCGCCATTTCTTCTTGATGTATTTCATGAATCGAATCATTTCCAACCGCGGAACCTTTTCCTCTTGAAAAAACACCCTGGGAATCAGTTCGGGATCCGGGACCGGAATATCTTTGTGAAAAACAATGGTTTGGGGGTGGGCCGCATCGATGTACATTTCGCCGTCATTGACGTAGAAAAAAAGAAGAACCCAGGCCGGTTCGAAATCCGGTCCGCCTCTCTCCATATAATATAACGCCTCCTGATTCGTGGAATAACTGGGAACACCGGCGTTGATGGTCCGGAAAGCGCCGGGATACCTTTCGTCCAGGCGGCGTTGAATCAGGTACAGCATCGTTTCCTCGCGGTTCACGCCGTCCCCGAACAGATAAGAATCACCCAGTCCCAGGATATTCTGGCGGCCATTTTTTCCGGAGTAAGGTTCGTCGCGGATCCCGTACGAGTTGGTTTCAACCAGAAACTCGTCCTGTCCGTCCTCTCTCAACACGAACGCCCGCACGTTGGGCCGAAGCGCGACACCCAGAAAGTTGTCCCGCCGCATCAGGGAGAACAGATTTTCAAGCCTTCGAAACTCTTTCGGAGGGAATATCCGGAGATACATCTCGCCCAACGCGAGCGAAACAAGAATGGAACCCGACAGCAAAACGATCCTCGCCAACCTCATTTTCAGCCGCGTGGTTCCGCTCCCGCCATCCATTCGGTTCGTCTGTACCATTCCCCGCCGGATCCGTCCATTCTTTTGATCCGTCCGCCGCTTATTTTCCCCGTTGTTTTCCTGAATTTTTGGCCGAAATTATTTTCAAATTTTCTGCGTTTTTCTGTTGATTCAAAAAAATATAATGGTAAGCTCCGGCACTGGGAAATGGGAAATGTGAGCAAAGCACAACCGCGTGTGCCTTTATCTGTTATGCGGGCATCAGGCAGGTCGCCATCCTCCGTTGCGGAGCTCGATGCGACGGGGAGAGTCCTCGTCGTCGGCGCCGGCGGCGTCGGAAATGTGGTGGTCCGAAAATGCTCGCGATCGCCGGAAATTTTCACTGACATCTGTCTTGCCAGCCGGACAAAAGAAAAATGCGATCGCATCGCCGCGGACCTTGTCCGGCCGATCCAGACAGAGCAGATCGACGCGGACAACGTTCCTGCGCTCGTCAATCTCATCTGCGCGTTCAAGCCCAGCCTTGTCGTCAACGTCGCTCTTCCCTATCAGGATTTGCGCATCATGGACGCGTGTCTGGCGACATCCGTCGATTATCTGGACACGGCCAACTACGAGCCGCCCAACGTCGCCAAGTTCGAATACAAATGGCAGTGGGCTTACCACAAGCGATTCAAGGACGCCGGCGTCATGGCTCTCCTCGGCTGCGGATTTGATCCCGGCGTCACCAATGTTTTCACCGCCTGGGCCCTGAAGCATCATTTCGACGAAATCCATGAACTCGACATCATCGATTGCAACGCCGCCTACAACGGCCATCCTTTCGCGACCAATTTCAATCCCGAGATCAACATCCGGGAAGTCACCGCCAAGGGGCGCTTTTATGAAAACGGCGGATGGGTTGAAACGCCGCCGCTGTCGGTCCACCAGCCGTTTGAGTTTCCCAGCGGCATCGGAAGCCGCGAAATTTATTTGATGTATCACGAGGAACTCGAATCCCTCGCCAGGCATATTCCGGGCCTCAAACGCGCCCGGTTCTGGATGACGTTTTCAGACAATTATCTCAAACATCTCGAAGTTCTGCGCAACGTCGGCATGACGCGCATCGATCCCGTCAATTACAACGGAACCAAAATCGTCCCGCTCCAGTTTCTCAAAATGCTTCTGCCCGATCCGTCCCAGCTCGGCCGGCAGACCAAGGGCAAAACCTGCATTGGGTGCTGGATCAAGGGCGTCAAGGACGGCAAGACGAAACGATACTGCGTCTACAACATCTGTGATCATCAGAAATGCTACCGGGAAGTCAAATCCCAGGCCATCTCGTACACGACGGGCGTTCCGGCAGTCATCGGCGCGATGCTGATGGTCGACGGCGCCTGGCGTCGACCGGGTGTCTGGAACATGGAACAACTCGATCCCGATCCCTTCATGGAGAAACTCAACCTCTACGGCCTGCCTTGGACAGAGAAGATTTTGTAACCCTCTGCCTCAAGGAGGCGCCCACTCCCTCGTTCGTCGTCAGCGAAGACCTTCTCGAAAATAATCTTCAAATTCTTCAGCGCGTCAAGCAGCGCACCGGATGCCGGATTCTGCTTGCGCTGAAAGCCTTCGCCGCGTTCAGCGTCTTCCCGCTGATTCGCCGTCATCTCGACGGCGTCTGCGCGAGCGGTACGCACGAAGCGCGTCTCGGCCGGGAGGAATTCGGCGGAGAGGTCCATGTCTGCGCTCCGGCCTACAGCGAGACGGATGTGCAGGAATTACTGAAGGTGTGCGATCACATCAGTTTCAATTCATTCACGCAGTGGGACCGGTTCCGCGATCCGGTCCGGCGCTCCGCCAGGCCCGTCAAATGCGGACTTCGCATCAACCCCGAAGTGTCTGCTGTACCAGTTCCGCTCTACGACCCTTGTGCCGCCGGATCGCGTCTTGGCGTCCGCCGCGCGCAATTTGTTGGCCGCGATCTCGACGGCATCACGGGATTTCATTTTCACGCGTTGTGCGAACAGGACGCCGATGCGCTCGATGCGGCGCTCAATGCCGTCGAAAAACTTTTTGGCGATCTGATCCCGAAAATGCAATGGATGAATTTCGGCGGCGGCCATCACATCACGCGCCCCGGCTATGATCTCGACCGCCTCTGCCGGATTATTTCGGAATTTCGCGCGCGGTACGGCTGTGAGATATATCTCGAACCCGGTGAAGCCGTCGCGCTGAACGCCGGCGTGCTCATCGCCACCGTTCTCGACGTCGTGGAAAACGACGGCCAGATCGCCATTTTGGATACATCCGCCGAAACGCACATGCCCGACGTTCTGGCGATGCCCTATCGCCCGCAGGTGTTCGGTTCGGATTTGCCGGGCCGACAGCCGCACACGTACCGCCTCGGCGGCACGACCTGTCTTGCCGGCGACGTCATCGGCGAGTATTCGTTCTCGCGGCCTCTCAAAGTCGGCGATCGTCTGGCGTTTCTCGACGCCGCCCACTACAGCATGGTCAAGACCACGACATTTAACGGCGTTCCCCTGCCGGCCATTGCAGTCGTGCGTCAGGATACGCGCCACGTCGAAGTCATCCGCCGGTTCGGATACGAGGAGTACCGCACGAGATTGTCGTGAATTTTTTCGCAACGATGAGTTTTCAAAATTTGGCTGCCGGGTTGACCACGGAGAATGCTTGTTGTCAAACAGGCGCCTTGTTGTGCCGTTTCTAAAACGAACGAATAATCTCGTCCAACCTCTCGCATATTTCCAGCTTACCGCCCTGTTCCTGGATGCACTGGCTTAAAATACGGTTGATCACTGTGGCGGCATAGTCTGCCTGTTGACGTCATTTCGCTTTTTGGTCGAGTGCTGAACAATACTTGCCTTCAATGAGATCTCGGACCATGGAGATTTCCTGATTCAAGATCGTCAGGCGCGTGGCCATCGAGTTGATCCGGTCAAAGACTGCTTTGTGTTTTCCGTAAATTTGCAGTTTGATGATCTCCGACATGATGGTTCGTTTAACGTTCACGTCGAAATAGTCGTTGGGGTAGTTCTCGGCGCCGAGTTGATTCCGCAGAGTATGAAGATCAGGACGGCGGTGGAGACGCCGGCGTAGGGGCGGAAGACGCCCGAGGGCATGGAGACGACGCCGTCGAGGCGGTTTTCATCGATGAGCTTCTTTCGGATTTCGACGTGGGCGTTGGACGAGCCGAAGAGGACGCCGTCCGGGACGATGACGGCGGCGCGGCCGCCGTTTTCCAGGAGGCGCCGGAAAAGATGGAGAAACAGAATTTCGGTCTTTTTGCATTTCGCCGGAAGCGACGGGTTCACGTCGGCGGCGTCGATGGCGCCTTTGAAGGGCGGATTGGCGAGGACGACGTCGTAGGCGCGTTCCTCGTTGAACGCTTTCGACAGGCTGTCGGTGTATCGGAAATTGGGCGATGCGATTCCGTGAAGGATCAGGTTCATGGAACCGATTCGAAGCATCGTCATGCCCGAGTCGCTGTCATAACCCATGAACGCCTTCGTCTGGAGAAATTTGTGCTGTTCCTTCGTCAGCTTGTCCCCCACCAGAAAATGCGGGTATCCCTCCTCGTCGTAGGTCAAAACGTCCCGGCTGGTGTGCGTCTCCAGAATGTGCTGATAGGCGTTGACGAGGAATCCGCACGTTCCGGCCGCCGGATCGCAGATGCGTTCGTCCGGGCGCGGGTCCACCATTTTGACCATCATTCGGATGACGTGGCGGGGCGTTCGGAACTGGCCGTTCTGGCCGGCGATGTTCAGTTTGCTCAAGACATATTCGTAGAGGTCGCTCTGAACGTCCTGGTTCTGGCTCGAAATCTGCATGTCGTCGATGGCCCGGCACGCTTCGATGAGGAGACTTGGTTTATTGATTTTTATTTCGGCGTTTTCCATGTGCTGGGCGAAAGATCCGTCTCCGCCGCCGAGCGTCTTGATGAACGGGAACACTTCATCCTTGACGTGTTTGAGCGCCTTGTCGGCGGGCAACTGCGACCAGTGCGACCAGCGGTAGGTCGGGTCTTTGAAAAACGGCTTGAACTTTTCGCCGCGCCGCCTGGCGTTGCGTTCGTTGTCCTGTTCGCGTTCATCGAGGTGCTTGAGAAAAATCAAGTAGGAGAGTTGCTCGATGATGTCGAATGGATTGGGCAGGCCGCCGGACCAGAGTTTGTCCCAGAGGGCGTCGACTTGCGAACGGAGTTTGGCGTCGGTCAGCATTGACTAAATTTGTCGCCGGATATCAACGGGCGTGGAGGACGGCGTAATGGTCGACGAGCTCCCGGATCAGGCGCTGATATTTGGAGCGTTTCTTTCGGGCGATCGCCTTAAAAAACCGGATGCTGCGTTGCGTCAATTTCAACGTAACCTTAACGCCATCGTCGGGAATCCAGAGCTGATCGGGCGGCGGCAGGTTGTCCTTGACGACCGTCAATTTGCCGATGGGGAAATCATCGTCGATTTGCTTTTTCATAGGCCATTTTTCCTTTCCGCCATGTGCCTGCGCCGATGATGCGTATGTGCCCGGCGCGGAATGTATAGCGGACCGTTACGATCCGCCCGTCGACGTTGCCGATGCAAAACCATCGCTCTTCCAGACGAGAGTGCTTTGAGTCATGGGTATTCACACGGCGCTCGTCAAGGAACGCGCGCGCCGCCATTTTAAAGTCAACGCCGTGCTTTCCGGCGTTCGTCTTTTCCTTGTCGGCGTCCCAGATGAACGATCCGTATCGGACGTCCATTTCAAGAATACCGTAAAGTATGGCAAATTGTCAATATCATGCCGCCAGTTTTTCAGTCAAATCGAGGAGCGCGCGGATTTCGGCAGGGGTGAAGAATTTGTCCACGGCGTTGCGGCCGAATTGAGTGAGCGGCGCTTCGTAGAGGTCGGCCTCCACGAGTTTGCCGCGTTTTTTGAGAAAGACTTCCTGCACCGCTCGCAAAAAGCGGATCTGGTCGGCGTTGTAATTTTTTCCGGCAATGTGCCGCTCGAATCCTCGGCGGACCACCTGGCCATAGTCGGGGAAGGCATCAAGAGAAAGAATGCGGCCCATGAACTCGAGGAGGCTGTCGACGCGAAGGCCGTAGGCTTTTCGGATGGTTTCGCCGGAGAGATGAAGGTCGGCGCCGCCAAGCTCCCGATGGAGCGTCCGTTCCAGATCGACCAGATCCTCGACGCTAACTTCACGGCCTTGCCGGATGGCGTCGAGGGTGGGATGTTTTTCGGCGATCTCCACTATCCGGCCTTCAACCCGTTTGCGGTATTCCTCGACGTAAATCCGTTTGCCGCCGTCGCCGACCGATATGATTCCGCGCATCTCGATGAAGTCCGGAAGATCGATTTTGAGGAACGCGCTCGGACAGTTTCTCCGATTTTTCATGTGGGGCGCGAGGTGGCGAATGAGTCGCGTAAGTTGCGGCGGGGTCGCATTCGGGAGCCGGTTCGAAAGAACCATCTGGACGCTTTCTTTGCACAGGGCGTCTTCGATGACGTGCGGCGGAAGAAGGCTGACATCCTCGGTGATCGACTGGAGAAGGTCGGCCGCTCCAGTGCCATCCATGGCACCCGCGGCACTTCCTCCATCCGGGAGGTCGGGCGACGGCGAGGCGCCTTTGATCATCTGAAGTTTCAGTCGTTCGACCTTGCTCGTGAACGTCTCGGCGGCGACGTCGACATCGCCGGCATGCCGAAGGAGCGGGCCGACTTTCATTTTCAAATGCTCGATTTTCCGCGGCGTCAGGATCGTCCAGAATTCGTCCATCCAGACATCTTCAATTTCGGCCATGACTTTTTTCACGGGGAATGACTCGCGCGGAATGCGGTCAATGAGCGCGCGCAGGTCGGACAGGGTCTCCTTGAACGTTTCGGATTCGCGGTCCGGAAGGAGTTTTTCAAGAATTTTGAGGCGGGTGTTGAAGAGGGAAACAAGCACCGGGATGTCGACGGGCGCTCTGTCATCGGCCTCTTTGTTGAAATCGTTCTGCCAGAAATCGATGATCATGAAATCGGTTTTCTTGCCGTCGGGCAGGCGGTCAAAAAACTTGCAGGCTTCGTGATTTCGAGTGCCCCGGCCGATCATCTGCCAGAGTTTGATACTGGAATGAACGGGCTTCATGAAAACGAGATTGACGGCTTCGGGCACGTCGATGCCGGTGTCGAGCATATCGACCGAGATGGCGATTCGAGGCATGTCATTTTTCTTGAACTTGGTGATGAGCCCATCGCCGTAACTGCCGTCGCGGACGCGCTCGGTGGAGGACGTGATGACTTGGACCAGATTGACATGTTGCGGGTACATTTCCTCGAAGACTTCCCGGACGCGCGCGGCGTGGTCCTTGGTCATGGCAAAGAGGATGGTCTTGCCCGGAAGCTGGCCGGACTGGTCCTTGAGACAGGTTTCCATGATCTCTTCCCATTGTTTGCGGAGGGTGTCCTTGTTGCTGACGTCGACCTCGATGTCGGTGCCGGAATAATCGATGGTGTCAGGATCGATGCCTTGCTCGATGAGCGCGTTTCGTTCCTCCTCGGTGAGATCGACGCCTTTGATGCCCTTGCGCTGAAATCCGGTCTGGGCCTGGCGGAGGATGAAGTCGACGAGGAATTCGTCTTTGACCGCGTCTTTATATTCGTAGAGAAAGGTCGGCGTGTTGTTCTCGCAGTGAAAAATCCGGAACGTGTCGCGGTCGATGAAGTTGGCGGGAGTCGCGGTAAGGCCGATCATGCGCGCGTCGAAATATTCGATTACTTCCGTGAACCGCTTGAAGATGGACCGGTGGGCTTCGTCGAAGATGATGAGATCGAAAAATCCGGGATTGAATTTTGTGTAGCAGACGCTCATTGTCTGTTCCGTGGCGACAAAAAGGCGTTTGTTTCTGTCGATCGAATGCGTGTAGATACGGTCGCGCGGCTCGTGCGGCAGATGCGCCTTGAATCCGTCCGTGAGCGCCTGTTCAACGAGGGCGTCGCGGTCCGCGAGAAAGAGGACGTTTTGCGCCTGTTGAGATCGCAAGAAAAGATCGATCAGGGCCATGGTCGTGCGGGTCTTGCCGGTGCCCGTCGCCATGACGAGAAGAGCGCGGCGTTTGTTGGCCGCGAATGTTTCGGCGACGCGGCGGATCGCCTCGTGCTGGTAGGGACGGTCCACGATGGATTGGTTGATGGGCGTTGCCTGCAGGGGCTTGGCGTTCTGGCGGAGAAACAGGAGGCGCGTCAGATCGTCTGGGGTGAAAAATTGCGCGACCATGCGCGGGTTGGATTGCCCGACTTCCCAGAACCACGTTTCAAATCCGTTCGACATGAATCCGAACGGCGAGTAGGGTTGGCGCCGCGTGATCTCGGTGACGTAATGGCGAAGCTGTTCGTCCGCTTCGCGTGGGTCGCGGGAACATCGTTTGGCCTCAACCACGGCGAGGACGTGGCCGGTGGCGTCGTAGCCGTCGACGG
>JAHFCY010000324.1 GCA_023249255.1 Candidatus Lindowiibacteriota bacterium | reverse complement strand
ATGTGGAAGAATCCTATTTTTTGTCCCGATCTTTTGTTCTCGTGAACAAATAATCGTCATGGCAAAGGCTTGTGTGAGGGCGCTCCTATATTCACGACTCTTTGGATTAAGACATCGAAAAACGTTTTTATATGATTCGGTGATAATTGCTTCTAAAATGCCTGATTTTTCATATTGCTCCAAAAAGCAATCCGTGAGTAACGCACGGGCCAGAGAGACGTGAGCTTTAGCCTGTACTTCGGAAATTACTTCTGACGGTTTGACGAAAACTTTGCCCTTCGGGCCCAAACCGGCATACAAGCTATAATTTTTTAACCGATTATAGGCTGGAACTTGGGTCTCACGCATTTTGGCCTGCTCAGTAAGCTCTGATACGTTCTCTGGTGTTGCGGCATATAAGAGGTTTCGGATGTGAAGCATATCAAGCATCATGCGAAGCTTACGCTTGTGATCGAATAAATATTTGTCTATTTCATTCCATGTTTTTTTTTCGCCGGAAAGAAGATAGAAGGAAAAGTAGAATAAGGTCAAGAATTTCGATAGCTCTTCACAGGCCAGATGTCCGAGTACGAACGCTCTAGCATGTCTTTTGTGGTTTAGTAAAAGTTCTGCTTCCTCAATTAGCTCACGTGCATTTGTTACAACTTTCCCCGCGGCAATGGAGATGTCGCGTATTGTCGGCACGCTGATCATTTACGCAGAGGCCCGGAACGATTCACGATGGTTTTCCAAGTAGACCGGTGTTTCCTATCTTTTGAAAAGATGGCGCCGCTTATACCCGGAAAGAGAGCGCGGCTCATTCGGCCAGACCCCTTGCCTGTTCGTGCTTGTAACACAGACCGGAATTTTTATCCGCCGGACGCAAACAAACGGAACCGTCTGGCTCACGGGATGCGCAATCAACCGAATCCACGTCATGGGTTCGACGTCGGGAACCCCACAGCACGGAATGGATCACCTTGTAGGGATTTTTGAATTGGGCGCCGGATATACGATGCCTCTTGGTCGCCGTCTTCATTTGGATCCTTTCCCGACAAAGGACGCCTCTTCGAGAATGTCCATGATTGCCTTCGCGCAGTAAACACGGTTGCGTTGCCCCCCGCTCACCTCTTTCAGGATGGAAAGTTTTTGAAGCCTGTCAATGGCCCGTTGCGCCGTTGTAAAGGCAACACCCAGATTCTTCGTCGCCGTCTTTGTCGTGATAAATGGGTTCGCCAAAAGACGGTCCAACAGCATCGACGGCGCCTTCGTCTGCAAGGCAGTGGTCTCCCGCCGCCATTTGTCGAATAGGCAGTTGATGCGAGTTGCACGGTCAAGCGCATCCTCCGCCTGCCGGGCGACCGCGTTTAAAAAATATTCCAGCCATTCGCCCCATTTCCCCCTCTCGGTGACGCCAATGAGGTGATCGTAGTAGTCACGCCTCGTGGCCTCAAAAAATGCGCTGATATAGAGAAGTGGCGTCGGAAGGATATTTCGTTCCACGAAAAACAACACGATGAACAGACGCCCGACCCGCCCATTGCCGTCCAAGAAAGGATGGATGGCTTCAAATTGGTAGTGCGCCAGCGCCGCCTGTACCAGCGGCGGCATGGTGCGATTGTGCAGAAAGTTTTCCCACTCCCCCAGACATGCCATGAGTTCCGTCGGCGGGGGAGGGACATAGGCAGCATTTTCAAGAGTGCATCCCGGCGAGCCGATCCAATTCTGCGTTCGCCGAAACTCCCCGGGCGTGGCCCGTTCTCCACGTACTCCCGTCATCAGCTTCTGGTGGAGTTCGCGCATCAATCTCAGGCAGAGCGGCAGTTTCTTGAGGCGCTTCATCCCGTATTCCAACGCCACGACGTAATTCCCGACCTCTTTGAGATCGTCCGGCGCCCTGTCAATGAATGCGCCCACCTCGGCTGCAAGTAATTCGCCCAACGTTGCCTGCGTCCCCTCAATTCGGCTGGAAAGTACCGCCTCCCGGCGAATAAACGGCCGCATCAGTAGATGGGGATTGGGCAGGCGGCCACCCTCGCCGGCAAGTTTCCCTAGAAGCCGATCGGCCTCCGAAAGACAACGAACAAGCTGGGGCGTCCAAGCGAGTTCCGGCGGCAACGGATTGGGAACAAACGCCGTGTATCCGGTCGGGCAATGGATTTTCCGCCCCGGTTCTTTGGATCGCATAAAACATCTCCTCCCGGCTCTTTACGGGTCGAAAATAACGGCAAGTCTTATTAGCGAAATATACAATAAATGAAAATAAATAGCAAAGTTATTATCGACCGCAAACCCCCGCTCCACGTCGTCCGTCAACCGGATGTAAACAACATGTCAAACTGATCTCAGAATGAGTCCACGATCCGTCAAGTTATCGGTCAACACCGCCCAACACATTTATAGAGAGTTATACCCGGTTATATCAAAAATCACATAGAACCCCATAAACTTCGTACAAAATTGGGCGAGGGTGGCCGTTGTGGTCATTCAAACAGGCTCCCAGATTCCATCCGGGTCAACATGCTCTGGTAGTGCCTCTCCCAATCCTTGCTGACAAAGTTGGAGGCGGGCCACGTGTTGAGAACACGCGCGAAATCTGGATTCTTGTGCGCCTCGTCCATGACGAGGAATGCAACCCAATCCCCATCGCCATTCTCAAAGCAGTTGTCGTACTCCCGACTGCAACTCAGCCGCTCGTGGTCACCCTCTTTGAGCATTTCAATGGCCTTCCTCGCCCGGAGTCTGGTTTGCCGCGTCGGCCCTCCCTTCAACACCCGTGTCGTCGCAGACCCACTCATTTTACAGCCACCCCTGCGACCTTGGCTTTCAGAGCCAGAGCCTCATCCACGATCTCATCCCATTCGGGATGTCCCACGAGGTAAGCATCATTGGCCATCGCGCAAATGTGTTCCGCCAGTTTGTGTCCATCCGGGGCTGCGGCGATCAGTCGGGCATTCGCCGATCCATTGACGGCCTGCGCCGTTTCTGCGATCGAGCTTTGTCCTGCCGCAATGGTTCCGTATCCGACCACTCTCCACGGCCCGGGC
>JAHFCY010000323.1 GCA_023249255.1 Candidatus Lindowiibacteriota bacterium | reverse complement strand
CTATCACATTTTCCGGTGTTCAACCTCCGACAGTCGTCTCTCCAGCCGGATTAACGCCAGTTTGATTTCGGATTCATACGGCTATCTGGATACCACGGCCGTTCGGGGAGACACGCAGTTCTATTACGTCGTGGCCGTGGATCAGCGAAACAATTTCAGCGACTCGTCCGCTCTCTGGTCCGCGCCAAATCCGAAAGCGGTCAAATCCGGAACTGCTCCGCGGCTTCGGCCGGGAGACACCATCGCGTATTCCATCACGGTTGTGAACGACGGATATGCGCCGGCCAAAAACGTGGTGATGTACGATTATCGTCCGGCGAAGGCTCTATTTTTGGATTCGGCAAGCGCGCCGAGCGGCTGGGTCATCGATTATCGCGTCGATTCGACAACGAACACCTGGCAGAGCCTGTTTACCGACACTGCCGACATGGTGAGATTCACGGCGACCAAGACGCTGGATCCCTCGGCGGCATTCAATTCCCCCGTGGACACGCTGGTTCTGAGAATTCGGGTCCAGTGACGGTCCCGGGGCGGTTTCCTCTCCATATTATAATGGGTGTGGGAACGGCTGTTCTGGCGATGGCTGGAGTGTCTGTGGCCGAGGGGCTGCAGATAACCTCGGTGAGGGCGGGGCTGATCGAAACGCACTCCGTCGGGATCGAATGGACCACAAACATTCCGTCCAACGGGCGGATCGATTACGGAGAGGACATTCGAAACGCAAACCGGGTGGCGTTGGCTATCGAAGTCGACACCGCCCATCGGACGATGTTGTTCGGACTCCGGGAGGGCGAGGAGCACACCTACCGGCTGTTCGCGTCGGACACCGAAGGCCGTCAGATCCGCACAAACTGGCTTTCGTTTCGAACCCGGGGGATACCGGATCCGCGCGCCGTCCAGGTCCAAGTCAAGAATCGGACGTGGCAGGGGGGAGAGGTGGAGTGGGTCTCGAACATTGCGGTGAAAGGCCAATTGGAATGCGGATATGACACCCAGTATGGATATTCACAAAAAGAGTCCGCATTTGGAACGGTGCATCAGGTCACGCTGGACCGGTTTTCTCCCCGCAAAAACATCTATTACCGCATCACCGCAAAAGACGCGCGGGGCAAATCCATCCCCACAGTCGCCGGTTTTTTTCAGACGGACGAATTGAATATCGCCAAAGGCGCGCCGGTCAAGGGGACTTTTTATCGCAATCCTGACCGGCCCTACATTCCGGACACGCCGCCGCTGATGGATCGGGTGACCGACGGCAACACCGGCTATTTTCTGGGAATGGCGACCAGCGGCGACCCGGACCTGGAGACGCAATGGGTGGAAGTCGATCTCGGATCGATCAAAGACGTGAGCGAAATACTGAGCGTGTGGCGGCGTCTGGCATGTCCGGAGAAATTTTCGGTGAAAGGAAGTCTGGACGGGGACCGATGGTACGAGTTTGGCGATACGTTCTCGGCGCTGGACGGCCGGCCGGGCGTGGGGCAGACCGGCGACCCGATATACACTTATTCCGTGTCGATCGGGCAGTACGCGCTGAGGTTCATCCGGCTTGAGATTCCGATGGGGGCGCCGTATTACAAAAAATTTGACAACTACAATTTCGTTCAGTTGTTTGAACTCAAGGCCTATCCTCCGGAAACGGACGACCTGTTTATACAGATGCTGAAGAAGACCGCCGGGAAGAAGAAGTAATGCGGCGGATAAATCATAATACCCCGGGGGTAAACTCCGTTCCAACCAACAACGTCCCAGTAAAATAATATATATCCCCCCCATATACTAATTAACCCCCGACCCCCCATCCCAATCGTTCATTGCCGCGGTCCGGGCAAGTCTCTCAAGTCGTGTGATAGCCAATCGCGCTGGCAGGGATGAGAATTATTTCTCTATAAATTGGGTGTTGGGTGTGCCAGCGGTCGGATCAGCGAGATTTGAGGAGTTTTAGAAATTAATTATAAATATTTAGAGGTACACTAATACCATAGTATTCAGTAGATAATCCACGATCCCTCCTCCTTTATCGGCCTCTAATAACCCAAATAGAATCACATGGCATGTTTTTTGCCTTAATTAGGAGTCAAGAACACAAAAAGTAAATAGAGTCGGCCGAGCCGGATGGCAGGATGAATCCGAGAAAGGCCAGAACGTTCTTTCTCATCTTAAGAACACCAGCATTTGGGTCATTCCAGCATAGCCTGGACGGACCGATCGTCGTCTCTCACCTCACAATCCTCTAAGTACCTCCCCAAGTTTCGACCCCCAGGACCGAACATCCCCTCTTTAAATACAAGTATTAGACGACAATCTGGCCGAACAAGCCATTCTGAGTGACTCCCGTGCGTTGTTCTTGAAGAGTAAAGAACCCATTTGAATTTTCACCGGCGGATCACAGATCCAGCCGTAAACCATTTGGAGGTAACTCACATGTTCATCAAACTGATCCGCGCAAGCGATCATCTGATCGAAGCGGCCGTGATGAAGGACGTCTCGGCGGAACACCTTCCGGCGTTCAAGGAGGAGTTGTACGACCTGACAATCCGGGTGGATGCGCGGGTTGTTCTGAATTTCAGCGTGGTGGAATCGATTTGTTCGCGTGCTTTGGGCGTTCTGGCGGTCGCATCCTGGCGTCTTCAGCGGGGCAACGGCATGCTGGCCGTGACCGAGTTGAATGACAATCTTCTCCGCTTGTTTCGAATCGCGAAACTGGACCGGAGCATGTCCGTAAGCGGCCGGACGATCGAGACGGCCGAAATCAGCGCGGCGGCCTGACGTTGACGAATTTCGCCATCGGCCGGATGACCAACGAGGCCGAGTGGACCGGACAAGCCGGGGCGCAAGGATGATTTTGCGCGCGGCCGAAGCGGGAGTGCGAACTCTGAAAGCGAAGCGGGTGCTGGGAAGTTTCCTTGCCGGCCTGCTCTTGCTTTGCGCTTTTTCGGCCCCGGCGCTGGCGACCGGAACGTCTGCAGGCGACAGCGTCGCCAATGGATACTTCGCAAAGAGCGATACCGTCCCGCAGGCTTTCGGA
>JAHFCY010000322.1 GCA_023249255.1 Candidatus Lindowiibacteriota bacterium | reverse complement strand
GCCGACGCCGAGTTTGGAGATCACATAACAGACATGTAGAGGCCGCTGGCCGTTGGTCACGCTCTTACCGTACAACACCGACAGGCCGGTTGACAATGTACCGGAACGTCAATCGTCGGCAGCCAGGTCCGCCAGCGCGGCAAGCAATTTTTCTCCGGAGACGCGCCAGGAAAATCGACCGCGCAAAGATTCGACGTCCCGGAGTATTTCACGGCGGACGGATTCGTCCTCAATCGCGCGGATCATTCCCCCGGCAATTTCACCGACGTCTCCCGGGGTTCGCACAACAATGGCCCGATCGCCCACTGTTTCGGAACGTACAGCGTAATCGCCGATGACGGGCGGTGTGCCGCAGAATAGCGACTCGAGCGGCGGATATCCGAATCCCTCATACTCCGACAACCATACCAGCGCCCGGGCCGACGCCAGAATCGCCGGAAGGATTTCTTCAGGAAGATAAGGCGCACGAACGATGGCCGGACAGCCCAGGGACCGGTTGAGGCCGGCCGCCACAGCATCGACGTTCTGCGGCGGGAACGTTGCGTCCCGGCCGGCGATCAAAAACTGCAGATCGGGATGTCGCGGCGCGATTTCGGCGAACGCCCGCATGGACTCGATCACATGCCGGCGCGTGAACAATTGGCCGTACGTCAGTAAAAATTCGCCGCGAACGCCGATCGATTCGAGAAACCGCCGGGCGCCGGCGCGTTCGGAATCCGTCTGACGGCGGAACCGGTCATCGAGTCCAAGCGGAACGAAAACGATCCGCGACGGCGGAACGCGATAGACTTCCGAAATTTCCGCGCGGGAAAATTCCGAGATGGTCAGAATTCGATCCGCCCGTGCGGCGGACAGGCGCGACAGCGCGCCAAAGGCCAGCCGGTGTTTCGGAGAAAACCATTCGGGATGCCGCTCGAACGACACGTCGCAGATGGTAAGCGCAACCTTGCCGGAGCAGACGGGCGGCGCCATGTATCCCGGACACCACAGAACATTCACCCGTCGGCGGCGCGCGGCGAAGGGAAACCCCGCGAGAAAAAATGACGCGGAGGAGCCGCCCATCGAATCCCGCCGTTCAAACATCGGCGATTCCAGGAACGGCTCACTCGAAATCCGTTCCGGAGAAAACAGGGCAAATCGAAGACGGCCGGACGCGGACGGAATGGCCGACATCGCCCGCAACGATTCGCGCAGGTATCGGCCCACGCCGGCTCGACCCGGCGCAAGTTCGCGGGCGTCGACGCCGATTATGGCGGGAGCGCCGGATGAGGATTGCATGTTCATGCGCCTCCAAGTATACAAGCCCCTATGAGCGCTTCAAGACCGTCCGGCGTGGTCGGCCGACGGCCCCGCCCCGCAATCGGGGCAATCGAAATTTCCTGACGTCGCGTGGAAACCGGTCTGCGGCCTTCCGCCCGGCAGGTCGTCCGGGGTTCTCTTTTCTCCGCCGCTGAATTTTCTCTAAACTCTGCTCTTCTTCCGCTCATCATCACGCCGATGATTTTTCACAGGCTCGGGCCGGAAGGCTACGGTCGATGGGCGCTGATCTTCACAATCGGCGGCTGGTTTTTGTTCGTCGATCTCGGTATTCATCTTGGAATCACCCGGTTCGCGGGTCAATTCGCCGGAGCCGGTGACCGGTCGGGGCTTCACCGGCTTTTTCAGACGGCCGCGTACGCCTGCGCAGGCCTCTTTGTCCTTGCGGCGCTTTTGGCAGTGGGACTGTCCCATCCGCTCCTCGGACGATTTCTCGACCGGCACACGCATCCGTCCGACGACGCGGCGCTGATATTCCTGTGCGTTTTCCATGTCCTTACGGCGGCGATCCGGACGACCGCCGGCATCTACGCCGGTCTTCAGAAAATAGATACGGCGTCCGTCATCTCCATGCTCATCGGTCTTCTGCAAGGCGCGGGCATCTGGCGATGGTATATGAGTGAAACACCAACGCTCGAACGCCTCGCCATGATCTTCCTCGCCGCCGCCGCAATCCATCTGATCGCTCTGATTTTTCTCCTGATGCGGACGCCCATCGGGACGGGATGGATGCCGGTTACGGACGGATCATCCGGCCTCGACGCGGGACTTCTCAAATCTCTTCTGTCGTTTGGATTTATTCTCTACGTTTCGCGTATCCTGGTCGCAGTTCTGACGAGCGATCGGCTGTACCTCGGCTGGATCCGGGCGCCGCTGGATCAGATCGCCGCTTACCACATCGGCGCGCTGATGGTTACCAAGGCGGCAGTCGTCCTCAACGTGATCTGGTTTCCGGTCTACCCCGCGGCGGCGGCGCTGGCCGCGTGCCGTGATGACCGGCGCATCGAAGAACTTTCGCTGAAGACGTTTCGAATTCTCGCGGCCGTGGGATTTTTCCTGTTCGCGTTTCTGGACGTTTTTGCCCGGCCTCTGGTCTTTGTGTGGCTTGGCATGGATTCGCCCGTGGCGGTTCAAACCGCGCGGCTCTTGTCGGGCTGGGGCCTGACGGCCATCTTTGGAGGACTCGGCGCCATCGCCATCGGCGTGGGACGCGCCGACATCCAGTTCAAGTCATGCGGCGTGGCGGCCGCGGCGATGCTGGCGCTCTATCCGATCCTGATCCGTCCATTTGGCGCCGCCGGAGTGGCTGCTGCGATATCTCTGGCGTTTATGGCGTCAGGTCTGTGTCTTCTGGCGTGGTTCCGGCGGGACGTTGTGCGAATTCCGGTTAAAACGCTTCTGTGGGACGGCATCATCCGGCCGATTGGATGCGCAACTGTGGCAGTCGGAGCGGCGTGGACCGTGTCGCGCATTTTCGGCGGTGGGGACCGGATTCATCAGGCGGTGATCGTCCTCGGCGCCGGCATTCTGGCGCTTGTGATCTACGCGGTGAGCGCGCGGGTGGCGGGTCTGATCAGGGATGACGATTTGGCGTGGATTCGGCGATCGTGACAAGTTCATCGGTTTCCGCCGTCGTCGTCACGTATAATTCCGAAACCTTCATCGCCGCGTGTCTTGAATCGTTCGCCCGACAGACTGTTCCAGTTCAGACTATCGTGGTGGACAACGG
>JAHFCY010000021.1 GCA_023249255.1 Candidatus Lindowiibacteriota bacterium | reverse complement strand
ATCCGGAACCGATCCAGACTGCGCTGGCCGACGTCAAACAAAATGTGACGATGGCCGCCAAGACAAAAGACGTGAAAGCCGCCGAGCCCGCGGCCCATGCCGATTATCAGCCGGACGTCAACGCGCCCGCCGACGTGGTGCGAAAGGAATTGGCCAAATCAGAGGAGCCGTCGGCCGCCGCGCCCCGGGCGGATTTTCCGCAGGACAGCATCAAAAAAATACAAAAGGAAGTCGATCGCAAAGACCCGACGACCCAGATCAATGTTCAGGAGTCTCATGCCGAACGGCAAATCCCGCAGGACGATCCCAACGCCTGGAGAGATGCCCGGCAGGATGTAGCCGAAAAACACGATGTCGATGTCCGCTCCGTCGCCCTCCCGTCGCCGGTCAAGCAACCGTTAGAAACTCTCGCCGTGGATCGGCCGGTTCCGATTCAACGCGATCTGGCCGACGTGAAACAGTCGACGGGCCTTGCATCCAGATCCGCCGTGATGCCGGCATCGACTCAACAGCCCGTTACGGGAAAAATTTACGTTCCGCAGTCGGTCGAATCTCCGCAGGAAGTCGTTCGCCACGAATCCAAGTCCGACTATCAGCCCCAGTCGTCCGCCGCCTCGCAGTCGGTCGCCGTCCCGGCGGTGGAACGCATGGCGAGAAATGTTGCCGCACCGGTTGCTCCCTCAAGCGAAGTTCAGGTCAAGTCCGTCAGTCCCGCGATTGATCTTCCGGAAGTTCAGACAATGGCCCCGGCCGCCTGGAAGGACGCCCGCACAAAAACGGTGGCCGAACAGAGCGCGGTTCAGGTCGGGTCAGTTGCATTGCCGGCCGCCGTCTCGAATCCGCAGTCCCCGGGAGAAATTCTCTCGGACCGTTCCAAGCCCGTCGAAATCGCCATGGCCTCGATCAATCCCAACGTTGAACTTCGCCGGACAGAGGCAGCCGGTCCCGCCACTCCCGATCGTCCGCAATCTGTTTCTTCCGATGTGGTCTTGCATCCGTCTGCCGCGCCGGTCAGCGTGGTCCGAAAAAAAGAGGCCCGGCAGACGACTGTGCTCGGACAGTCCAGGCCGACCGACGGGTTGAAGGCCGCCGGAACCAATACGGTGAGAGATCCTTCGGCGTCACCGGCAGTTTCCAGCCGCGCCGCGGTGGTTCCCGAAACAGCGAAAGCGTCGGCCGGCCAATCGGATTTACCGCAAGCGCCCGAGGCCGCGCCCGACAAATGGGTGGATTCCACAAGAATCGAGCGCACGGCGCTTGCTGAAAAATCCTCGATCACTGCAACTGCGGTGAATTTGCCGCAGAACGTCGACGCGCCATCCGCCCCGATTGTCACGTCGTCCACCTCTCATTACGACATCGCCATCGAAAATGTAAAATCTGAATTTGACGTTCTGCCGTTGTCCGGCGGCCCCGCTCCGGCTCCCGGAGCGCCTTCCGAGGCATCTTCCGGCGAATCCGATCACGGCGCTGATGGATCAGACCATCGCAAGCTCATCAAATCGGAGGAAGTTGAGATTCCGCAGTGGTACGAGGAAAAGGGCATCAATTCCGTCGGGACATTTCGCGTCCATATCGGTCCGGACGGAGAAGTTCAGTCGGTCGAGGTCGACAAAACAACCGGATTCAAGGATATTGATGCCAGCTGGATTTCCGCCATCACGAACTGGAAATATGAAAGCGGCCGGACGGCGGTCACAAAATTGGTCAAAATCCGGATGATGCTGAAAAAATAAGGGGGAGAAAGTGAAATTTCGAAATGCGGTCCTGATCCTCGCGGCTCTCGTATCGATCGCCTGCGACCAGACGCCGCCCAAAGATACGTTCCAACTCGTGCCGTCCATCTCCGCCGCGGACCGCATCGAACTTGCCGACGCCCACGGTTATCCGGTCGCCGTGTCTCACCTGGAAAATTCCGACGTTTCGATATTCGGAATCGTCCACGAAAATTGTGTCGTGGTCTGGGTCCGATACGAAAATTTTTCGGATAAGCCCGTCGAGATCGCCCCGGACCGGATTTCTCTGACCGCCGTGGGCGAAAAGGGGAAGCCTGCCGCCATGAAAGTCTATACGCAGGGCGTGAAAGGCGATCTGTTCAAACCCCTGAACGCGAGCCTCGGGTCCGTCTATCGGATGCTGACCGGCGACACCGCGTCCCTGCCGTCCGACCCGGATGCCGCGCAACTGAAGGAAATCCTGAAAAAAAACGCGGCCGCGTATGAGTCCCTCCAGCAGGTCCTGCTCAAACCCGCGACTCTCCCGGTGAACGAATCCGTGGAAGGCTATCTGATCAGCGAATTCGTCCCCGCCTTCAAATATGTTCTCTCGATCCCGATCGGAGACAAAGTCCACCGGTTCGAACTCCTGCCGAAAAAATCCGCCTGATAACTGTTTTCCCGGGGAGGGCTGTTCGCGCTATTGACCATTATTTCCTGATTAAGCCATAATCCCTGCATTATTTGATATGACATTTCTGGTGCCGTCGATCAATTCGACCCGTAAAAGGATAGTCAGGGTTCTCCTCCTCTCCATATTATATAGCGGGCTTTCGACCCTTGCACTGCCCCCGGCGACCGCCGCGCCTTATCTCCCAAAAATAGCGGCGGAGATGATCGCCCGAGGTGAGACCGTTCCGTCATGCCGGTCCGCCCGCGGCGATCTCTGGAACAAATATGTCCAACGCACGCCGCCTCCTTACACTCCGCCCCCGGGAGGCAAAATGGCGCCGAACAAGCCCACATCTCCGTCCGGCGGTCTCAAAATCGCCGCCTTGCTGGTTCAGTTCCAGCAGGACGCGGTCACCAGCACCACCGGCAAAGGTCAGTTCCTCCTCGATGGAGACGGCGACACGAGAGCCGTAGGGGATACCGTCCGGATCACCTTGAACCGCGCCGACACGTACTACCGGGCGGTATCGTACGGCAAACTTCAATTGTCCTACACCGTTTTCGACACGCTCATGGTCACGGTCCACAACACGATGGACAATTACTCGTCGTCGGACCAGAATCTACTGAGTTTGATCATAGAGGTTCTCGAGCGGGTCGACACGTGGGTCAATTTCGGAGTCTACGACATTGTCATTTTGTTTGACGCCGGGATGGCGATCCAAGTCAGCGGCCGCTCCGGCGACCTGCCCGCGGGGCTTTTTGACAGTCTTGAAGACAGCTATACTGACAGGCAGACCCAGGACACGGTGACTCTGGGTATCCTCATGCCGGCCACGGCCGGTCCCTCGCCGATTTCGCCCCTCGACAGCGTCACCATGCTGGGTGTGGTCTGTCACGAACTGGGACACGGATTTGGTCTTCCCGATCTTTACAACACGGTATCATCCTCCAGCGGCGTCGCCGACTGGTCATTGATGGCCAGCGGCGGTTATCTCGGACTTCCGGCCGGCGACTCGCCTTCCTGGATGGATCCGTGGTCCAGGGAATACCTCTCCTGGGCGGACACGATCGTATTGAAAACCGATTCGGCGCCCGCTCTCAATCCCTGCGAATCCGACTCGAAGAATTACAAAATCTTTTCGGAAATCAACAAGGACACGGACTATTTTCTTTTCGAGTTTCGCGGCCCGATCAACTCCGGCCTCGACACCTCCCCCGGCAACGGCGTCGTCATCTGGCACGTCGACAACAGCATGGGGTCGTTCGCGAACAATGACGTCAACAGTATCCCGTCCGTTGCGCATCGCCGGGTCGACGTGGTCGAAGCCGACAGTTCCGACGTCGACGTTGTTGCCTCCACCGTGGGCGTCCCCTGGCCCGGCAGTCAAAATAAAACGGCGTTCGGCAATTCCACCGTCCCCAACTCGCGTCCATGGTCCGGGTCCCAGGCGAGATTTGAAATCGAGAATATTCAACTCGTGGGCGGCAAAGCCCTGTTTACCGCATTCATCCGGGACACCCAGTACAAAACGTGGTTCGTGAATGACGCCTCCACGGCGTCGGACTCGTTCACCTACTCCCCCGGATCCGACACGACAGGCGTGGGTTCCCCCGCCGCCCCGTTCCGCACGATCACCGCGGCCCTGAAAAAAGTGAAATCGTGTGAGACCATCTACATCGACGCCGGCACGTACCCCGAAACGGTCGTCATCGACACCAACAACATCGCCCTCATCGGCAAGGATTCGAACGCGACGGTCATCAACCCGCCCGGGCCCAACAATCAATCCCTGGCTTACGGCGTATCCGCCACGGGACGGCAGAATCTGCTGATCAAAAATCTGGGCATTCTCGATGCTGAAAGAGGTATTAGTTTTAGTGACGTCGATCGTTCAACCATTACGGGTGACAGCGTGAGCACGTGCGACTTTGGTATGTACATCCTTTCGTCTTCCGAAACGAATACGATCTCGAACAACACGGTCAATTCAAATTACCATGGGATCGTAGTGCTTTCAGATTCGTATAACATCATCCAAAACAACGTGACTCGAAACAATACGGCTTCGGGAATCGGAATCCAGGACGCGGCGTACAATATCATTCAACAGAATGAGTCGACTGGGAATGACACCGGCGTCTGGATCATCGGCAATTGCGTCAGCAACACGATATCGAAAAACAATATCTTCTCGAACTCGACAAATGTAAAAAATTCCGGGGGCCTTGCCCAGACCCTCGCTCGCAACTGGTTTGGCACGGCCGATTCGGTGGCGATCAACGCCAAAATCGCAGACACCGCGTCGGCCTGGCAACCCTACCGCCTCGGGATCGTCGACACTACCGCCAACGCCGACACGGTCGCGCCCAAAGCGCCGGACACCGTCGCCATTATCGGTCAGGGCGCAAGCGACACATCGATCATTCTGGAGTGGTCGTCGGTCACGAAAAACGAAGAGACGGCAGCCGGCGGTGTCGCCCTGTCCGGATATCGCGTGTATCGAGGCACGGTCAAAGACACGTCGTTGTGGATCCGGGTGGGGCAGGTTGGGTCGAGCGCGATCCGGTATCAAGATACGAACGTATTGCAGGGGCAGACATATTATTACCGCGTGACAGCGTTCGACACGGCCAGTCCCTTCGCGAACGAGAGTTTTTACAGCGACTCCCAGCCTTCCGACGCCGCGCTGAACTCGTCACTGAAGAACTGGTTCGTGAACGATACCCGGGCGGCGACAGACTCGTTCACCTATGCCGGCGGATCGGACACGTCGTACGGCGACGGGTCGCGGTCCAAACCGTTCCGGTCGGTCGCTCGCGCGTTGCAGTCGGCCAAGTCCGGTGAAGTGATTTACGTCGACGCCGGGTTGTACAATGACACGTACGTGACGGTATCGTCCACGGAAACCGCGGCGTTCAAGATCGACACGGACAACATCACGATCATCGGTAAGGACTCGGCGTCGACCATCATCGACCCGCCCGGGGCGAACACGGTCGTTGGACTCTATGGCATCTATGCCGACACGCAGACAGGTCTTCTCGTCAAAAACATCGGCGTAACCGGCGCGTATGACGGCATTCACTTCTATAATGTGGATCTCTCCACCCTGTCAGGCGACAGCGCAAGCGCCAACGGCGGCATGGGGATTTATCTGTTGAATGGTTCCGACACCAACACGTTGAGCGGCAACACCGCCAATGCGAATTCGTTCCACGGTATCTATCTGGCATCGAATTCGAACGGCAACACGGTGAGCGGCAACGCGACCAATTCGAATTCGTACGAGGGTATCTACCTGTATTCGAGTTCGAACAACAACACGGTGAGCGGCAACACGGTCAAAACCAACGCGGACGCGGGCATTCGCGTGTCCAATTCTGATACCAACGTCGTTGTCCAAAACGACATCTTCGGCAATGACACAGGCGTTTGGATCGAGGGCTCATCGCGAAACAACGTGATCTCAAAAAATAACATCACCGGCAACGCCGTCAACAACGTCTACAACCAAGGCGGCCTCGCCCAGACCCTGACCCGCAACTGGTTCGGGTCGGCCGATTCGGTGACTATCAGGGCGAAGATTGCAGACACGGCGTCCGCGTGGTCGCCTTATCGTCTTGCCGTCATCGACACGACCGCCGTCGCCGACACGGTCGCGCCCAAATCTCCGGACACGGTGGCGATCCTCGGCCTGCCGAGCGACACGTTGATCGTCATCGAGTGGTCGGCGGTGACGGCGAACGAGGATGCTAACGCAGGCGGCGCGGGGCTGTCGGGATACCGGGTGTACCGTAGTAACATGCAAGACACGTCGTCGTGGGTGCAGGTGGCGCAACTCGGTTCGGGAACGATCCGGTACCAGGATACGAACGTGTCGTTGGCGAATAATAATTACTACTACCGGGTGACGGCATTTGATGGGGCGTCCCCGTTCGTGAATGAAAGTTTCTACTCCGATTCTCAACCGTACTATGACTCGACCACGGCGGCGCCGCGCGTGAACTGGTACGTGAACGACGCGTCGACTGCGGGCGATTCGTACACCTATTCCGCCGGATCGGAACTCATGGGTGACGGGACGGCGCAAAATCCGCTATTGAGTCTATCGAAGGCGATGAGCCTGGCCACCGCGGGGGACACGATCTGGCTGGACGCGGGCCTTTATACGTCAACGATGTACATCGGCGGCGCGGAGTCGGCTGTCATTTATGTCATCACGGACAGCATCAGCCTGATTGGCAAGGATTCGTCTTCGACGGTTCTCAATCCTCCCGGTTCGAGTTTTACTTTCTATCAATACGGGATTTATGCGACCGGCCGGATAAATCTGCTGATCAGGAATCTTGCGGTCTGCGATGCCGAATACGGAATGAAATTCATCAACGTGGATCGCTCAACCATCACGGGTGACAGCATATCGGTATGCCAATATGGAATTTCTATGTCCAGCGGATCGGACACCAACACGATATCGGTCAGTGTGTTCAAAGGCGCGGAACAACGCGACATCGAGATTTCAAATTCCTCCGGCAATAGCATCGGCAACAACTATTTTTCCGTCGGTTCATCCGGAGTGAGATTGTTCGGCGGTTTCGGCAATACGATCTCAAATAATACGATGGCCTCCCAATCGGGGAACGCCATTGACCTGTCCGGCGGCTCGGCCAATCTGATCAGCAGTAATACCATTACGGGCGGGGATTATCCCATCTTCCTGTCTTCCGACAACAACACCGTCACCGGCAATACGATCAGCAATACCGGATTCGATGGAATTGAACTCTTTGGAGGATCGGCGAACATGATCATCGGAAACACGGTGACTTCCTGTTACAATGCCGCCGTTGAACTGGTTAATTCGTCGGCCAACAACATCTTCAAGAGCAATCTCCTGACGGCCAGTAGATACGGAGTTTATCTTTCCACAACCTCAACAGGCACAAACAATCTGTTCGTTCAGAATACCATTAGGGACAATTCTCAATATCAGGTCTATATCTACTACTCATCCACGGATACATTTGAGAAAAATAACATCAAACCTTCATCAACCAACCCGGACAGCGCCGTATCCATACCATATACGGTCTCTACACCCCAAACCATCTTTGACCGCAATTACTGGTACACGACAGACTCCCTCACGATTCGAAAAAGGATATCCCAGGCGTCGGGTTTCGATTCGGTCATTTACCAGCCCTGGCGGCTGACCGAGGTCGACACGACCGTGGGCGCCGACACGACGGCGCCGCACGCGCCGGACACGGTGGCGGCCGTCGCGCAGAGCGCAAGCGAGACGTCGATCATCCTCGAGTGGTCGGCGGTGGCGGCGCAGGAAGAGGCGAACGGCGGGGCTGTCGGGCTGTCGGGATATCGGGTGTATCGGAGCACGGTGAAGGACACATCCTCGTGGCCGATGGTCGCGCAGGTGGGATCTTCGACGATCCGGTATCAGGACACGAGCGCCGCGTCGTACACACGGTATTATTACCGCGTAACGGCGTATGATGCGGCCGGTCCCTGGGTCAACGAAAGTTTCTATTCGGATTCGCAGGCGAGCGCACAAAGACGGATCCTTACATCATACCGCCTCAACAAACCGGACACCGTGTCGGCCGGAACATCTTTTGCGCTGAAAATCGTCGCCCTCGACCAGTACGCCGAGACATATACAGGTTCCGTCAATACCGTCACGCTCGCCGTCGATTCCGGCGCCGTGACGCCGACCGCCTCTGCGTCGTTTGGTTCCGGCGTCAGTCTTTGCACCGTCTCCATCACCGTCGGTGGCGTTCGGCTCCTCACCATGACCGACAGCTCCGGCCTGACCGCCCGCGCTTATCTGGGCAACTACTCGATCTCGGACACGCCTCTGAACGTAACCATCGAAGGCCGCGGGACGAATCGGTCGGGAATCCACATGGTCGTTTACGTCGCAGGCGGCGATACTCTGAACGACGGATATACGGACTCGAGCGGCGCGTTTGTGATCCCGTCCATCGGTGACGGCACCTTCACCGTCAAAATCAAAGAGTCCCGAACGCTTAGAATGTCGGGAACGATGACAGTTTCCGGCGGAAAAATCACGAATTTCACGTTTTCAGGCAATACCCTGAAAGGCGGGGACGCCAACGACGACAATTATGTAACCGACGCGGATTACAGCATCTTGGCGCCAGCTTGGATGACCCAATCAGGAAACTCAAAATATGATGCGAGGGCGGATTTTAACAATGACGGTTATGTCACAGACGCTGATTATTCCATCTTCGCCCCGAATTGGATGAAATCCGGTGATTAGGAAATTGTTAAGATTTCTTTCAGAAAGGCGGCCGCTTTCATGATGCGGAACGGAAGCGGCTTGGAGAGGGCGAGAAAATCGCGGTTTTCGGAGATGAGGAAGTCGGCGCCCACCCGTTCGGTCCGCCTTAGGCGGACGCCGATGAGGGCATCGGCGGGTTTCAGGCCTCGATTGAGATACGATGCGAAAAGCCCAAACGGGACGGCCTCATCCTCGTCGATCAAACAGCCCATCGCTCGCCAAAATTCATGGCAACGCTTCAACCTCGGCGCATTGAGATTCCGCCCAATTTCGTCAACAACCATTCTCAGCACAAACAGGCTGACAACACCGGCATGGTCCGCAAGTTGGAGGATCAATGTTTTACAGTCAGGCCGGCCTGGCGTGCCAAAGGTGTATATGTATTCGTTGCTATCGAGAACGAGGCGCAAAGCGTTCTTTGAACAGTTCGTAGCGTGTTTTTTTGATTCGCGCCATGATCTGGGCTGCGGTCAACCCGTCCAAAGGCGATTGATGCGTTCGATTGTAGGCCAGCGCCTCTTCGACAATCTTCCGCGCCGCCACTGGATCTGGCGTCCTTCCGTTTCGTCTATTGTGCTGCCTCCCGCGCATCGCGACGGTTTTCATGACAATACTATCCTAAATCCCCCCGGGCGAGTCAAGAATCTCCGGATCGGAGGATCGGAGGAAAACAAATTGTTTTGCGGTTGTGCGTGCTGTCCCTAAAATTTTGCCAAGCCGTCTTGACTTTTTTCCGCCTTCAGCAACAATTCACCCATTATTCGATATGACACTTTCTGTGTGTTCGGCGCTGTCTTGGCCAGCCGGCCGGGCAGTTGGCCTGTGTCTGCGGACGGGCGCGGACAGGTCGACAGTTGGAGGTTTGGGATGTCTCGTGTAGTCCCCCGTAAACCGGCGCGCTTTAGCCGCTCGGCCTGCCTTTTTGTGTGTAATCTGCTAAACCCAGTCGTCCTCCTTGTCATTCTGGTTCTTTCCCTTTCGCTTCCCGTTTATGCCACCAATGTCGGCGGCACGATCTCGGAAGACACGACTTGGACGCTTGAGGGTAGTCCATACATCGTGACGAGTGACATTGTGGTCAACAGCGGGAAGACGCTGACGATCGGCGGTGGGGTTGTGGTGAAGATGGGATCGAGCAGCAGCATGCGCCGAATGACCGTGAACGGGACGCTGGATTGCCAGGGGAGTTCCGGTAACGAGGTGGTCTTCACGAGCCTGAGGGACAACAGTGTCGGCGGTGTGACCGGAACCGGCAATCCGGTAGGCGGCGATTGGGGCCAGATCCTGCTGAATACGGGCACGACGAATCTGCATCACGTCATCATGAGATACGGCGGGTATTGGTACTCTGGGGATAATCGTGATGTTTATAATGGTTATTTTTATCAATACCGTCTATACACGTTATGGTTGAACGGGGTCTCGCCCACAGTAAGCAACTGCGTGATCGACACGGGATACAGTGGCAGTTACGGGATTTACAGCACGGGTGTGGGACAGACTCCCACGATAAGCAACAATGTCATCAGTGGAAGTTCGTACGGCCTCATGATGGACGGATCGACTCCCAGTGTGACGGGGAACACGTTTTCAGGGAATAATGGATGGCCGATATACGAGGTTAACGGGGCGAATCCGGTTTACAGCGGCAACACGTTCAGTGGCCCATCATCCCGGGGAATCGCGGTTTCAGGCACGATCGATCAGGCCGTCACTTGGGAGAATGTTCAAGGCCTTGGCCTGCCGTATGTCGCTCTGGGCGACATCACGATCAACAGCGGGAAGACGCTGACGATCGGCGGTGGGGTTGTGGTGAAGATGGGATCGAGCAGCAGCATGCGCCGAATGACCGTGAACGGGACGCTGGATTGCCAGGGGAGTTCCGGTAACGAGGTGGTCTTCACGAGCCTGAGGGACAACAGTGTCGGCG
Source organism: Candidatus Lindowiibacteriota bacterium (assembly GCA_023249255.1). Lineage (GTDB taxonomy): Bacteria > Lindowbacteria > 2-12-FULL-62-27 > 2-12-FULL-62-27 > 2-12-FULL-62-27 > JAHFCY01. The sequence goes on along the minus strand of JAHFCY010000021.1, from coordinate 13,142 downwards.
GTGTGACCGGAACCGGCAATCCGGTAGGCGGCGATTGGGGCCAGATCCTGCTGAATACGGGCACGACGAATCTGCATCACGTCATCATGAGATACGGCGGGTATTGGTACTCTGGGGATAATCGTGATGTTTATAATGGTTATTTTTATCAATACCGTCTATACACGTTATGGTTGAACGGGGTCTCGCCCACGATAAGCAACTGCATAATAAGTTCAGCCTATAATTATGGTATCTATATTTCGGGCAGTGACCAGTCTCCGACTATCACTGGATGTCATTTCTTCAACAATCCTATCGGCCTATATGTGTCCGGGACTAACAATCCCACTATCACGAATAATTCCTTCCTTCTGAATACTACGGCCGGGCTCTCCAATCAAACAGGGTCACAAATCACCGCCGAGAACAACTGGTGGGGTCGAGATGGATCTGGACCATACCACGCAACGCAGAATTCTTCCGGCAAAGGCGACGCGGTCGTCGGCAACGTCGACTTCACGCCTTGGAGCACGTCGGCGCCAGTACCGATGCCGATTCTCGATACGTATGTGGCCAAGATCAGCCCGCGCGAGAACGAGGTAGTTCCTCTCAAGCTCAACATCCGGAATCTATCGTCGCAGTCGGTCACTTCAGGCTATGTCTCGGCGACTGTATCGACCGGGTTGGAGATCGTCACCGTTGAAGGCGCTAACATCAATCCCGCAATTTACAGCAGCACGATCAGCAATGGCTGGACAATTCAGAGTTATCCCATCGGTTCCACAATCTATAGAGTAGACGCATCGGATACGTTCACATCGACCAAGCAACTGGTTGATATCACACGCAATTTTACGGCGAACGACACGAGGATTCTGACCCTGTATATCAAGAGAAAAGCCGGCGCAATCGCGGCCAGCGAAACCTTCTATGTTCGCGCGGCTTTCCCAACCGCCAACAACACATACTGGTTCCGTGACCCCGCCAACCTATCATCATACACCGGCCCAAGAGATCAGCAGGGCGGGCCGGTTAAGGTTACTTATCTCAACGAACCGCCACCCGACATCGCACACGAATCTGTGGGGAATGGCAAATATACAATCACATGGACCAAAGAAGGTAGTGGAAAATATATTCGCGCATTTTTCAGGCAATCAACATCTGTCCCGTGGTCTTCGGCTCCGGAAATCCGCGGGGCGACCTATGGTAATATATATGTTGATGATAAGGAACAGGATGTCGGAAGTCTGACGTGGAATAGCAAAATCATTACATATGCTGACGCCGATATATTCACGCCCATCATCAATTACAATAATTCGGTGCAGGTGAAGATAGATGAATATGATGCTAACGGGAATATTCTGACCACGCACACTTCCGGTTCTTTCCCTGTGGACAATTCCATAGGTTCTAAAAGTCCGATATTTCTGGTGCATGGAATCAATAATGTTGCGGATGATATGAAGATTCTATCGAATGCACTCAGTTCTTATATAGATTTACTTACTAACATTCATACGCCGTCGTTAACTGATTATGATATTTGGTCTTTCGAATATCCAAATCAGCAACGGTTTGATTATTCGGGTAAGCTGCTGAAAAATGCTATCGGGGCATTCGGGCAATTCGTTCCGGACAAAAAAATTAAATTGGTTGCATATAGTTTGGGCGGAATTGTGTGTAGATGGTATCTGGAAGAAAGAGAAGACCCAGACATTTCCACTTCGCCGCTCCTCTACATCAATGGTAGTGTTGACAAATTAATTATGTTGGGCACTCCCAACGGGGGAAGTTACCCTGGCGATTTTATGTATCACTTGAGTTTTGAACAAAGTTTGACCGATCCGTCCACGTCCAATCCATTATCATCTAATCCCAAGATGCGTGAAGAAGTGCAGAAAGCCAAAGATGTATTTGATAGCCGTGGCTTTTATACGAAGCATATCCTACTTCACGTCGCTTATAAAGAAGCTGTTGATAATCTCGAAAAACAAGGAATAACAACCTTTTTTAATAAAAATTTCAAAAACGAAGCTGCAAAAAATATGATGCTTTCTGACTCATATTACAAAATCTACAATGAGCCGAGTCTGCTGGCAAAACTCAACGGCTGGAGAGCCACTGACAACTCAAATTCACCGCACCTAAACGGTGATGTTGAATATGGTGTGATAGCCGGAACTGTAGGATTAAAGGACATAAAATTTATCAAGTTTTTCGGAATTTTGTATGCATACAAGGCGGATGTTCACAAGTTCTTTTCACCTAACGACGATAATGATATTGTTGGAACTGTGAGGGATGATTCCCTTGATGGAGTTCTGAAAACATTTCCGGTTACATACCATCACAAAAAATTAATTGGACAAATAGTACCATACGCATCCGAAGTGGAGGGGGTTCCGCCAGAAATAACCAATCGAATCATCACATGGATAAAAAATCCAATCGGTGCGCCGCTTCCAGCGAGTGAAAATTTATATGGGAAGTTTCAGGCGCACGTCGATCCGAACAGCACGACTACAAACGAAGTGGGGAACGGCGTGAAAATGACACTGCCGCCGAATACCGCGCCGAGCGGTTCGACGGCGGAAATGTCAATGTTGAAAGAGGACAACTCTAAAATAGCCATGCTGAGTACGGCGACCGCAAAAACCGCCAAAAAACCTATAGACAATAAAAGTGTGTTTGATTTTTCAGTCAAAGACGCCTCGGGCAATAAAATTACATCATTTGGCAACAGCGTTCGTTTGGATTTGCCATACCAGGACGCGGACGGCAACGGGATTGTCGATGGAACCGGATATTCCGCGAGCAGTTTGAAGCTGTCGTATCTGGATGAAAACACCCAGCAGTTGGTTCAGGTATCCAGCACGGTGGATGCGACCAACAAAACGGTTTGGGCGAATGTGTCGCATTTTTCGATCTACGTTATCGTAAGCGACAGCAACACGATATCGGACACGGCGCTGTCGGTCAAAATCGAAGGGCGTGGCGACGACCGGTCAGGGATCAATATAGCTGTCTATAACGCAGGCGGCGACACGCAAAGTGAAGGTTATACGGACAGCAGTGGCGCTTTTGAGCTTCAAGCGATTTCCGACGGCTCCTATACGATTAAAATTAAAGAGGCCCGCACGCTCCGAATGTCCGGCACGATGACGGTTTCCGGAGGGAAAATCACGAATTTTACGTTTTCGAGGACTACGCTGAAGGGCGGAGATGCGAACAACGACAATTATGTAACCGACGCGGATTACAGCATCCTGGCGCCAGCTTGGATGACACAATCAGGAAACTCAAAATATGATGCGAGGGCAGACTTTAACAATGACGGTTATATCACAGACGCCGATTACTCCGTCCTCGCCCCGAATTGGATGAAATCCGGTGATTAGGAAATTGTTAAGATTTTATTTGGGCAAAGACCCAACCCCTGTTCCATGCGGACATCCTATAAACCTCTGTCCACTGCTTGTCATGATAGTTCTTCCCCTTTCGCTTCCCGTCTATGTGCTTGACTTTTGTCCGTCGACGCCTACAATACGTCCATTATTTATTATACGGTATGATACGAATGCTGATGGAAATTCCTGAAATTGCTGACCAGCCAGCTGGCGGCCCGGATGGGCAGAGTGCCGTCCGTCTCAGGCGGACCACGGGATGGCGCGGGAGTGCCCAACTGGCCGTCCTCTCTTTTCAACATCGTTCTAACACCATTCCTCCCCTCCATAATTATTGTACAGCGTCCTTCTGACCCCCGATTCCGCTTTACATCCGATGTTTTTCCAAAAAAGATGGCACTGTCTCAGCAACGGTGCGGGGAGGTTCCTTCCAACTTCGCTGACAACCATGCGCGGAAGAAATGTTCTTATCTGGCCTGTCACTGACTTGACTGCGACCATCCGAAGGAGTTCTTCACAATCGGCCTCACGACATTCTCCGAAGGTGTATATGTATTCGTTGCTATCGAGAACGAAGCGCAAACCGTTCCTCAAAAATCTGGTAACGCGTTTTCTTGATACGGGCGAGGATCTGTTCGTGGGTCATTCCCTTAAAGACGGGCCCGTGCTTTTTGATGTAGGCTCGCGCTCTATCCAGCGCCCGAAGAGCCGCCTCAGGATTGACCCGCCCACTTCGTTTTACCGATCTTTTCAATGCAGCCACATTATCCATGCCAACACTATCCAAAATCCCGCCGGGCGAGTCAAGGCGATCCGAATCCCATGGACGGGATTCTCCCGGCCTTGTCCCTGGATTTTTGTAACTCAGCCGAAGGTTGCCGTGTTCCGGTGGCATGCGGCATGAACGCGAAATCGTTCCGGTTGCGCGTTCCAGACGGTCAGCCATTTGCGTACCCCGTGCGACTACGGCCCGGCCCTGAACGCCGGGGATCAGAGAAAGATGACTCGGTTTTTAAGGGAGTCGGTAGGCCGGGTTTGGGCAAAGATTTGGAGTTTCCGGATGACCGTCCCGATCGAATATTTGCCGCTCTTCGTAAAAACGATGCATGGGTAATCCCTGCCGGAAAGTCCGAGCGCCGAAACCTGAGACAAGATGCCTTCGTCGTGAGTCACAAAAGCGGCGTTGACGGCAAGCGTATACGCTATTTGCTCCGTGTCAGCGAAACCCAAACGATTCGCATCAATGGTCGTGGTCGCAGTTATTCCCATCCTGCAGAGGGCAACCGCAATTCGGGGATCAACATTTTCATCGAGATAAAATCGAAGCAAGATTCCTCAGTCAGGGACGGTGACGCCGTATTGTTTCGCGACTTTTCGGATGATGTCGTCCTCTGCGGCGATGTCCTGATCGATTTCGGATTTGTGACGATGGTAGTAGGCCATGGCGTCATAAATTTGAGCCAATGTCAGATGCGGGAGTGTGACAGCAATGTCTTCAGCCGTTCGGCCGTTAAAGAGGTGTTCGACCACGATGTGTTTGACCGTGATCCGCGTCCCGGCAATCACCGGTTTGCCGCCGCAAACCCCAGCCTTCATTTCAATTCCATGCGCCGCCGCCGTTTCCATGCCCATACTGTCCTAAATCCCTTCGGGCAAGTCAAGACGATCCAACTCCCATGGATGGGATTCTCCCGATCTTGGCCGCCCAGGGGCGCTTGACTATTGTCCGGCGATGCTTACAATACGCCCATTATTTATTATACGGTATGATACAGATGCTGACGGAGATTGCCGAAATTGCTGACCAGTTAGCCGGCGGACCGGATGGGGGAAGTGACGGCCGGCCGACCTGCCGCGGGCATGAGTCACGCGGCATGAACCCGAAATCGTTCCGGATGCGGGTTCGAGACGGGTGTGTCAATTTACGTCCCCCTCGTCCAGATGTTATGCCTCATCTCCGAACATTTCAAGGACGAGCAGACCCTCATCTGGGGCGGCGAGAAACTCGCGTACCACCTCGGATCGGCTTGCGAGGAATCGCGCGATTGTCTCCGTTCCGGCGTTTCCGATTGACAGCCAAATGACTTTTGGAGGGGGACCGTGCAAGAACGAGAGTTGCCGGAAATCGTTGTCCTTGGATACAATTGTCAGGCCGTGCTCGCGGGCGTATTGCCACACCTGCCGATCCGGACAACCCCGGAGCGCGGCGGTCTCAAGGTGCTCACTGGCGGGGAAGTTCGAATGAAGAATATCCACGAGCCGCGGGCTGAGGTTCTCGTCGTAGAGGAGCTTCACGCCGCCGGTGGAACTGCCAGCCTTCGCTCACGCGCGGCAGCGAACGTCAAGCAGGCTCGGATGTCCTCGCGCTCAAGACTGGGGAAATCAGCGAGAATCCGATCCTCGGTCATGCCCCCCGCAAGATACTCAAGGACGTCATATACAGTGATGCGCGTCTCCCGGATGCAGGGTTTGCCTCCGCGGACACCCGTAGTGATTCTGATCCGTTCATCAAGTCGCATGCGAGTATGCTACTCCGTTCACCGCGTAAAGGCAATACGCAGTCCCGAAAAAAAACCACAAATTCCTTTTCATACTGCCCTAAATCCCGCCGACCAAGGATGGCCAAGTACCCTCCTGCTTGGTGATCAGTAATGTTTAAGAACAATAGGGATACCGTGTTGGTTGTCGCGACCATTCTCATGCCTCGCATCTGGATCACCGCGATCGGAATTGCCGGTCTGCTGATTGCGCTTAAATTTTATGGAATATCGCGCATATCAAACCTGTCCAAACAGGCCCAATCGGGGTTCAAAATTAAATCCATGTCATTTATTTTTGTGTCGCTGTCCGTAATCCTTGTCGGATGCCTCTATCATTTTGTTGTGAACGAGTTTATCGGAAAAACGCCGGAGTATCGGTTGTTGTTTCAGGGCATAACGGTACTTGCAGAGGCGCTCTTTATCGCCCTGGCATGGACCGCGATTTATCAGTATGCTTCGCCTGAACAGATTTCAATTTCTTTGGGGTTATTGGATAGAACGCACTCGGAGAAGATGTCCGGCGGGGATCACGACGCCAGTGGATAGACGGACAATATTGGCATCGAAGATTTCGGCCTTGGATATGGGTACGGGTATATGTCCATCAAATTCCAGAGATGGTCTGTCAATTTGTCTATCTGCGTCCCCCGTCCCCACGCTTTTCCGCCTTTTCGCCTTTTATAAATTCCCTCTCTTTGCCTTATTCTTTTTCTATGTATTCTTTGCGACCATTACAATTGCCCATGCGACATTTACCAATGTTAGAGAACTGATAGGTGTCAACAGATCGTCTGTCCAGTGGGGAGACTTCGATAGCGATAGCGATCTTGACTTGGCTGTTGCAGGATTAGATGGCAGTGGTACCAATCGTTTAATAATTTATCGATATGATGGAAATAACACATTTACTAACATCGCAGAACCAATGGGAAATTCTATAGGTGTTTACGATGCCTCTATACAATGGGGAGACTGTGATAATGATGGAGATTTAGACTTGGCTGTGACTGGCTATAGAGCCACTGGACCTAGTTCTAATAAAGCATTCATTTTTAGAAATGATGGAAGTAATAATTTTACAAGTTTGCCGGACTTATATGGTAGCGGCGGAGTTAGTTCGTCTTCAATACAGTGGGGGGATTATGACAAAGATAATGATCTTGATTTGATTGTGTCGGGTTGGCGAAGTTCAACTTGTGTAACAGATATATTCAGAAATAATGGAAATAATTCGTTCACCAAAATTCTTAGTCTCACACCTACAGAACAAGGTTCTCTTCATTGGGGCGATTTTGATAACGATGGTGATTTGGACTTGGTAGTTTCTGGTAACGATAATGCAAATAGACATTTGATTATCTATAAAAATAACGGTGGGGGTAACTTTGTAATTTTCGCAACCCCAATGGGAATTAATACTGGTGTCGACATATCGTCTGCCCATTGGGGAGACTACGATAATGATGGATATCTTGATTTGGTTGTAGCAGGAAGAGACAGCAATTCTAAATACAGACTAATTATATTCCATAACAATAATGGGAACAACTTCACGAGTACTGTCGAACCATTGGGGGTAAATAAAGGATTAAGTTATGCATCAGTTCAATGGGGTGATTATGATAACGACGGAGATTTAGATTTTGTTGCAACAGGAGAATATGGATGGAATGATAATCGTTCAATAATATTTCAAAATGATGGAAATAACATTTTTACTAATGTGTACAATGTGGGTGAAGGTGGCTCCGCACAATGGGGTGATTATGATAACGACGGAGATTTAGATTTGGTCATTTCAGGATCAACATCAATATCGTCCTCCACTAGACTAACTGTATATCAAAACGATGGGAATTCAAATAACTATATCAAAATAAAAGCGTTAACAGATGCCAATGGAAATTCGATCGAATCGGATAATGATCCAGATCGTCCTGCAATAGGAGCAAAGGTTGAGATAGATTTAGACGGGGGGGTAGATTTTGATACAGGACCGGGCAAATATATTATGGAATTTGCCACGGCGATTTCTCCCGTACTTGTTGGTGTTGCATCTGCAACAAATGTTGATATACGGGTTACTTTCCTAGATGGCGATGTCGTCATAAAATCAGTGCCTGTCAACCAAACCATCACAATTAAAGACCCCCCTTCTACTCTCACCGACACCTTTTCATGGCCGCATGTTCTAAACACGGCGGATTCGTACACAGAGAAAGTTCGCGTGTCGGGTGGGACTACGACGTATGAGCGTTCGACGGTTTTTATGCCAGGCGACCAGATTCGGTGGAGTATCCCGGTTTATAATCCACCCGTGGCCGCGTTTTGGGCCAAGGTCGAAGTGCAGATCGACAATCAAGTATCCGCCTGCACAGGGCCGGTGCTGATTTCAACAAAGGACACATACATTTTCAAAACACTCCCGGTCACATTGGCAAATGGCGCGGGGTATCATACGGCAAAAGTCGTAGTTTACACGGAAACGACCTCCGGCAATTCCGCGACGTTCGTCAAAACCTATGTGGAAACTGCGGCCGTCAATGTAGTCGACATCGCAGTCGCGTCCGCGGGCAATGGCAAGGATACAATCACATGGGCCACAGGGAATGGAGCGTATATTCTCGCGTTTTTCAGGCAATCGTCGGCCGTCCCGTGGTCGGCGGCCCCGGAAATTCGCGCGCGGGCGGTATACGGTAATATATCAGATACACTTGACAAGATGGAGAAGGACGACGGCATACTGGTATGGAACAGCAAAATCATCACTTACGCTGACGCGGACAAAACCACACCCATTATTAATTACAATAACTCGGTGCAGGTGAAGATAGTCGAATATGATACCAACAACAATCTTGTGGCAACGCATGTGTCTGATTTCTTTACGGCCGATAATCAGCCGTACGGCAAGAGGTTGATTTGGCTTGTGCATGGAACTCACTGTGTCGCGGCCGATATGGAGAAGTTGAGGAAGGGAATAGCTGACAGGATTCTCACGACCAACGATATCTGGTCATTCGAATACCCCAGTTCACAGAGCTGGGATAAATCCGCGAAGCTTCTTGAGGAAGCGATCAAGGCGTTTCGGGTGAAAAATTTTCCGAGTACCCCCATTACCCTCATCACGCACAGCCTCGGAGGCCCGATGGCGCGGTGGTATCTGGAAAAATACGATCCGGATGATCCGACCAAAAGTCTCTATATCGCGGAAAGCGTTGACAAGATCATCCAGCTCGCTCCGACGAACAGGGGGTCGTGGCCCGCGGATTTTATGTATCATCTCAATCATGACGTAGATGCAGTTACACACAGGTATCGAGATGTCTACAATCGGTTGCCTCTTGCAAACAGGCTCGCCGTGGACGCGTTCGGGGATTATCATAACGATAATGACGAAGCGGTCTTTAATCAAATCTATCCTCCACACTTCCAACAACATTATCCGGGTAATCTTAACTTGGTAGGTAAGCTGAATAATTACGACGAAAATTCACAGGCCTTCCACGAGGCTCTTAATCCCAACGTCGAATACGGAATCATAGCCGGAACACTGTCACTCAATAGCTTCATAAAGCCGATAGGCCCTGCGCTGTATCTGTTGAACTCCATGCTTATTACTGCCCCGATAATCCAATATTTTCCCGTGGAACTGGATCCGGGACAAGAGAATGATATCTTTGTGCGCGTCAATGAGACGTGGATCGGGGACGCAAACGGCAATGTGCAGTTCGTCCCTGTTGGAACTCATCATGGTGGTTTTATCGGTGCTCCTGATAACATTCTCGGTTTTCCTCAGGTCATTCCGGAACAGGTGTTCAATACGATCTATAATTGGCTCTTTAATCCGATTCGGCGTATTCAGACAATTGCCAAGCTGTTACAACTCCAAACGGGATCGGTGGCGTCGTCAGGATCAACGCGCGTCGCCACCCCGGATGGCATTGCGGCAACAGTTCCGGCTTCGGCGGTACCCGCCAGCTCGACTTGTGAAATCGGCGCGCTCGCGCCCGATAATCCGAAGATGACCGCTTTCAACAACGCGGTCGCCCAAACGGCGAAAAAACCGGTATATGCGATGGGGGTTTATGACTTCTCCATCAAAGACCAGAGCGGTAACGTCCAGACCGGAAACTTCAGTACACCGGTTCGCATCGAGATACCATACGTGGACGCGGACAACGACGGTATTGTCGACGGGACCAGGTATGCCGCGAGCAGTCTGAAGCTGTCGTACCTGAACGAGAGCACCCAGCAGTTGGTCCAAGTGTCCAGCACGGCAGACGCGACCAACAAAACGGTTTGGGCGAATGTGTCACACTTCTCGATCTACGTCATCGTCAGCGACAGCAACACGATATCGGACACGGCGCTGTCGGTTAAAATCGAAGGGCGAGGCGACGACCGGTCGGGGATCAATATAGCTGTCTACAGCGCAGGCGGTGACACGCAAAGTGAAGGTTATACGGACAGCAGTGGCGCTTTTGAGCTTCAAGCGATTTCCGACGGCTCCTATACGATTAAAATCAAAGAGTCCCGCACGCTTCGGATGTCGGGAACGATGACGATTGCCGGCGGGAAGATCACGAACTTCACGTTTTCGAGGACTACGCTGAAGGGCGGAGATGCGAACAACGACAATTATGTAACCGACGCGGATTACAGCATCCTGGCGCCAGCTTGGATGACCCAATCAGGGAATTCAAAATATGATGCGAGGGCAGACTTTAACAATGACGGTTATATCACAGACGCCGATTACTCCGTCCTCGCCCCGAATTGGATGAAATCCGGTGATCAGTAGGCTCGTTTATAGACAGGGGTGTTGACGTGCTCTTGCGGGGGGATATTTTTTGGAAAATTTGTGGAATCCATTATCCCGGGATGGTAGGATCGCTAGGTTGGACGGGGTCGGCGCGCTGATGAGAGGATATCGACTGATGGATTATGCACAAGGATCCGAGGGGCAAAATAGGGGGTACCTGCAAGATGTCACAACAGCCAAGGTAAATCCTCGGGGGGTGGGGTGGCTCTCACCGCTGATTGGTAAGTACATTTTGTTGTTGATGGTATTGACAGTTGCATTCTGTTCTCTGAACGCTCCATCCCCTGTATACGCCGACGACAGCACTGTTTTAAGAGTTTCAAAGAACACCAGTAATCCAGTGGATAGTACGGTGACTACCATTACCGGTTATGTCGGTGATTCTGTCTTCTTTCTGGTATGGCAGACAACCGATCCGTCAGATACGACAACAAATGCGGGCATTTACCTCAACTTTGACACAGCAATAATTAAAATCAGCAAAATTGTGGTGAATCAACTTTCGGGGGCTGTCACCCCGAGTGCATATAGAAATTGGGCAACGGAATTTAATGGTGGAACAGCCAAGTGGGATAACAAGTTGGGTACGGTGAATGTTTCAATAAAAGCCACGGATGGATTTGGAACTCCCGAAGAGGATCTGGCCAACGATACTGTTATGCGAGTCGAGGCTACATCACTAAAACCTGTATTAAAAAGCCCCATCACATTTAATACATCACTTCCCCGACAGTCGGCTATTTTCTATAGTGGAAACAATCTTACAGACACATTGGTTCAGGGTAATTTCAATATCCTTTTTAGGGATACTCCCGTCCTTTCATCCCCCGACACCGGCGCCGAAACCAACGCCGTGCTGCCGACGTTTGTCTGGACGTTTCCCGACACCGGTGGACCGGACAGTTATCTGGTGCTGATCGACACGTCGGCGTCGTTTGCGGGTGTGGCGCGGGGAGGGATTGTCGTCGAGAATAATTCGGTCGATACCGAGACATTCACGCCGTCGTCCGACCTGCCCTCCGACAACACGTATTACTGGCGTGTGGCGGCCGCTGTGTCGGATGGCCTGCAGAGCGATTCGACGGCCTCGATGACTCTCTACGTCCGCAAACCCGCCACCCTTGACGTCGTGCGGATTGTGACGAGTCCGACAATCGTAACGCGTGGGCAGGGAAGCGTTGCGGGAGACAGTTTGATCGTTCAGGTGGTGGTGAAAAATACGGCGACGGTCGATTCGGCCGGGATTTCCAAGGGCGACACGCTTGTGTTCAGGCGGTCGCGCGACGGCGCAAATGTCAAGGACAGTTTCACCGTCATCCGGTTTTTCAGCGCCGACACCATCATCCCGGCGGGGTCGGTGGAGGATACGTTCAGTTATTACGTGATCATCAAATCTGGCGCGGATACGGGATATGACACCATCACGGCGTATTTCGAAGGCTCGGACACCAAATTCAACACATTCGTGGCCGACGGCAGTGACAGCGACGCCGGCATCGGCGATTCGTTCGTGTGGCGCATCAACGCGCCGGCGACCCTGCAGGTCATGACCGTCACGACCGCGTCCGATTCGGTCACGCGCGGACAGAGCGCGTCGGACAGCGCGCTGGTTGTCTTCACCGTCGCCAATACCGGGGACAATTCCTGCACGATCGCCGCCGGGTCGGCGGGGGTGGTGTTTCTCTATGATGGAAATTCGGATTCGTCCGACAGTTATTCGGTCACGGCGTCCGAGACGACCAATCCGACGACGCTGGCGGCGGGCGCCACCGGGACGTTTTCGTTTCGCGTGTCTGTCGATACATTCGCGCCGATCGGCAAGGCCGCTCTCCACGGCAAGGTCAGTTGCACGGATATCCGGATTGCAACAACGTCGACCGACACGCGGGCGGACAATGAGGACACGTGGGTCGCGCAGACGCCGGCGCAGGCGGCGGTTAATTACATTACGAGCACGACGGATACGGTGTATCAGGGGAAGACATATTCGACGCTGATAGTTTTTGTGCGTAACGACGGCGGCGCGCGGCTTAGGTTGGACACGAGCCTGATCACGCTCAAATTTACGAGGCGGTCCGACAGTGTGGTTGATACGGACGGGTTCACCGTTACGACCGCCAGTACCGGGCCAACGGGCGTGAATGGTGGAAGCGGGGACACGTACACTTTTACGATACAGGTATCCTCGCAGGCGGACACCGGCGCGGACACCATCGACGCGTCCTGCACGGGCGTGGACTTCAATCGCGCATCGCTTGCGGTTGGCGATACGGACGGCACGGCGGATTTGAAAAATTTCGTATGGAACGTCGAAGGCGCGGGCATTTTGACGGTGGCCAACGTGGTTTCTCTGCCCGAATCGGTCACGCGCGGTCAGACGGGGAT
>JAHFCY010000138.1 GCA_023249255.1 Candidatus Lindowiibacteriota bacterium | reverse complement strand
CATGGAAGTTTTTCAAGGGTGTCCTGCCGGGATCAAAAAAACGATCCCGGCGGTTTCCCGCCGGGACCGGAGAATTTTCTCTGTGAAATGTGAAGCCGAACTTAAACCGCCGCGACTTTCTGGACGTTGATCGCTTGCTTGCCTTTCTTCCCGTCGCCGATTTCAAATTCGACCTTCTGACCCTCGTCGAGGCTCTTGAATCCCTCGCCGGCGATGCTGGAGAAGTGCACAAACAAATCTCCCGCCCCACCATCGAGCTCGATAAAGCCATAGCCCTTCTGAGCGTCAAACCACTTGACTTTTCCCTGTGACATTTGCTCTACCTCCTTCTTTCCGTTCAGCCAAAGTCAGGAACGCTGTTCATTACGCCATCGATTTCGGCTGAAAGTCCGAAGGACCGCAGAGCCAATACCGTCTAACGGGTAAATCCCAGATAACCTTTCTCGACCGGCCCACCGCTCTCTGCGGCTTATGCCAATCAAGGCCTATGCACGGATCGTATATGCAAAGTGCCCGGGTGTCAACTGTACCGCGCCTCATCATCCGGGCCTCATCATCCGCCGAACATGTCCTTGAAAAACTGTTTGGTGCGGTGGGCGGCGCGGTCGGCGGTGGAGAGGGCGGATCCGCGGGTTGTGAGTTCTTTGGGAAGTTTGGACAAAAAGCGTGAAGGGACGTGCGTGACCTGGCGGCCATACCATGCGCGTCGGGCGGCGCTCGTCAGGTAGAGGCGGTGCTTGGCCCGCGTGATCGCGACGTAAAACAGCCGCAGTTCCTCCTCTTCGCTCTCCCGCCGCTCGGCATCGGATTCCCTGGAGGCCTGCATGTGGACGAACGGCAGGATCGTCTCCTCGACGCCGATCACAAACACGACCGGAAATTCGAGTCCCTTCGACGCATGGATCGTCATGAGGCGGACGGCGTCGTCTGCCACAAGATCGGCGGACGGCTCGCCTTTCTGGCCCGATTCGAACGCGGACAGCAGAAGGTCAAATCCCTCCCGGCCGGCCGGCGCGAAAGGCAGGCGCGACGACAAAAATTTCTCAAAAACGACCAGGCCTTTTCGAACGCCGGCATCCTCATTCGCAAGAGTTCGGATATCGAGCGTGTCAACCAGAAAATGCGTCACTTGCCGGGGCGTTGCGCTCGCCAGTCCCTGCGCGGCCCCGTGGATCGCGCTCCAGAGGCGTTCAAGATGCTGCTGGGAATCGCCGCTGCGGCAGGCGTGGACCGCCTCGACGTATCCCTGTTCCTCGAGCAGAATGCGCTCGGGGGCCGGTAGAGACTCGAACATCGCGCGATCTTCCCGATTTTTCGGGCCTAACTTGCCGATCGACCAGACATCGCGCAGGGCCTCGCGCAAGACCAAGCCGTCCCGAAGAATATCAAATCGTCCGGCGTATTTCGCCGCCACGGCGTTCACGGCGAGGATCAGCGCGCGCATCGAATGAACCAGCGGATGGTCGAGAAGAGATTTCCCGCCGACCTCGGCGAACGGAACATTCTGCGCGCGGAAATGCGACGTGACCGTTTCGGAGAATTCATGGACGCGGTAGAAGATGACGATGTCGGACAGGCGAAATCCCTCTTTCAGCAATTCGCGAATCTGAAAAATCACGAAATTGATTTCGTCGGCGTCGTCGGCCGCTTCGTACACGGTGATCTTGTCCGGCAGTTTGTCGGATGCCGGCGCCGACGCAAGGAGCGTCTTGTCGATTTCGCTTGTGGGACGGCTTGCCAGAAGCGCGTTTGCGGCGCCGAGGATGATGGGCGACGAGCGGTAATTCCGGATGAGGCGGACGACGCGGGCGTCGGAATAGTCGGCCGTGAACGCGCGGATGTTTCGAACGTCCGCACCGCGAAAACGATAGATGCTCTGGTCATCGTCGCCGACGACGAAGAGATTGCGGTGGGCGGCCGCCAGTTCCGTCGCGATGGCGTACTGCGCGATATTCGTGTCCTGATATTCGTCGATCAGAACATGTGTGAATCGCGTTTTCCAGCGTTGGGCGCTGGGCCGGCGGTCGGCGAACGCAGTTGCGGCGAGATAGAGAAGGTCGGTGAAGTCGACCATGCCGGCCGCTCGTTTTTTGTCGGCGTACTGCCGCCAGGTTTCGGCGACGAGGTCGGCCGGCAGGGAGCCGCAGGTTTTTTTGGCCGCGAGCGTTTCCGGCGTCAGAAGATCATTGGCCGCAAGATCCATCGCGGCCGCGATTTCCCTCACGTCGGCTTTCACCGCCGCGCCTGCCGGGATTTCGGCCAGCATCCGGCGTGATTCGGCGTCCGAGAGAATTTGAACGGCCGGTGGAAAGCCAAGTTCCTCGATGGGAGAAACCCCTTCAGGCCCTTTTTCCCGCAACATTCGCAGGCACAGCGAATGAAACGTTCCGATCCAGGCGTTGGTGAATGACGCGAGGAGCAGATCGAGATTCGCCTTGAGCGGCCCGTGGGATTCCTGCGCCAATTTCTCGAGCTGATGGCCGATGCGTTCTTTCATCTCGCCGGCGGCTTTTACCGTGAACGTCGAAACGAAAATCAGATCGGGTGGAATGCCGGAGAGAAGCAGAAGCGCGACGCGACGCGTGAGGACCGACGTCTTGCCGCTTCCGGCGCCCGCGATGATCAGCAGGGGTTTTCCGGCGGAGAGCGGATGGGCCAGCGCCGCGACCTGCTCGCGGTTCAGGCCGGTAAACAGGGAATGGACGGCGGGCTGAATGCCGGGATCAAGCGACGCCAGCAGGGTATCGACCTGCCGTTGTTCCTCAAACGATAGGTTGGCGAGGGTGAGCAAGCGGAATTACATGGTTTCCGGAGCTTGCGCGGAGATGATCATGGAGCCGGCGATTTCGCGCGTCGGCGGAAACCATTCAAGCATCCGGCCGAGGGCGGAGACCGCCGGGATGAGGCCGGTCGGGGTGCTTGGATGCAGAAAATCGAATGGCCTCACCCGTGCGTTTCGAAATCCATGCCGGGCGAGTTTGTTCACGGCATGCCACCGCGTGAACGGCATTTCATCCGGCGAATAGGGTCTGTATTTTCGGACAAACGTTTTATTTTCAATCCAGTTCTGCGGGTTCATCAGGTTCGGCTCGGCGAAAGCCAGCCGGCCGCCCGGTTTGAGGTATCGCGCGCAGACCGGCAGGATGATGTCCAGTTCCAGATGGTGCAGGATGTTGTTGCCGCAGATGCCGTCGAAGCTGCGTTCCTTGAACGGCAGACGCTCTCCATCGGCCAGAACGCCGGCGGCCGCCGTGCCGCTCAGGCGGCTGTTGAATTTTTTGAGAAGGCCGAATGAGACATCGACGCCGACGACGAGTTTGAAATGTCCGGACAGATACGGCGTGATCTCGCCTGATCCGCAGCCGATTTCGAGAATGATTTTCTCCGGCGCCGGCCCGAGCGCGTCCCGGACGAAACCCGCCCGGCGTTCCGTTCGAAGTTTTCCCGCGGGCGTGCCGACGCCCCACCAGCTGAACCCCTCGTGGTCGGCGACGACGTCGAAATGACGTTGT
This sequence comes from Candidatus Lindowiibacteriota bacterium, assembly GCA_023249255.1. Classification (GTDB taxonomy): domain Bacteria; phylum Lindowbacteria; class 2-12-FULL-62-27; order 2-12-FULL-62-27; family 2-12-FULL-62-27; genus JAHFCY01. The sequence goes on along the minus strand of JAHFCY010000138.1, from coordinate 5,421 downwards.
TCATTCCGGATGCGTTCGATGTCCATTTACGCGATACGCTCGTCACAGACCGGGAAAAATTCGCAGGCCGCGCATTTGGCCCGGCTTTCGTGATTTCGGCGCGCTTCCACTCCGCCCGTCTCGATGGCGCGCATCATCTTCGCGTGCGCGAGGACTCGTTCCCGAAGGCGCGCGGAATTTTCGACCGAAAATTCCTTCCCGTCACCGAACCGGACAAGTCCGTAATCCGGAACCGCACCCGGACCGAATCGGGATTCGATCAAAATAAAATACGCGCCGACCTGTTCCTCGTGACTTGGGAAAAGCCGTTCGGGCGCGCGATTCGATTTGTATTCGAGCGGAATGATTTTGCCGTCGCGTTTCAGGAGATAGTCGGGTTTGCCGACGAGCCGTCCGCCATCCGGAAGCTCGCAGGCCAGAGGCTCGGTCGGCCGCTCATGGTCGGCGTCGCTGTAGAGCACGCTCCCTCCCACGCCCGTCTCCTCCGCCTTGCGCGCCGCCACGCGCCGAAGGTCCCACGCGAAATAGACCAGAGCCGCGGCCAGCAGAAACAGAGTGAAAGCGAACATATCAGTGCGCGAGCAGATAAATCGCCACGGCGGCCAGAGCGACAGCGGCCACGGCCAGAATCCAGGATGTCGACGCCGCCTGCCGCCCCGCACCGGCGGATCGCGCGTGGCTGGTATGCGCAGCTGTTCCCGCGTCGAGGCGGGCCTGTGCGGTCAGCATGCGCTGATAGAGCGAAAATTCGTCGCCGCCGGTCTGGCCGGTCTGGGACATTTCCGCAATTTTTTGTTCGATGGCTTGCCGGGTGAGATGGCCGTATTTCCGGGCCAGCGCCCATTTCTTGTTGCAGTAGCTGAACTCGCCAAGACCGGAGGGCGTGACGCTCATGGCGTGTCGGTTGCTGTGTCGCCCGCGGCGGCAGCGGTTGATGCGGTGTCGACGGTTCCGGCCGGGGTTGTATCAGCCGCGAGGGACGGGGTTGTTGCGCCGGTTTCGGTGTCGCCCACGGTGATGAATGGTTTCATTTTTTCGAATTTTTTTTCTCCGATACCGCGGACGTTGCCGATCAAATCCTCGGTCGATTTGAACGGGCCGTTTTCCCGCCGATATTGAATGATGGCGTCGGCCATTTTCGGGCCAATCCCCGGCACAGTGGCCAGTGAATCCTCGTCGGCGGTGTTGATGTTGACCGATTCGGCCGGCGCCTCTTTCTTTCTTGACGCGCGAGATTCCGATTCGGAGCCGGAAGCCGGCTCGGAATCCGTCGCAGTCGGTGGTGCGGTCTCGGTCTTCCGATTGGCAGCCGGCGTGTCGATGTGTTCAACAACTGAAACCGCGGAACCGGGTGATGTGTCGGTCGCAACCGCGTCAGCCGGAATTTTCGCCGCGGGTGGGTTCACCTCGGCCATCTTCGCCAAAGCGAGAATCGGCATATCCTCTTTCCGGGCGCATCCGGCGAGCGCGGTGGCGCACATCGCCGCCAGCACGATCCATTCGCCCTTCTGAAATTTTCGCATCATCCGGTCACAGCCTCGATGGTTCGATCCGGTAGGATTTACCGTCCGAAAACACGAAAATTGATCCGTGTTCGTCCGTCCGATGGATTTTGGCGCCGGATGCCTGCAGGCGTTCCATCACCGCGGGGGTGGGATGGCCGAACGTGTTGTAGGAGCCGACAGATACGATGGCGTCGGCCGGCCTGGCCAGGTTGATGAACACGGGCGTACTGGATGTCCGGCTGCCGTGATGCGCCACCTTGAGCACATCGCACTTGATCTCATTGCCCCATCGCATCGCGCAGGCCTTCTCGGCGTCGGCTTCAATGTCGCCCGTGAACAAAAACGACACGCGGCCATAGACCAATTTGACGACGACCGACGAATTGTTCGGGCTGTCGGCGTTCGGATCGCCGTACATGACGTATGCGGCGACTTCCGAACCAAGATCGAGTTTCATCGGCAATTCGTCAAGATTGGGAGAGTAGAGCGGAATTTGCCGGCGCTTGATGGCCGCCAGAAGTTTCTTGTTCGCCGAAGTCGGATGGACAAATCCGGAAATCCAGACCTGTCCAATCTCGACGCCGTCGTTGCCGACGATTTCGTACATGGATCCCATGTGATCGCTGTGCGGATGGGTTGCGATGACGATGTCGATGCGGGAGACACCGATTTGTTTCAAAAATGGAAGAATAACCTTGTTCGCCGCGTCGACGGGTTTGAGATAGCGGTTGTCGGGACTTTTGCCCTCGCCGCTGTCGATCAGCATCGTCCGGCCGCGGGGCGTCTGGATGAAGGCCGCGTCTCCCTGGCCGATATCCAGATAGACGATGGCCAGTTCTCCCGGATGCCGCCATGACTTGACGACCGTGGCCGAGAGTTCCGCCGATTTGCCTCCGGCGGCGGATTTGGCCGACGGGAAATAAACGGGAATCGCGTGGAGCCACGCCGCAAGAGCGCCGGCAAGCAGAATTCCGGCCACCACCCAGCCCGGCCATGTCGCGGGCCGGTCCGTCCCGCCTGCCCGGCGATATTTTGAAAATTTGTCCTCGTCCGACATGCCGCCTCTTCAGTTTACCGTGATGTAATCCTTGAATTTTTCAAACGTACTTTCTTTGACGCCGGGAACATTCGTGATCTCGTCGATCGACGAAAATCGCCCGTTGTCCTCCCGGTATTGGATGATTTTTCGGGCCATCGCCTTGCCGATGCCGGGCAGAGCGTCCAGCTCGTCCTCGTCCGCCGTGTTGATGTCGACCGGTTTTCCGTCCGCCGCGCCGCCCCGCTTCGATTTTTTCCGTCCGGACGGCTTGTCAGAACTTTCCCCGCCGCCGTCCTTGAAGACGCATCCCTTCACGTCGACCCGGATGTGGTCCTTCACCACGTCGAATTTGGAACCGCCGAATCCTTTGACATTTTGAAGCTCATCGACGTCTCGAAAACATCCGTGCGCGGTCCGGTAATCGACGATCGCCTGGGCTGTCGACGCGCCCACGTTTGGCAGGCCGTTCAATTGTTCCACGTCCGAATGATTCAGATCGATTTTCAGAGTCTCGTGAAGGACCCGTTGTTCGTCTCCCGTCATCGTCCGGGGCGACCAGGTCGTCTCGACAATCGGAACCTCATCGCCCGAATCGCCAACCCGGGCCGAAGATGCCGCCGCGCCGGAGCCGCCGGCCGATGGTTTCATGAAATATGACGGCGCCGCGCCAAGAATCACTACGACCAGCGCGCCGAAGATCCACTTTTGTTCGGAAGTCAGCGCGATCTTCATTTAGCCGGATGCTCCTGCAGGCTTGAGATGCTGAATGTCCTGCCGTCTGTTTCGATCACGACCGCCATATCCTTTTGCGGATCCAGAACGTTATTTTCTCCGAGAGCTTCCTTATAAAACGCCATGGCCGCATCATAATCTTGTTTGGCGCGCTCGACAAGCGGTTTGGCTTCGGATCCCCGGCCGTAGAGTTGCCTGAAATTTCCGGCCTGAAAAATGGCCGCCGTGGGTTTCACCGCGCCCAGGAGGTCCGTGCGCTTTGCCGCCGGCGTGAGACCGTGGTTCGGGACGATCAGCACGCTGGCTTTCAGATCATCGGCGGATTCCGCCAGCAGAGCGTCAACGGCCGCATCGCGCACATCGCCGGAAAAGAGCGCTGAAAACATTCCGTAGTCCACTTTGAGGACGGCGCTCTGATTTTTGAAATCATCAAAAAATTTTCGTGGTGACAGGTACCGGATACGAAACGGTTTTCCATTGACGGTGGCGCTTTCCACCGTAACACCGGTCTCGGCGCGTTTTCGGACAATTCCATGTTTCTCTGCGGCCACGGCCAGCTCTGCGTATCCTTCATAGATTCTCCGGACGGCGGCAGCATCGCGCGATTGTTGAAGAGCCGGGTCGCCGATATCCTTCAGAAACTCACTGTAGCCCCAGTTGCCGCCGGCTTTCAGCGCGGTATTGAGACGGTTCATGTCCGACAGCGGCATCGGATCGTACCAGCGTCCAACCCGAAGGCCGTTCATGACTGTGGCAAGTCCCTCAGTGTGCTCGGGTCCGACGTTGGTGAGCAGGACGGCGTCAACCGTTTTGAAGCCGTGTTTGAGAAGATACGGCGCGATGACGCGTTCGCCGACGTCTGTGTGCGTCTGCGTGGTGTTGAGACCGCCGTCGATCACGTAACTCGTGCCGGTCGGACTCAGAAGCACAGTGCTTCCTCCAAACGGCACGGAGAGGAACGTCAGGCGCAATTTCCCGGGAGGAACAACTGGCTCGCGTTGCCATGACTTCACGGCAAGAGCAATCAGCAGAATCGTTCCAACGGAGGCCATGCCGATCACATTTCGCCGAATGGCCGGATCTTCCGCGTAGCGGATATACTTAATGTATATACTTCTACCTGTATTAAATAGCGGTTCCCACCAGACGAACAGCGCCAGCGCCGCATAATACACGCCGAGGCGGCCCACCGTGAGATTTTCGATAAAAGGATATGGAAACCAGACTGTCGCATAGTGCGCCGTGTAGAAAAAAAGTTTGCAGAGAAGGTTGTTGGTGGCGTTCAGGACGAGCGCGAGGAATAGGCCGACCCCGGGGATCATGCCTACGAGTCCCGCGATGATGCCGAGCGGCACGATGACGCCCGTCAAGGGAATGGCGATCCAGTTCGCGTACGGCCCGGCGAGCGGATAGCGGCCAAAATAAAAAGAGGACAGCGGAATCATCATGCCAATCATGACGGCGCCCTGGGCGACAATGAAAAGACGAACGCCCGCCGGCAGGCGTTCGTACGAAAGGTTCGGCCAGACGCCCTGCGTGGCCAATCGGCGGCATGCCATCATTCCCGCGGTGAGCGCGACGAGTCCGGGCCAGAAGACCGCCGGGTTTGTCGCCGTGTCAAAGAACATTTTGGTCGAGCTGACTGTGGCCAGCGCCGCCACGCCACAGGCGTACACGGTCATCGGGCCTTTCAGTTTTGACAGGAGCCGCTCGAGCGGATAGGAGATCAGGGAAAGCGCCAGGACGGCCGCGAACGAGAGCGTGAAGGACGGCTGGGTGAGATTTTTCGGATTGATGAACAGCACGATCATGGCGGCCTCGGCAATGCTGAACAGAATGGATGTCTTGAATGATCCGCGGGTGAGGGCGAGGAAGAAGATGGCGAAGGAATTCATGAGCACGGCGCGCATGGCGGACGGAGAATTACCGGTGATGATGAGGAAGGTGAAGAGGGCGGTGATGACGACGGGCGCCTGGACCCGCAACGGAATCCGCAACGCGCTCAGCATGGCGATGAGCATGGCGCTGATGATGGTGACGTGCTGTCCGGAAACGGCCAGGACGTGCGTGACGCCGGCCACCCGGCACTCGTCGAGGATCGTTTTGTCGTGGCCTTTGACAACGCACATGACTTTTTCCAGGGCA
>JAHFCY010000020.1 GCA_023249255.1 Candidatus Lindowiibacteriota bacterium | reverse complement strand
GATTCCGATGATCTTTATCAGCATCACCACGCTGACGGCGGGATTTGAAAGTATCGATTCAATATTCAGGCCGCTCAGCCGCACGCCCGGCAAGGAATTGATCGGCACGCTGAACGAATGTCTCACGTGGTTCATGATGGCCTGCATTGTCCTGATCATTCTTGACGCGGTGAGGCAGTGGATCAAGGTCTGGCGAACCGGCGTCGTTTCCGTTCAACACACATAATCAACCCCGGCGGTCGAACTGGCCGTGCTTGGAGGAAATGTTCCGGCGAGACCGCATGTCCGACAGACGCTTGCCCACCCCGTCTTTCAAATCCTGAATGCGTATCCGGGCGCGCTCAAATGTCTGCAGGGCCGAATCGATGCGCTCCTGCAGCCGCTTGCGTTCGGCGGCGCCATCCTGTGAGTCATGAAATGTTTTGAGGGCCGCTTCGAACGGCTCCAATCCGAACGTCTTCCGGTATTGTTCATCCAGTTCGTCGAGTGTTCGAATCAGGCGGTCTGCCTCCGGTAATCGCGGCGCGATGTTGGGCAGATCGGCATCGGAAACGGCCTTCCAGGACGATTCAAGCTGTAGAATGAGATCCCGCTTGGCGTGATAAAATCTCCGGATCATGTCATCGGAGATTGCGGAGGCCATCATCCCGACACGCTGAATCCGCCGTGTGTGGGAGAAATAGATGCAGGGGCGGCCGGCGGACGTGCGGCCGCGGCGGACGCCTGGGCATTCCTCTTGAAAACTTCCTCCCACGTGGTCAACAACTCTCCCAGCATTTTTTCGATTTCCTGCAAAATGGCGGCATTTTTTTTCATGTTCGCCTCGATCAGCCGGCGATTCATGTAATCGTACAGCCGATATAGATTCTGGGAGATGGGACCGGCCTCCATTTTGAGCGAGACCATCAATTCGGTGACGATGTCCTGGGCTTTGATGATGTTGTTGGAGACGATGTCGTATTTTTTCTCGGGTAGCGCTTCACGGGCTGTCGCGCAGGCCCTGATGGCATGCTCGTACATCATCAGGATGAGCTGCTCCTGCGTGGCAGTCTGAATCTGCGTCTGCCTGTATTCCCTGATCGGATTGTTCATCTCGCCTCCCAGGATTGATCCGCCAAGCGGATCCATTCCGACCGCATTCGGTCCGTTTCCTCCAGCCAGATTTTCCCCACCGGCTCCGGTCCTGCGCGAATCCGCCGAAACACACGCGCTTCAATCGCCGTCCTGAACAGGCCGTCCCGCCCCGGATCTTTGGCCGACCAGCGCGCCCGAAGCTCGGCTTGGAGAGCCCGTACGATGGACTCTGTCATCCACGCTTCGTCCGTTTCCGTGCAGAGGCTCCTATCTTTTCTTATCGGCAGATCGCCCAAATCTCTCAAGTTCCGGCAGGGTGTCGCGCGTTCCAGCTGAAGGCGCGGCGCAAATTGCAGGCATCTGCCTTCAAAAGTCGCGATAAGCGAATCCAGTTGATGGCGGTACGCAAGAAGATTCTCGCCGCTTCGGATGATTCCTCCCTCGACCTTGATGTGTTTTGGCGCGCGCGATTCTGCGTCCTGAAACATCGATGTTTCCAGCGGTTCGAAGCGATTTTGTGTGGAGACGGTTTTTTGCATCCGTCCCGTGCCGGATGCGTGCATTCGAAGGTCTTTGCCCATCGAAAAATCGGCGCCGGCCAGAACGATGGTCGCCGCGCCAAGCCGCCGCGCCAGATCAAATGCCGGCAGAATGACCGATCCTCCGCCTGCCAGAATGCCGGGATCGCCGGCGCGCGACGAAAACCAAGTCTCCATCGGATGGTCGCCGGCAAAAACAAACCGGCGACAACCTTCGAGAAGGCGGTTGACAGCCGGATGGATCGCCGCCGAGACAACCCAGACGAGGCGCTTGCGGTCGGATGCGCCGATCGGCTCGATATGATCGACGAGGTCTTCACGCGGATCAAGGCAAACGGCCGCGTCGGGGACAAGACCTCGATCAATCAGCGGAAGGACGGCGCTGTCGACGGCGACAAGGCAAATCCGGTCGCGGAGACGCTGAAATTCAGGGACCGCGTCATCAAGGCCGGGTCCGGAGGCGGCCACACAGGCGACGGAGCCGGGCGCAGCGGAAAAAAGCCGGCGAACGGGCGCCATCCGGGAGAACGCGGGAAGATTCACAATCAAATTCGAGACGGCAAGCTCGCCGACAGCCAACAACGTCTGGATGGATGAAATTCTTTTGTCGAACGCCGCCTGTGTCGCCGCCGCCAGACCCTTGAGATAGTCCCCGAACGGCGCTTTCAGCGGTGGATAGACAACGAGCTGATACCGGCGCAGCGTTTCGACGCCAAGACTATTCAGCCACTCGAAAAGTTCATCCGTCGTTCGGTGGACGACCAGCCGCGGGTCGGCCGGATACGCGTCGTCGCGCAGTTCCGGAATCGGTTCGACATACGCGATCCAAAACGCGCCGGGCCGCGCCAGTACCGCCCGGAGAACGGCCGGGCCGCCGCCCGCGAGGATCAAGAGATCGCCGGCATCCGGCGACAGTTGTGCCGAAAATTGTTCGACATCGCGCGCTGGATCATATCGGCTCGCCAACCAGTAGGTCCTGCCGCCGGTCTCGATGACCGGCACACGATCGCCGGTTCGAGCCGACCCAAACGTCAGGCGATAGGGCGGAAGATCCAACAGGGAATCAGCGCTCATGCGGATACTCAACTACCAAATGATCCATCAGGAAAGTCCCCGGTCGACTCCCTCCGTGCGGCTCCATTGACCACCTCCGTAATTTTGGTGATACTTTATACCGATATGACAATCATGAGACAAGATGGAACGGTGCGAAGATCGTGGGTGGCGGCCGGCGCGGCCATTCTGCTTTTTGGCCTTCGTCTTCCGGCTTGGCCGGCGGAAAAGAGCAGTTCGACCACGATCGCACACCCGAACGTCGGCGCGGCCCGCGCATCCTACGAGATCAACAAAAACGCCGGCCAGACGACTTTTCTCGACCGCGAGATTTCGGGTCTCGGTCTTGCGCCGAACGCCTATTCGCTCACGAAAGTCCAGCGCGGGATGGGGCTCGATCTCTATTACACGCTGGTTGCCGGATCGCTGTTTGGAAGCCGGCGGGGAATCGGCAACGAGTTCGCCGATCCGGTTCTGTCGCAGATTGCCGCGATTCAGGGCAAATGGGTGTTTTTCCGGGAAGGCCCCTTCTGGCCGGCTTTTGCGGCGGGTCTCGATTTAAGCTTGGACCTGAATTTCCGCGGCGGCCTTCCTTTTTCCAAATTTGATCATTTCACGTATCCAAGTTACCTGGCGATTTCCAAAACGATCTATCCCCGGACAGGAACATTTCTCACCATCGGGCGATACGCCAAAAGCGAGATGACCCATCTGGCATACCTCACACGGTTTCTCGATCCTCGTTCCAGCGGCGTGATCTACACAGGGCTCGATTTCAAGGTGAAGGATCCCTCGAAGGGATTCCGGGTCGAATGCTACATGCCGCAGGACCAGATCGACGACGCAAAAATCTACAATTTCTACATCAAGGCTCTCTCGGCGATGCCGATGACGCTGATCACCTATGCGCGAAGCGAGGCGGGACGCGCGGTGGTTCTGTCATTCTCCTTCCGCGTCGCCCTCTTCCCGTCGCCCACACATGAGGATAAATACAAAAAACGCTGGTGGAACCCGCTGTCATGGTATCTGGACGACAACCGCAATTACGCGACGCGCCTTGCCCTGGCCGCCGACGCGCTCCTGAAGGCCGGCGATTACAAAAAGGCCAGACAAAAATATCAGGAAAGTCTGTTCCTCAACGACAGAAATCCATCGGTACACTTCAACATGGCCATGGCCTCGATGCAGATCGGCGGTTCCGAGGATCTGGCGCGGGCGGTGTTTCATTTCAAGCGCTCGATCGAACTGGCCGGCCCGGATGCCGATAAACTCTACGCGCTCGGGGTCGCCTATTTCAAAGCCGGCCAGAAAGATTACGCCCGGACCGTCTGGAGCGACAGTTTGAAATTCGAACCGGACAACGCCAAAGCCAAACAGGGATTAAAATTGCTGGAGAACCCCAAGGGATAAATCCGTTCCGGAGAAACCCCGGGCCACAGACCCACACGCACAGATAACCACAGACACAGCCGAAAGTTGAAAAATAAGTGGGGGTCTGTGTGTGGAGGTGCGCGTCTGTCCGTGGCCAATGTTTTCCGATTGCAGGATTGTCTTCAGTATTACAATTCAGGAAATACCCGGATCGCCCCCGCAAGAAGTCCCGTGCCGGCCAGAAGCCATAGGGTCGAGTGCCAGAAACGCATCGCGGCGTTTCGGACAAAAACGGCGGCGAGCCCCCATGCCAACGGCAGAGAAATCGGCATCCCTGATGCGGGAAAGACCGGATTCGTGTAATGCCACAAGCCGTGCCGGATCGACATGTATTCGCCGACTGTCCCGCCGATTCCGGCTACAATCAATGTCAGCGTGTCGGCCGGCGCCCGCCAGATCGAAAGACCGATCGCCAGAAACAGGATATAATAATAGGAGATGTTCCGGTCGATGTGGAGAAAAACTTCCCGCAAAAACAGAAAAAATACGACGCCGAACCCGATCGCCAGAAAGTTTTTAATCGGATCGCCAAGCCGCCTCCAGCCATCTTCAAAAATTTCCGCGATGAGGATGAAAAGGGCGTAGAGGTATGACCAGACCAGGCCGATCCAGACCGGCAGGCCGTCTTTGAAAACTGGAAAATGATATTGCCAGAGATTGAATTTTCTGACGCAGAGCCATTCACCGACGGCGCCCAGCACACCCGCCACCAGCATCATTTTGAGAACGCTCCACCAGCGCCGCCGTTCCCAGAAGATCACCGCCGCGCAGCCGGCCAATAGCACGAGCGCGCAGAGCCACTGAAATTGCGAGAGGTATAACACTGTGGCGATCACGAAACCACTGAAAACGGCGAGCGCGGCCGCGCGCAGAAAAAACGGACGGTCGGGGATCAGGGCGCGCGTCCCGGCCGGACCACCGGGTTGGGCGGCGCGGATAAAGACAGGTTTGGGAGCGGGCATTTTCGGAGACGGCGCATCATTTGCCATACGAATGATTTATCGGCCTCTACCTCTTGCGTCCAAAGAGAAGATAACCGGTGAAGCCGATCATCCGTTCCGACGGGCGCACACCCTCGCGCCGGCGGACGAGAATTTCGCGTTCGAGAATTTCGATGACGCGGAGGTCCTTGAATCCGGCGTCCTCGGCCTCGATGTGAAGCTGTTTGAGCTGTTCGGCGTTCGGAATGATCGAGGCTAACATGCCGCCGACGCGGAGCGCCTCCAACGCCGGCCGGATTGCCAGCCACGGCTCCGGCAGATCGAGGACCACGGCGTCAACTCCCGACACGCCGAACGGCTGGCCGGCATCCAGCGTGGCAAAGACCACCCAGTCGGCCAAACCAGCCCGCGTGACATTCTCCCGGGCGTTGTCCTGAAATTCGGGATTGCGATCGAACGAATGGACGCGGCCCTCCGGCCGAACAAGCGTCGCCAGAAGCAAAGTCAGAGCGCCGCTTCCGCTTCCGATCTCGATCACTCGCGATCCCGGCCCGACGCCAAGCTCGAGCGCAATCCGCGCCGCTTCTTTCGGATAAATGATCTGCGTGCGGCGTTTGACTTTCATCATCCGCTGAACCAACGTCGGCCGGACGGCGACAAACGACGACTGAAGATGCGTCAGGATTTGTGTGCCTTCGGGGCGTCCGATGACGTCGTCGTGTTTGATCACTCCGCCGTGCGTATGAAGCGTCCGGCCGGGCGTAAGCTCGACCATGAACGCGTGGTGCCCGTCGGTTTCCTGAAGCATGATCCGTTCTCCGGGAGCAAACGGCTGCGGTTCGGATGTCACGATTGCGCCTCCAACGACATCGTCGGCTGGTCGGCAATCGCCTGCGGCCGCATGATCATGTCTTCAAATTCCGCTCCGGAAATCTGCCGAACACCGAGTTGCCGCGCTTTGTCGAGTTTCGATCCCGCTTCGTCACCGACCACCAGGATATCCGTCTGTTTCGTGACGGAACTTGTGGAAAATCCGCTCATCCGCCGGATGGCCTCCTCGGCGTCGCTTCTCGAAAGCGTCGGCAGGGTTCCGGTGACCACCACGCGCCGGCCTTTCAGCGGATTGTCACCCGCTTCAATGCGCTCGACCGGAGACGGTTGAACACCGAGTCGCTTGAGATCGTTTAACAATTTTTTATTCTGCTTGAAAAATGCCACGAGACTTTCAGCCATTTTCGGGCCGATACCGGAAATGGCGAGAAGGCTGTCGATCGTTGCGCTGCGAACATCGTCGATCGTTCGAAACCTCAGCGCCAGATCCCGGCAGGCCACGGCGCCGATGTGTGAAATGCCGAGCGCAGCGAGAAACTGGTCCAACGGCGCGGTCCGCTTCGCCTCGATTGCGGCCAGCAGATTGTCCACTCGTTTTTCGGCGAATCCTTCAAACTCCAGCAATTCTTTCCGGTGGGATTTCAAGCGGTACAGATCCGACAGCTTTTTGAGCAGGCCTTTGCTCGCGAGGATCGACACGACTTTTTCCCCGAGTCCCTCGATGTCGACGCCGGCTTTCGACGCGTAATACTCGATCCGCCGCTCGATTTGCGCCGGACAGGACAGATTCGCGCACCGCAGTGCGACCTCATGTTCGAAACGGACGGCTGGGCCCCGGCAGACCGGACACTTGCGTTTCAGATGAAAGGGCTTCAAAATTTTTTTCCGGCGATTGGTCAACACCTGAACAACTTGCGGAATGATTTCGCCCGCCTTTTCGACCACCACGACATCGCCAACACGGATGTCCAGCCTCCGGATCTCGTCAAAATTGTGCAGGCTCGCGCGCGAAACGGTTGTCCTGGAGATGTGGACGGGCGGATTGAAAATTGCCGTGGGCGTGATGACGCCGGTCCGGCCGACGCTAAGCTCAATGTCTTTGAGAACTGTTTCCTTTCGCTCCGCCGCGTACTTGTAGGCGATCGCCCATCGCGGAGATTTGGCTGTACCGCCTAGCCGATCCCGGTCCGCCAGCCGGTCGATTTTGACCACTGCACCGTCGACGTCGAAGGCCCACTTCTGCTTTTCGACGTAGATGCGCTCGATCTCGCCGAATACCGCGTCCATGCCGGTGACGATGGAATATCCCGGCGGCGTGAGAAATCCGGCTCTTTCAAAAAAATTCAGCGCCTCCGAATAGGCGGCGAAGGGTTTACCGTCAACCGCGCCGATCGAATGGACGATGAACGCAAGTTTTCGGCGGGAGACCTCGGCCGGATCGAGCAGTTTGAGCGAGCCGGCGGCGGCGTTCCGGGGATTGACGAACATCGTCTCGCCCGCGGCATCCCGCTCATGATTCAATGTCTCAAATGCGCGATTGTTGATGAAAACTTCGCCGCGGATTTCCATCGTGTATAGCTCCGGAATCACAGGCGGGATGGTCGGAATGGTTCCGATGTTTCCGGTGATGTCGTCGCCGGTTCGGCCGTCGCCGCGGGTGAGGGCGCGGGCGAGGGTACCTTTCTCGTATTGAAGATTCACTGCAACGCCGTCGATTTTGGGTTCGACGACATATATAATATCCGTCCGCTCCAGCCCCCTGGCCAGGCGGCCAGCAAACTCGGCAAGATCCTCGCGCGAGTAGGCGTTGTCCAGCGACAACATCCGGCTTTTGTGTGGCCTGCTCACGAACCCCTCTATCTTGCCGCCGCCCACTCGCCGCGTCGGTGACGACGGATCGGCTGCTTCGGGCCGGGCCTCTTCGATCGCCTGCAGTTCCCGATAAAGCCGGTCATATTCGGCGTCGGAAATTTCGGGATCGGCGTCGATGTAATATTTTCGATTATGATGTTCGAGAAGCCTGCGCAGCTCCTCAACCCGCTTTCGAATGTCTTTCATTTTATTGAATCCTAAACGCCCATTCCTTTCCGCTGACATTGCCGATTCGGTCCGCCATTGTGACAGCCAGCCGATGCGGACCTCGCGCGAGACGTCGTGCGAGAATCCGAAGCCAGCCCCGATCGGCGTCATAATACCACTCCTCATGAGGCTTGCCATCCACGAGGACCGATCCGCTGTCGGCAATGCCCGACCCGCCGTCGGAAACTTCGACGTGAATTTCATCGTCACGCGCAAAGGTGATGCGATCAGGGAGGGTGATTCGCGGCGGAACGGAGTCGTCAAAGAGCGCATAGGCCGCGAGACGGTCAATGCGGGCGAAGATCGTCCGGCTTTCCGTGTCGAGCATCGATCCGACAAACGCCCACCGACTCGGCGCCGACGGAGGGGACTTAGAACGATAGATTCCCCATTTTTCTGGTGGTATTCGTGCGGATTTTGGACACATGAATCCGATCGTTGCGGCCGAAGCGAGAGGAATGCCGGCGGGCGTAAACGGATAGATGAGATCCAGTGGTGAGATGGAGTCCCGGGGCGGGGTCGTATCAAACGGGAAATCATCGGCGGACCGAACGCTCAACGCCACAACTTCGGCTGAATAAAACATATCAGGCGAGAGGATACAAAATACACGGCCGTCCGTTGAAACAAGTTTTTCAGGTTTCCCTCCGTTCGGATAAAACAGAATCGATTGGGATTGCCTGAGCCTGGCGGATTGCAACGGTCTGGATTTTTCGTCGGCCGCCGCGGTGACAAACGGAATCTCGACCTCGGAAAAATTGCCGGCAATATCTTCGGCTCTGATCCCCAGCCAATGGGTGTCTGCCGCCATCCTGGCCGCATCCAGCGGCGAAACGGAATCGGCGGACAGATTTTTCGGGCGGGGAATGCTGCTGTACAGTCGAAAGCGATATGAACCCGGCGGATCGGCCGGAGCGAGATCGTAGATCAACCCGACCTTTTTATTTTCCTGTTGGGCGTAGCTCAGGCAATCAAAAGCGATGGTTTTGGTGTCATGCCGGTCGATGCAATATGATATCCGCCGCGGGCTCAGTGTGTATCCCGGCGCCGCGTCCGACGTGTCCGTCACCGTGAGATAAATCGAGACTCGGCCGGTCAGCGTCGGCACGCAACCCGGGTCCGGCGGCCAGATCCGCTTTCCCTCTTCGAGCGGCATCCAGTCGGAGGTCATGTCCTGCCTGCGCGAGATCGCCGGCGTGTACGTGACGGCGAGCATTCTCGGCGGCGTGTGATCGCCCGGGTTTGGCAAAAAATCAAATGGATGGATCGGCGTTTCTTCATTGCGGCGAAGTTCGAAATGCAGGTGCGGCAGGCCGTCTCCGCTTTCACCGCTGGTTCCGATCAGCTCTCCTTTTTTTATCCGGGGTAACTCGTGGGGATCGAGCGTCGCGTCGAGTTTGTCGCGAAATTTCATGCCGCGGCGCTTTCGGTCAACCCATTTTTGAATCTCCCCGGCGAACCGGTCGAGGTGTGCGTAGACAGAACTATTGCCGTCGGGATGACTGAGATAGACGGCTTTGCCAAATCCTGTGAGGCTGTCCGCCACGCGGTAGACTTCACCTTCCGCGACGGCAAATACCGGCCGGCCAATTTCTCCGCCGGTCGAAAAATCGATGCCGGTGTGGAAATGCCCCTCCCGGTATTCACCGAACGTTCCGGTCACGGCAGCCTCCCGACCGAGAGGCCAGCCGTAGTTGGCCGCAACGGAATGGAAGACAGAAGTCAGGAGCCATAAGCCAGTAGAAAAAATGATAAAACCGACTTTCATATTCTGGCCCCGGGCTTCTGTCTTCTATCCGGATGAGGAATCCATTACGAATTTTTTCAGCTTCATGACCAGGGTTGTGCGTTTGATGCCCAGCAGATCTGCGGCGTCGGTCTGGTTGCCGGCGGTCCGGCGAAGCGCTTCGGCGATCAAGCCCCGCTCGAATTCATCCACAAGCTCATCGTAGGGTTTGCCCGCGCCGACCAGATGTTCGGGCCTGACCGTTCCGCCGGCCGTCTGCGACTGCACGGGCAGGGAGACGCTCCGGACGGTATCGCCATCGGCCAGCGCAACCGCGCGCTGGATCACGTTCTCAAGCTCTCTCACATTGCCCGGCCACGGATATTTTTGAAATACATCGAGCACGGTCGGCGCCACATGGCTGATATCCCGGGCATACCGGCGTGAATACTCCTTCAAAAAATATTCGGTCAGCAGGCCGATATCGTCGGGCCGGCATCGCAGCGGCGGAATCTCGATCGGTATCACGCTGAGACGATAATAGAGGTCCTCGCGGAACTGATTTTTTTTCGAAAGTTCCAGAAGATTTTTGTTGGTGGCGGCAATCACACGGATGTCGGCCCGGAGCGTCTCCTGCCCGCCGACGCGCCTGAATTCCCCGCCCTCCAGAACCCGCAGGAGCTTGGGCTGAAGCGCGATCGGCAGTTCCGCGATTTCATCCAAAAACAGTGTTCCGCTTCCGGCGATTTCAACAAGACCCAGTTTGCGGCGTTCGGCGCCCGTGAAGGCGCCCCTCTCATAGCCGAAGAGTTCCGCCTCAAGAAGATTCTCCGGAATCGCTGAACAGTTCACGGCCACGAACGGGAAATCACTGCGGTGGCTCGTGTGATGAAGAGTTCGGGCGATCAGCTCCTTGCCGGTACCGCTTTCACCCGAGATGAGAACGCCGGCGTCGGTCGGGGCAATGCGCATCACCAGATCGAGCAATTCCTTCATCTTCGGATCGCGCGTAACCAGCGTCTGCGTATAACCCGTCTCCGGTTTGGCCGGACGATCAGTCCGTGCCAGAACGCGCTCGACGTCCTCGAACGAAAACGGCTTCAGCAGAAAATCGTTGGCGCCCAGTTTCATCGCCGATACGGCCGTGTCGACCGTTCCGTAGGCGGTGATCACGCAGATGTGGCACCGGGGATGCTTGGATCGGACTTCCACGACGAGTCCGAGCCCGTCGCCGTCGGGAAGACGGATATCGAGAAAGGCGACATCAAACGGCTTGGTCCCGACTTTTTCACGGCCTGTGCGGATGCTGTCCGCGCGCGTGACTGTGTACCCTTCACGCTCCCCCGCTGCGCACAAAAAATCCCCCATGATGGGTTCGTCGTCAACCACCAGAAGACGTTTCATGCAACCGGAATCAGAATCTTCACGGTCGTGCCGCCGCCCGGCGGGCTTTCCACTTTCATCACTCCGCCAAATTCCTCTTCGACAATCTTTTGAACGATCGGCAATCCCAGCCCCAGTCCCTTGTCCTTCGTCGTATAAAACGGATCGAATATGCGGGAGGGCTCGCCCTGGATGCCGCCACCGTTGTCGGAAATCTGAATCTGGATCTGGTCGTTGTTCAGGCCGGCCGCTAATTTCACCTGACCCTCGCCCAGCCGGCAGGCCTCAATGGCATTCTTCAGGATGTTGACCAGCGCGCGCTTGAAATGATCCGGTGATCCTTTGAGCGGAATCTCCGACGCGGAGACACGGACGGCGCATCCGCGGCTGTCAGCCTGAAACGCCACTTCCGCCGCCGCCAGGTCCGCCACCTCGCGGATTTTGAACATTCGGTCCAACTGGGGTCGGCGCTCAAGCGACAGTTCCAGAAACTGGTTGATCGTGCTTGAAATGCTCGTCACGCCGTCGATTACGCGGTCAGCCAGTTTCGCCAGACGCGGATCTTTTTCCAGCTCTTTTTTCAAAAGCGACGCAAATCCCTCGATCCCGCCAAGAGGATTCTTGATCTCGTGAGCAAACTCGGCCATGAGACGCCGGTAAATGCCGAGATGCTCCTTACGGGCGATCTCAGCCCGCAAACGCTGAAGCTCCGAAATATCAAGCGCGGTGAAGAGTACCCATGTTGAGCCATCGCCGTGTGCGAATCGCGTGGTCGCATACTGAATGGGAATCTGAGAGTGATCGCCCCGAAGCAAAACCCCCTCCGCGATCCGCACTTCCTCGCCCTGCTTGAGACACCGCAGAATCGGATCGCTTTCCCTGCTGTGGAACAGATACAAATCCTCACAGAGACGTTTGCCGACCAGCGAGTCCGCCGTCATTTGCCCCGTCAGAAGCAGGGCGTTGCGGTTGACCAGCTGAACGGCGCCGGAACTGTCGACCGCGAAGACCGCCGCCTGGCTTGCGGTCAGCACCCGGTCCAGAAAGTCCCGCGTCTGGCGGATGTCATCGTGAATGAGACGATTCTCCATGAGCAGGATTGAGTAATCCCGCATCGCCCTGGCAATTTCAAGATCCTCGTCCTTGAACCAGATTTCATTTTGCCTGTCGGCCAGAACCAGCGTCATGGAAATGTCGCGGACGCGGTACGGCACGATCAGGATGGAATGAGTCTTTTTCGGAATCTCACGTCCTCGTTTGAGAATCCTGACTTCTCCCTCCAGATCCGCGGTTTCGATCCACGCGGACAATGGCTGCTCCGGATCGATGTTGGCGGCTCGCTCGATGGATCGGCCGGAATCACGAAGCCTGACCAGCGCGGCCGAAGCCGGCCGGAGAACCTCCGACATCTGCTGAAAAATTTCTCCGAAAAACAGCTCCGGATCCGCGCGGCCCTCGATGTTCGAAATGTTGCGGAGCCGCCGAAGCGTGGTGACCTGCGCGATTTTCTGGAACGTCTCGCGTTCCTGCCGGATCTTCTGCTCGACCTGAAATCCGAGGATGATACCCGCGGTGTAGAGAGGAATCAGAAGTGTGAGGTTTGCCGGCGTGAAGAGCTCGAAGGCCTGATCGGCCGCGGCCGATGACAGCGTGTAAAGGATCGTAATGAAAAACGCAGTCCCGACGCTGCCGACCAGACCGAATGACAGCCCTCCGGAAAAAACAGGAAGAAGATACAGCCAGAACATGACCTTGGAGTATTTGATGCTTGCCATCCAGGCGGCGTGCGCAAAAAACACGTAAAGAAGCAGGATCGTCAGGTTGGCCTCCGTGTACGGAAACCTCTTTCGAATGGAAGGTTCGATGAAGAAAAAGAGTACAAGGGCCGCAATGATGACGGCGTTGAAATGTGGCGGCAGTTCCTGAAAATAACTCAGAGAAATCAGCAGAAAGAGTACCAGCCCCAGCAAACTTAAAAACAGAAACCAGCCCCAGGTCTCGCGCCGCGTCTCCGTCCGGAGATAACGGTAAAGCCGTTTAAAAATTTCGATGATGGTCTATTTCACCAGGTTGATCATCTCGAACATCGGGAAAAACATGGCCATGACAATGATGCCGATGGCGCCGCCCATGAAGACCACCATGATCGGTTCGATCAGGGACGACAGCGCCGACACGGTTTCGTCCACGATCAGGTCGTAGTTGTCGGCGATTTTGGTCAGCATGTTGTCAAGCGCGCCTGTTTCCTCCCCGACGGCGATCATGTGCGTTACCATCAGCGGAAATACTTTCGAGCGGTGCAGGGGTTTGGAAATCGTTTCACCCTGGCTGATCGAGGCCGACACATCATCCATGACATTCGACAGGACTTCGTTTCCGATCGTCTCTTTGACGATTTTGATCGCCTGTAAAATCGGCACGCCGCTGGTCACGAGCGTTCCGAGCGTCCGCGAGAATCGCGCTACGGCGACTTTCAGGGACAGATCGCCGAAGACCGGAATTTTCAGCTTGATCTTGTCCACTTGATACCGGCCGCGGCCCGGCTGGTCGTACCAGCGGAGGGCAAAAATTCCGCCGACGACGACAAGAACACACAGCCACCAGTATCCCACCAGAAAGTCGCTGGCGCCGATGACGATCTTGGTCGGCAGAGGCAACTCGAGACCCATCTCACCGAACATATGGGCAAATGTCGGAATGATTTTGATCAGCAGAAACGAGACGACGGTAATGGCGATCAGGGCCATCACCGCCGGATACGTCATCGCGCCCTTGATTTTCGTGCGGAGTTCCATCTCCTTTTCGGCGAATTCGGCAAGTCGGCTGAGGACTTTCTCAAGCACGCCGCCGATTTCACCGGCCTTTACCATGTTCACGTACAGAGGCGTGAAAAACTTTTTCTGTTTGGAGAGGGCATCGGAAAAGGAACTGCCGCCCTGGATGTCCGCGCTCAACGTCACCAGCAGATCCTTGAGCCTGGGATTTTCAGCCTGATCCTGCAAAATAGTGAGGGCGCGCAGAAGGGGCAGACCGGCATCGAGAAGGGTCGCCAGTTGACGCGTCAGGAGCGATATCTCCTCTTCCTTGATTCCTTTCTGAAGAAACGGGATCTGGAAGCCGGTTTCTTTTTTTTCTACAATGTTGTAGGGCCGAAGGGACATCTCCTTGAGTCGCGTCGAAGCCATTTTCTCGGTTGCGGCCTCGATCGTGCCCACCACTTCCTTGCCCTTCGCGTCAATCGCCTTGTAGGTGAATACCGACATCTGGGATTTCTCCTGTGATTACATCTGTTTCTGGATTTCTTCGCGGTCCTGCGCCCGCGTCAGACATTCCTGGTGCGTGATGACACCGCGCTGATACAACTGCAAAAGGTGCTGGTCCAACGTCTGCATGCCGATTTGGCCGCCGGTCTGGATCGCCGACAGAATATTATGAGTCTTTTTCTCCCGGATGAGATTGCGGATGCCCGGCGTGACGATCATGATCTCGTACGCGGCCACGCGGCCCGACCCTTGGGCCTTCGGACACAGCGTCTGCGATATCACCGCCTCCAGCGCCTGCGACAACTGCGCCCGGATCTGCTCCTGCTGGTCGGTCGAAAAAACGTCGATGATGCGGTCGACCGTCGAGGACGCACTGTTGGTATGGAGCGTGCCGAATACGAGATGGCCAGTCTCGGCCGCGCTGATGGCCGCCTCGATCGTCTCGAGGTCACGCATCTCGCCCACCAGAATCACGTCCGGGTCCTGCCGGAGCGCGCGCTTCAGCGCCTCTTTGAACGACGGGACGTCCACGCCCAGCTCGCGGTGCGTCACCACGCTCTGTTTGTGCGGATGGACAAATTCGATTGGATCCTCGACCGTGATGATGTGCGCGGCACGCTCGGTGTTGATCCAGTCAATCATCGCGGCGAGGGTCGTGGTCTTGCCGGATCCGGTCGGGCCGGTCACCAGGATCATCCCGCGGGGTTTGGTCAGCAGCGGCTGGATGTGGCGAGGCAGGCCGAGCTGTTCGAACGTAAAAATCTTGTTCGGGATCAGGCGAAGCACCATGCCGTGAAATCCGCGCTCCTTGAAAATAGAGCAGCGAAACCGGCACTTGTCTTCGTAGGAATATCCGAAATCCGATCCGCCGAACTGCTCCAGTTTCGTGACATGCTCGTCCGGCGTGATCGATTTGACGATGATCTGCGTATCGTCCGGTGTCAGCACCGGGGTTTCGATGTTCACCAGCTCGCCATCGATCCGAAGAACGGGCGGCCGGCCAACCCGGAAATGAATGTCTGACGCGCCGCGATCAATCGCCAGTTCCATCACGTCATGAATGTACATAGGGCGTCAACCTACTTGTTCAAGGTTCAAGGTTCAAGGTTGGGCGTCGGCCGGTCAGGCATTCGCGACGACCTCTTC
This sequence comes from Candidatus Lindowiibacteriota bacterium, assembly GCA_023249255.1. GTDB lineage: Bacteria > Lindowbacteria > 2-12-FULL-62-27 > 2-12-FULL-62-27 > 2-12-FULL-62-27 > JAHFCY01. Next base: position 8,377 of record JAHFCY010000020.1, on the reverse strand, counting down.
GATCGTGGTCATGCCCAGCGCCACTTTGCGGAAACCGTCATCCCGAAGCGACCGCATGCCGTTGCGACGGGCTGCGTCCGCAATCACATACGAAGGCTTGACCTGCAGAATCAATTCCTTGATCTCCTCATTGATGACCATGAGTTCGAAAATTCCCGTCCGGCCTTTGTATCCCGTGAAATTACAGGTTTCACAGCCAGCACCCTTGTAGAACGTTATCTTTTCTGCCACCTCCACCGGAAACTTCACCTCCTTCAGGATTTTTTCTGTCGGACGATAAATCTGCTTGCAATTTTTGCAGATCGTCCGGCAGAGCCGCTGAGCCATGGCGGCTTGAAGCGAGGACGCGATCATGAACGGACTGATGCCCATGTCGACAAGACGCGTGATCGAACTTGGCGCGTCGTTGGTGTGAAGCGTCGAGAATACGAGGTGGCCGGTCAGGGCCGCGCGGATGCCGACCGACGCGGTTTCCAGATCGCGCATCTCGCCGACGAGAATCACGTCGGGAGACTGGCGCAGGATTGACCGAAGACCCGCGCCGAACGTGAGGCCGATCGGGGTGTTGACCTGCATCTGATTGATGCCGTCGAGCTGATACTCGACCGGGTCCTCGACGGTGATGATCTTGCGGTCCGGCCGGTTGATCTCGTTCAGAGCCGAATAGAGCGTGGTGGTTTTACCCGAACCGGTGGGGCCGGTCACCAGAATGATGCCGTTGGGTTTTCGGATGAGATCATTGAAAATTCGAAGATTGTCCTCGATGAATCCGACCTGCTGAAGACCGAGGGACACGGAAGCCTTGTCGAGAAGTCGAAGGACGATGCTCTCGCCATAGAGCGCCGGCAGGGCCGAAACACGGAAGTCGATCTCGCGGCCCAGCATCTTCATTTTGATGCGGCCGTCCTGCGGGACACGCTTCTCGGAAATGTCCATCGCCGACATGATCTTGACGCGCGCCAGGACCGCGCCCTGATATTTTTTTGGAATCTTGGGCTGGTGGACAAGGATACCATCCTGACGGAACCGGACGTTGAATTCTTTTTCGGCCGGCTCGAAATGGATGTCGCTTGCCTTGTTTTTGAGAGACTGCATGAGCAGCATGTTCACGAGCCGGATAACCGGCGCCTGCTCGGCCGCCGCCGCCTCGTCCGCCACCGCCATGTCCCCCTTCTCCTCCTCGACGGTCTGAAGCTCGTCCATGACGTCCTTGAGATTTTCCTGCGCGACGGCGTAAAACGTGTCGATCAGCGCGCTTAACTTGCGCGAATTTACCATGATGAAATCAAGGTTGGCCTCAAGGATGTGCCGGAGATCCTCCTGGGTTTTCAAGTCGACGAAATCGGCGCAGGCGAGTTTCAGAAATCCGTTGTCGAAGCCGAGCGGGAAAATCTGGTACTGCTGGGCCATGATTGGATCGAGCCGGCGGATCAAATCCGGGTCCGGCGAATAACTGTCTATATCCTCATACGGAAGTCCGACGTGCTGGGCATAGGACTCGTACACGACTTCCTCGTCCAGAAGACCCATGTCCTGCAGCGCCATGAGAGGCGTTTTTTCTTCGGCCTCCATAGCGGTCTGGACGGATTCGGCCTGCTCCTCCGTAATCCGGCCCTGCCTCAGAAGAATTTTCAAAATCTCGGCGGTGTCGATCATGTCGGCGCGTTACCTCCTCTAATCCCGGATGGCGACGCCGGTTTCGATCGGCGCCACGCGCAGGATTTCGTCGAGCGACGTCGCGCCCTGCAACACCTTCATCCAGCCGTCCTCTCGCATCGGTCGCATGCCCATCTCCAGCGCCTTTTTGTGAATGATGTTAGCCGGCTGCTTCTCCACGATGAGGTCGTTGATCTCGTTGTTCAGTTCCAGAACTTCGTAGATGCCGACACGCCCGCGAAACCCCGTTGTCGCGCACTCCGTGCATCCCCGGCCCCGGTAGAACGCCTGCCCCTTTAATTCCTCAGGTCGCTTGCCGAGTTTTTTGAGATCGTCGGCGGGCGGGTCGTACTGCTCCTTGCAGGCCGGACATATTTTTCGTACCAACCGCTGGCCGACGATGGCCCGGATGCTCGACGTCAGGAGAAACGGCTCACATCCCATGTCGATGAGACGCGTAATCGCCCCGGCCGCTTCGTTCGTGTGAGCCGTGGCCAGCACGAGATGGCCCGTCAGGGCCGACTGGATCGCGATGGAGGCGGTTTCGACGTCGCGGATTTCACCGATCAGGATGATGTCGGGGTCCTGACGCAGGATGGATCGGAGAGCCGCCGCAAACGTCATTCCGACTTTTTCGTTCACCTGACACTGCACGAGACCCTTCAACTCGTATTCCACCGGATCTTCCACCGTGATGAGTTTGATCTCCGGCGAATTGACCTCTTGGACACCGGCATAGAGCGTCGTGGTTTTGCCGGATCCCGTCGGACCCGTGACCAGAACGATGCCGTTGGACGCCCCAAGATTGCGTTTCAATTTTTCGGCGTCGTCAGCCTGAAATCCCAGCTGTTCGATCGACAGAACCGAAGAAGTGCGGTCCAGAAGACGAAGCACGACGCTCTCGCCGAACATCGTCGGCAGACTCGACACGCGGATGTCGATTTCTTTTCCGGCCAGCTTGACGCGGATGCGGCCGTCCTGCGGCAGGCGCGTTTCGGCGATGTTGAGATCGGCCATGACCTTGACGCGCGATACGATGCCGGACTGAAGCGCGCGGGGAGGCGACGGCAACTCCTTGAGAACGCCGTCGATCCGCTCTCGAACCTGAAACCGGTGCTCAAACGGCTCGATGTGAATGTCGCTGGCCCGGTCGCGCAGAGATTGAAGAATGATCATGTTGACGAGACGGATGACCGGCGTTTCACTTCCGACATGCTCCGTGCCGCCGCCCAGGACCCCGTCGACATCCTGAATGAGCTGCACATCCTGCTCCGTCAGTTCTTGCAGGACGTTTTCGACTGACTGGCTGGCCGCCTCGCCGTACTGCTGCTCGATCGCGCGCATCACGTCCGATTCGGCTGCAATGACCGGCTCGATTTCCAGGCCCAGCATCAGTTGGAGATCGTCCAAAGCCGTGATGTCGAGCGGATCGGCAACGGCTACGATGAGCTTGGCGCCAACCTCCTCGATTGGGATCAGCTTATGACGCTTGGCCACCTGCACGGGAATTTTCTGGATGAGATCGGGCGTGATGGTGTAATCCGCCAGCCGAACATACGGAATGCCAAGCTGTGCGGACAGCGCGGCCGCGATCTGCTCGGGTGACACAAGCCCCAACTCCACCATCGTCTGGCCGAGCCGGTGCCCTGTCTCTTTCTGGCGCACCATTGCCTGCTCAAGTGCTTCCTCGGACAAAATGCCGGCTTCAATCAGAATGTCGCCGAGTCGCTTGCGCTCCGGAATCGCCATCAGACCCTCTCCGCGCCCGGCGAGAGATCCCTGTCTTGGAGCGTTCCCATTAACTCGACCATGTCCGGATTGACGTGACCGGCTGTCGCCATCCCCTGCAGGATGTTCTTCGCCTCCGATATCGAATTACGCTTTTTGTACGGTCGGTCAGTGGCTGTGAGAGCATCGAAAATATCGGCTACGGCGAGAATCTGTCCCTCGATCGGAATCTCGGCTGCCTTCAGGCCCAGCGGATATCCCGTGCCATCCATGCGCTCATGGTGTGAGGATGCCCACACCGGTATCTGTTTCAGATCCTTCGGCCAGTAAATTTTTGCGAGAATGTCCCATGTCTTTTTCACGTGTGCTTTCATCAGTTCGAATTCGTCCTCGGTCAGATTTCCCCGCGCCAGAACCAGATGCCGGTACTCCCTCTCGGTCAGTTGCGGGACGTCCCGGCCGTTGATCCGGTAAATCGTGCGGCACATCCCGTCCAGCACCTGACGGTCCGCGTCGGACACGGGCCCCGGCGGAAGCAGTCGGAGGATGAGTTCGAAATCTTGATCCAGCCTCTGACAGAATCTGCGGTAGCCATGGGCATCGGCGCCGCCGTTTTCGAGCGCCCGGATTTTTTCGGCAAGTTTAATGTGATCGAATCGCTGGCGGATTTGCTCGACTTCGTGATCGAAGAGCTTGTCCCGCTTGTTCAGAATCGCCTCTGGAACGGTGATTTTCCCGATATCGTGAAGAAGGGCGGCAAATCGAAGTTTGCGAAGATCTTCCTCGGAAAATGTGATTTTGTCGAACGGCGTGTGTCTGCAGTCGCTGATGGCCCGGGCCAGCTTGTCGGCAAAATAGGCCACGCGGATCGTGTGACCGTACGTCATTTGATCGCGGTCGCCGAGTGCGTGGACGGACGATTCGATGAACGATTCAAACAAATCCATCTGGCCTTCGATCAGGAATGAGTTTTCCAAAGACACGGCTGCCAGGGCTGCAATCGACATCAGCATTTTTTCGTCCTGTGTGGTGAAGACACCGGCGCGCTTGTTCAGCGCTTCGATGACGCCGGTACATTCTCCGGAATGCGATCGCATTGGACAGCCCAGAATCGTCCGCGTCACAAATCCGGTCTGCCGGTCAACCTCTTTCAAAAACGCCGGGTGCTGGTACGCGTCCCGGACGTTCAACATTTCGCCCGTCCGAAGCACATGGCCGGCGATGCCCCGATTCGACGGAATGCGGATGGTCTTCCGACCAGTCCCTTCCGCCACTTTCGACCACAACTCGTTTCGCGCCGCGTCGTAGACGAAAATGCTTGTACGTTCGGCATTGAGAAGCGACGACGTCTGGATTGCCAGGAGTTTGAACAGTTGATTGACGTTGCGGGTGGACGACAACAACGTCGATAGTTCGAGCAAAGTATAAAGGCGCTGGTTTTCGATATGAAGCCGGACGTGCACCGGGGGCAGACCCCTCCTCCCCGCCGACCGTGAACCGGCGATACGCTTCCCCTTCGTGCCTGAGGCACGCTTTCTACGCCTCCCCCCCACGGGTCGACGTCCCTGCGCCCGAGTTTTCATAATGCTAATAGGAATTATATGGAGGGAAAGCGCCGGGTGTCAATGATTCAGGGGGCCCCTTTTTCCCCGATGACGCCGCAGCCGATCCGTGGGCCGCTTCCGCCGTTGGCTGGACTGTCGGTATAATTGTCGAAATTGTCATGAATGACGATCGTCTTACCGATCAGGTCCGCCAGCTTGAAATTCGTCGTTGTAAATTTCATGCCGCCGTTGCCCTTCGCGTCCACGTTCAGGTTCGGCATGTCGGCTGCGTGATGCACCGTCGCCGGGTCGGAAGGATTTCCGTGTTTGCCGGTGCTGTTCGGGTCCCAGTGCGGCCCGGCCGCCTTGCCGTCATCGCCGCAGGATCCGCCGCTGTGAATGTGCGCGCCGTGCTTGCCCGGCTTGAGATTCTCAACCGTCACTTCCACCGAAACCGCCACCGATTTTTCCTCCCATGCCCTGAACGTGCCGCGAACGGTGTTCGTTCCGAGAGGCGCGATCGCCGCCACGGCCACGCGTTTCGCCGCCGCCTTGACCTTCTTTGCCGCCGCCCTTGTGGATACAGCCGTCGCGGTCACGCCGATAAGCAACGCCGAAAAAACACAGATGATTTTTTTCATGCGATTCATTTTACTTCTTCTCCTCTTTCGCTGATGGCTGTCCATTCCGGCCGGCCAAAATAAATGACCTTGCCACCCACCGTATCACCGGATTCGATGCCGGACAAACGCCGCCCGAACTTTTTTTTAAATGTTATGCGCCGGACCTTGAGACCCGTTCCGGGCCCCTCGATCAGAAATTCTCCGCCGACGTACATCGCCACATGGACGATCTTCTGAGGCTTTTCCGCGTTTGCGAGGAATACTAGGTCGCCGCGGCGAAGTTCCTCGCGCTTGAGCGGCGCCGAGGACATCCACTGCTCGTGCGAGTCTCGCGGGATGACCGCCCCGGCTGCGCGATAGGCCAGATGTACGAGGCCTGAACAATCGACACCGGTCATCACCCGGCGGTACCGGGTGCCGTAGGGACTCAGACCACCCCAATAATATGGCACGCCGAAAAATAACCGCATATGTTTCCAGACGCAATCAGCGATCCGCGCGTCGTAATGTCCGGTATCCGATTCTGGCATGGCGATGGATGCGGCGGCACACGTCAGGTATTTCTTCCTCATCCATGCGGTCGTCCTGCACTTCCATGCCATCTCTGCCCAATCGCCCGCCGTCCGGACCACGTCGATGAAACTTCCAAACGGTATCTGCGCGTAAATCTGAGAGCGGCCAAATCCGGTCAGCGGCCGATCGTACACATTCGCCCAGAATGTTTTGACAACAGCTTTGCTCTCCACCGGCCCCGCCCAGGGCTCACCGAGATTCTCCAGCCGAACCCATCCGGGATATCCCTCCCATACTTTTTTGTGCGTGAATTCGCGCTGGTTGACCGCCTCGGCCAGCCCCCAGTCTCCGTCGGTTTGGTGAATCTTCACGATCTCGCCGAACAGGAGCTGGGACTCCTCAAGCGGGTCGTGCGCATACGTGTCCGGCGGCGCATCCTGCGTTTCGGACCGAAGATCCGCGACGGGAGAAATGACGCGCCGAAGGTCGGATGCGCCAGCATCCAACCCGGAAAACAGAACCACTGACAGACATCCACAGACGCTCACAGACACTGACAGATTCCAGATGGGTGAGTGGAGGTCTGTGCGTGTGGGTGCGTGTGGGTGTGTGTCCAATTTTTGCGATAAATGCGTTGTATCTTTCACTGGTATTTCTTTAACTCCCCGATCAATTCCTCCGCAGAAAATTCGCCGATCAGCCGGAATCGTTCGGCGCCGTCTGGGCCGATGTAGATCGCTGTCGGAATACCCATCACGTTGAATTTTTTCCGCGCTGCCTGCGCCGGCGTCGAATCATACAACGTCAAATCTACCTTCAATCTCGTTGTCTTCTCCAGCGCCGCACGCACGCTTGGATAAGCGTAGGTCGTCCGGTCCAGGCGCCGGCATGGCACGCACCATTGAGCATAAAAGTCGAGCAGGATCGGCCGGCTGGATGCGAGCGCCGCATCGTAACTCACGTCGTCGTAGGACAGCCAGAACGTGTCCTCCACTTTGGGGTTGGCCAAGAATCCAGCCCAAATCCCGAATCCGACCGCCGCAATCCCAAGACCTGCCCGCCAGGCTGTGGACAGATGTGAGCCTTTGGAAAATCCCATCGTTGCCGCCGCCGCTGTAATCGCCACAGAAACCAGCACCCCTCCATATAATAATGTGGCCGCCCGATCCGGAATCAGCGGCGAAATGAAATAGATTGCCATGGCCAGAAGCGCGAACCCGAATCCCCATTTCACAACATCCATCCATTCGCCCGATTTCGGAAGGCTTCTGATGCGGTCGGAAAACAGGCCGAGAAAAAGATAAGGAAGGCCCAATCCGGCCGACATCACCGAAAAGAGAGCAAATCCCAGAACCGGCGACTGCCGCTGGCCGACATACGCCAGAAGCCCCAGTACGAATGGCCCGATACAGGGTGCCGCCACCAGTCCCATCGTCGCGCCCATGCCAAATGCGCCCATCGGAACGGCCCGGCCATCAGCCAGTTTTTGAATCAACCCGTTTGGCAGGCTAAACGAAATCCAGCCGAACATCCCGGCCGATAAAACCAGCATCAGCATCGACAAACCCACCAACACCGCCGGATGCTGAAGCGCCATGCCGAACATTCCCCCGGTAAGTCCTGCCGCCGTGCCGAGCAAACTGTACGTCACGACAATTCCCAGAAAATAGGCAATGGCGCCGGGAACGGAATTTTTTGGATCGGCTGATGTCCCGCGCCCGCCGAAATATGCGACCGTGATCGGAATCATCGGATAGACGCAGGGCGTGAGATTGAGGACCAGCCCGCCCCAGAAAATCAACACGAGCGCCCATATCACGCCATTTTCCTCGAACAAACGCTCGAACATCTTGGACCCACTGTTGCCGGCCGAACCGGTCCGAAGGCCGTATGCTTGGCGGCTCGTCTGCATGACCGTTTGTCCGTCCGTCTCTCCGTCCGCGTGTCCACCCGGCCGCATCGCCGGGATTTCAAATGGAATGACCGTTCCAACGGAGGCGGGCGGCAGGCATTTTTTGTCGTCGCATGCCTGATAATTCAACTGCGCGCTGACCGTATAAAATCCGGCCACGGCCTCGCCCGGCTTGAGGTGTGCGGTCAACTCAGTCAGTCCCTCGTACAGATCGAGCGGCGCTTCGGCGAACGCAACCGCCTTTCGGACGGGCGATGGATATCGAATTTCGTCGACGACGAATCCGTCCGGCGCTGTGAGTTTGAGTTCGGTCGGAATCAGATAATCGAGCGTCGGTCTGTTCGAGTTAATGTGCCAGCCGTCCGCGATTTCAGCGGTTACCCTCACCTCAAGAGATCCGG
>JAHFCY010000137.1 GCA_023249255.1 Candidatus Lindowiibacteriota bacterium | reverse complement strand
GGGCGTATCCGGCGCCCGCTGACGCGCGCGTCAGCCCTGACAGAGGCGGAGTGATGTCGACCATTTTGAATACGCTTTTCTTCAGTTCCGGCGTCGGCTCGAGCGTGTAGGGATCCAGCGCCTCGATGGCCCCCTGTTTTTTCTGGTATTCCTCCCCCTTCTTGTACTCATCGATGTGGGCCTGGATCGCATCGACGCCTCCCTTGGCGATCGACTTGTCCGGCTCCTCGACAAAATAGCCGAGATAGACGTTGCCCGCTTTCTGGATGGCTTTTTCAAAATCGCGGTCGTAATCGCGGATGGCGGTCCGCAACGTCTGCATCACCTGATCCGTCGAGGTCTGGCCCGGTTTGGCTTCATTGACAAATTTTTTCAGACGCTGATCCAGGACGGCGATATCGTTTTTTTCCGTGAAAAATACGTCATAGCCGGCGGCCCGCGCGTCGTAAAAATCCATCATGTTGACCAGCGCCACCTGCCGGTGCCTCGGCCAGGGCCAACTTCCGAAGAGGGCCAGCGAGGCGTCGTCGTAGTCGACGTAGGCGACTTCGGGATTGACCGGAATTTGCGGCCGCATCCGGTACCGGAAATCGAGCGTCAGCAACTCCGTCTTGGCAAGAAATCCATGATCGTCCAATCCGAGCAGAACGACAAGAATGCCGATGGCCAGACCCATGCCAAGCCCGATCCGGAGCGTCTTGATATTTTTGCTCCAGAATCCCTTCGGCGTTTTGGTGTCGGCTGATTCGGCCATAGTCACATGCCCCTATGGATGCGAAAGCGGATTTCGCGGATTGGAGCCTTCGGCATCTTCCCACGCGTCAACGTAGCCGTCGCCGTCGGAGTCCTCCGAGATGGCGACAAGACGCTGAAGCGCGTAGGGCCGGAAGGAACTGTCGGCCGGGATGGCCTCATACTGTTTGCGGGCGTCATCAAATTCGAGCGCGCCCTCACGGCACCGGCCGAAATAATAAAAACATCCGCGGACAAATTCGTCGTCCTGCCGGACGGACTGCGCCCGATGGCGCCGGAGCGCGTCCTGAAACAGGTCCCAGGCGTGGGAAAAGTCCCGCCGCAAAACCGCGCGGCGGCCCGCGTCGAAGGATTTCCGCGCGCCGCGGTCGGCGGTCGCGGGCACGGCCGGCTCGGAACTGGCGTGAGCGGCGGCCCGGGCGATTGTGGATTCGGCACCCGTGGGTCCGCCCGCCGTCTCCGGATCGGACTTGCAGGACGCCGAGGCCACGGCGAGGCAGACGGTCAAAACAACCATTCCCCGTCCGCAGACCTCATCGGCGTCGCGCGCGGGCTCGCGGTTTTTTGACACGGGTTTCTTTTTCGAGGGCGCCAAGCGATTCGTCGAGGACGTCCGCGATAAAATCGGCGTCTTTGCGGTTGATGCACATCGGAGGCTTGATCCGAACGACATTGCCGGCCATGCCGCCTTTGCCGATCAAGAGGCCCCGGTCCTTGCACAATTCCATGAGGCGCAAGGTTTCCTTCGGCGCAACCTCCTTCGTCTTGCGGTCTTTCACCAGTTCGACGCCCAACATGAGTCCGAGGCCACGGACGTCGCCGATCAGCGGATGGCGGTTCATGAGTTTCGACAGGCGAGCCTTGAGGAAACTGCCGACGGTGTCGGCATTCTCGATCATCCGGTGGCGTTCGATGACGTCGAGGACGGCCAGACCGCCGGCCATCGACACGGGATTGCCGCCGTAGGTGTTGAAATGGACTTTGCCGCGCATCGAGTCGGCGATCGCTCGCGTGGTGAGAATGCCGCCGAGCGGCAGACCGTTGCCGATGCCCTTGGCCATCGTCACGATGTCGGGCTTGACGCCCCAGTGGCTGATGCCGAAGAAATGTTTGCCGGTACGGCCGAATCCGGTCTGGACTTCATCTGAAATATAGACGCCGCCATGCTTTTTCACGATGGAATGCACGATGGGGAAATATTCCTTCGGCGGATGAATCACGCCGCCGAATCCCGCGATCGGCTCGCCGAAGAATCCGGCGATGTGGCCCGACGTGTTGTACTTGATGATGTCCTCGACCTGCGAGGCGCAGGCGACGCCGCAGGACGGATACTTGAGTTTGAGCGGACAGCGGTAACAGTAGGCGGCCGGCGCGTGGGTGACGCCGAAAACGTACGGCATCGAATGGCGCCAGGATGACTGGCCCGTCAGGGTCATCGCCATGAGCGTGCGGCCGTGGAAGGAATGCCGAAGCGCGATGAATTCCTGCTGTTTGGTGTGGTTCTTGGCAAGCATCGCCGCAAGTTCGTTGGCTTCACAGCCCGAGTTGGTGAAAAAACTCACGCGAAGATTGGCCGGTTTGCCAGGACGGTCGCCGCCGGCCATTTCGGCCATCTTCTTCGCGTATTTGACAATGGTCGGATGATAGTAGAGGGTCGTCATGTGCTGAAGTTCGGCGACCTGGCGCTGGATTTTCGGGACAATTTCGGGATGGCAGTGGCCGACGCTGATGGTGACGACGGCGCTGAATCCATCGAGGTACTTGCGGCCCGTGTCGTCGTACACGTACTGCATCTGGCCCCGGACGATGTTGAGAGGCTTTTCGAAATACGTCATGGTCGACGGCAGGAGATATTCCTCCCGCATCTTCTTGATCTGATCAACGGTTAAATCGGACATCAGGCTCCTCCTACGGTTTGAATTTCACGAAATCTTCGTACGTCTCCGGGCGGCGGTCCCTGTAAAACTGCCAGACGTTCCGGACTTCCCGGATCTTGTCCAAGTCGAGGTCGGCCGCGAGCACCTCGTCCTTATCCCGGCTTGCCGTGGCTAAAAAATTGCCGCGGGGGTCGACGAAATAACTCTGGCCGTAAAATTCGCCGATGTTCCACGGTTTCTCCCGGCCGATCCGGTTGATGGCGCCGATGTAGACGGCGTTCGCGACGGCCTGGGCCGGCTGTTCCATTTTCCAGAGATACTCCGAAAGGCCGGCGACGGTGGCGGACGGGTTGAACAGGATTTCGGCGCCGTTGATGCCGAGGATGCGGGCGCATTCCGGAAAGTGGCGGTCGTAGCAGATGTAGACGCCGACTTTGGCGTAGGCCGTGTCGAAAACGGGCCATCCGAGATTGCCGGGCTTGAAATAGAATTTTTCCCAGAATCCGGGATGGCAGTGCGGAATGTGGATTTTGCGGAAACTGCCGAGAAACTTCCCGTCGGCGTCAATGACGACCGCGGTGTTGTAATACACGCCGGTCATGGCTTCCTCGTAAATCGGCACGACCATGACCATCGAATATTTTTTGGCAAGTTTCATCATGAGCTGGGTCGTCGGCCCGTCCGGCACGCGCTCGGTGGTCCGGTACCACTTGATGTCCTGCTCGGCGCAGAAATAGGGGCCGTAAAAAATTTCCTGCATGCACAGGACCTGGACCTTCTTCTTCGCCGCCTGCTCGATGAGCTTGACGTGCTTGGCGATCATCGCCTCTTTGATTTTCTCCGGCGTGGCCTTGTCCGCCTGAACGGGAACTCCGGCCTGAATCAATCCTCCGCGAACGATACGTGCCATGGATGGCGCCTCCTTGTGTTGATGTCCGAAAAAGAACCGGCATTCTAATCAATACCAAATGAAATGTCGAGCCTTATTCTGTCTCCTGTCTACTCTCAAATGATCTTGACCGTAATATCCTGAATGATGTTGGCGGCTTGGTCGACCTCGTCGGCGCTGTTGGAGAGGTGCCGGTAAATTTCACGGTGTTTCAGAATCTGGATCGTGTCGGTCGTCTCAAACAGCTTGGCCAGCGCGCGGTGGTAGATGTACTCGACCTGGTTCTCGCAGCGCTTGGCGTTCATGGCGCGCTGGGCGGCCACGCGCGGGTCGCGTTCGAGGTTGGAGATCGCGTAGGCGATCTGCTCGGTCGCGTAGGTCAGCACGTCAACCATCTGGACGATATGCTCGGTGCTTTGAATTTTGTAGACCTCCATCTCGACGCAGGTTTTTTTGGCGTAGTCGATGATGTCGTCGATGGACCGCGACAGCGAATAGATGTCTTCGCGGTCGATGGGCGTGATGAAGGTGTCGTTGAGATTGTGGACGAGGCTGGCCCGGATGTCGTCCGCCTCCTCCTCAAGCCTCTTGACGGCCTCGGCGTGTTCGACCGAGTTGTCCTTGACGAACTCCTGAAGCGCCTTCATGCCCTCGAGGGTTTTGTCGGCTTGATTCTGAAGCATCCGGTAAAAATTGCGTTCTTTCGGCAAAAACCAGCTTAATAGGCTCATCGGTCCTCTCCATATCTATAATATCGCCGGCGAATGTTCAATGCGCCAGGCGCTCCCGGGCCATGCGGATCAAAAAGTAGGCTGTTCCGCCCATCAGGGCCGCGCCCGGAATGGTCAGAATCCAGGTCAGGATGATGTTGCCGATCACGCCCCACCGGACAGCCTTGATCTGCTGGGCCGCGCCGACGCCCATGACGGACGAGCTGACGATTTGCGTGGTCGAGACCGGAAACCCCAAAATGGCGGTCGTATAGAGGACGCCGGCGGAACAGGCCTGGGCGGAAAATCCGTGCACGGCCCGCACTTTGTACAATTTCATGCCGATGGTTTTGATGATGGTCCAGCCGCCGGTGGCGATGCCGCAGGCGATGGCGGCCGAACAGGCCAGAATCACCCAGTGAGGCACGATAAATCCGCCAACGCCTGAATGCAGGCGGCCGTGTTCCGTCATCCAGCCGGGAAATTGTTCCGGGCCGAGGATGAGAAGCGTCATGGTGATGATGCCCATGGTTTTTTGAGCATCGTTGGTGCCGTGCGACAGCGCCAAGCCGATCGAGGACACGATCTGAAGGCGCTTGAAGAGAACGTTGGCGTCGGGCGGGGCATATCGAAAAAGCCAGAGCGTGAATTTCATGACCAGAAATCCGCCAAATCCGCCAATGAACGGCGAGCAGACCAAAACAAGAAAAATCTGGCCGACTTTCGCCCAGTGAATCACGGACGCGCCCTCCACAAATGAAAACACGTTGTGCTGAAAATCGAATCCCTTGGCGAAAATGAACGCGCCAAGCATTCCACCGATGAGCGCGTGAGAGGACGACGAGGGGATTCCGATTCGCCAGACCATGAGGTTCCAGCCGATCGCGCCGCAGAGGGTGCCGATGACGATGAGAACGCCTGCGTTTCCCGTAAACTGGGAGGGATCGACGATGCCCTTGCCCATGGTCGACGCGACGGCCGTGCCGAGAAAGTAGGCGCCGATGAATTCAAATCCGGCGGCAATCGTCAGGGCCCATTTGGGCTTGATGGCTCGCGATGAAATCATGGTTGCGACGATGTTGGAGGAATCGTTGAATCCGTTGGAAAAATCAAACGCGAGGGCGATCAGGATGGCGGCCACGGCCAGCGTCAGGGGAGAGGCGAGGATGTGTTCCATCAGCTTTCGAACGACCGGATCGCTTCATCCAGCGTGGCGTAGACCGGATGATCGAGATGCATGTTGCACTGGCGCAAAAGCCGGCGGCGTTTGGCGTCGGTTTCGACAAGCCGTCGGTCGCATTTGTTGACGAGAATGAAATTCAGGATGTCCTTCAGGATCACGATTTCATTGACATCCAGCGATTGAAGATCGGAACTGTCGAGGACGAACCGGCTGACGCTGGCCGCCGAAAGCCGCAGGAGTTCGCTCTGAAGCGCCTCGACGTCCTCCGGGTGCAGGGCGCCCGAGAGATGAAAGATCGAAATTTTATCGGCGGCCTCCACTCGGATTGCCAGATCACGCCGGGGGGTGCGCGGCGGCGCCGGCTCGGTCGGGACGCCGGCCGAGGCCGCGACGGCTTCGATCTCGAACGTCAGGTTGGCCAGGTCCTCGGCCATCGCCCGGCAGTTGACGGGCAGCTCCATTTCTTCGCGTCCGGCGGTCTGCGGCGGCACTGCATGGACAGCCTCGTAGATTTTTTTGATCATCAGCCGAAAATCGATCGGCTTGACGACGTAGTCGGCCGCGCCGGACGATATCGCCCGCATGACCTCGGTCTTGTCGCGCTTGGCGGTCAGCATGATCACCGGCGTGTTTTTTATTTTTTCGTCCTTCTTGATGCAGAGCAGGACCGAATGGCCGTCGATGGTCGGCATCATGATGTCCAGAAGGACGACGTCCGGATGGAAATCGTAGACCAGCCGCAGTCCCTCGATGCCGTCGGCCGCCTTGAGGACTTCGAAATTCTCCGCCTTGAGGCGGTCCTCCACGATTTTCTGGATGTGAAAATCGTCGTCGATGACCAGAATTTTCATGTGGCGGGGTTCTTGACCTCGGTCGCGGTCGGAGACTGCACGGGATGAATGTCCTCCGCGACTTTGTAGACGGTTGGCAGAGTCACGCGGAACCGGCTTCCATTTCCAAGTTCACTCTCGACTGAAATCCGGCCGCCCATTTTCTCCGCAAGGCTTCGGCTGATGGTGAGTCCAAGACCCGTGCCGCCGTAGCGCCGGCGGATTCCGGCGTCGAGTTGGACAAAGGGCGCGAATATTTTCGGAAGATGCTGTTCGGCGATGCCGATTCCGCTGTCTTCGACTTCGAATTCGACCCATCCCCGCCCGGCCGGCCTGACCTTCAGCCGGACAAATCCCCGTTCCGTGAATTTGGCGGCGTTGGAGATGAGGTTCGTCAGAATCTGTTCGATCTTGACCATGTCCGAATGAAATTCCTCCTCAACGCCGGCTTCGATTTCTTCCTCGTACCGGACGTCGGGCCTGGACCGGATTGAATTTTCGGCGAACTTGCGAATTTCCGCAATCAGATCCTTCAACCGGAAGGGCTCGTCGTTGATCTCGATCGTTCCGGAGCGGATTTTGGCGACATCAAGCAGGTCCTCCATGATAGCGAGGAGCTTGGTGCCGTTGTTGTGGACATAGACCACGATCTCGCGTTGTTTGTCCGGCAGAGGCCCGTAGATGCCTTCGACCATCAGTTCCGAGTATCCGAGGATGGCGGTGAGGGGCGTGCGAAGTTCGTGGCTGAGGACGGCCAGGAAATGGTCTTTGAGGCGGTCGGCCTGCCTCAACTTTTCGCCCAGATCCTCAAGCTCCGTGTTTTTTTCCTTGAGAAGCTGGATGTGGGCCTGGACGCTTTGCTCCTTGACCTTGAGCCGGTGCGTCATGTCGTTCACGGTTTCGGCGAGAAACGCGAGGTCGTCCTCGCCGGCGGTTTCGAGAACTGTTTCGAGATCGCCGCCGGCGATTTGCTGGACGCCCCGCGTGATGTCCTCCAGCGGTTTCATGACCTGCCGGATCCAGATGGCCATCATGAGCACAAGCGACAGGCCCACGGCCAGAAGCGAGAGGGTGCGGATCAGGATCGCGCGGCTGGTGGCCCAGGCGTGGCCGTAGAGGACCGATTTGGGTGCGACGGCATGGATCCAGGCCGGCTCGGAAAACGCGGCCAGCTCGCGCGAAACAATGATCCAGCCGCGCCCGTCCGATTCAACGTCGCGCGTGGCTTGTGTGTGGTCAACCATTTCGCCCGGCGCCGACCACGTGCCGCTCTGCCAGATTATTTTTCCGCTTTCGTTCGAAACGCCGGTCCCCTCGCAAAGGTGGTCCCTGATTGAGTCGTGCGGCGGAATCAGGGAGTCAAGATTCCAGAGTATCCGGACCGAGATGGGCTTGTTGTCGGCAATCGAATAGACCTCGTACAACAGCCCGGCCGATGCATTGGGATCACTGAGATCCACGATTTTCAAGACGCCCTCCCGGGGTCCGGTCACAAGCGATTCGAATTCGGACTGGGTGGGTCCGCCCTTCTCGATTTTGGACAGGTGCAGGATTTCGTAATACAGCACCCCGGATCCGAAAAACAATTCTGGATTTCTGGTGTGTTCAAGACTCTGGACGGCGGCCGACATGGCCTGCGGATTTTCGAACAGGAGCCGCACGCGCGCCTCGCGCCGTTTGACTTCCCGCGTGAACGTCGTGACGAGGTCATCGATGTCGGTGAGAAGCTTCGCACGGGCATCGCGAACCCCGCCCTCAAATTCGATGACGAAAATCATGATTCCGAAAAACAACACGCTGACCGCCGCGACCGTCAACGACACTTTCAGGACGCGCGCGCTCAATCGGCGTTTGGGTTGTATCACCATAGCCGCCCCAATCTATCAGAAAGCGGCGGATAACCGCAATGACCGGACGATCGACGCCAAATTCACCGGCCCGCGCGCCGCCTGCCTGCCCGCCGGCGGGAGGGCCGCCTTGATTTTTCGCGTCGACGTGCCTAAGATCACGGCATGCTTCGTCGAATGCCGCTGATTTTTCTGTGCGCTTTTGTTCTCCGGGCCTTCCTGTTTCCCATGCCGGCTCACGCCGACGTCGTTATTACGGCTGATATCGACCGGGCGATCACGCCGGTGACGGCCGAGTATGTCGAGCGGGTCCTGCGGGAGGCGAAGGCGGCGAATGCGAAGGCGGTCCTCTTTCGGCTGGATACGCCCGGAGGGCTTCTCGAGTCGACGCGCCAGATCGTGGCTGCGTTTTTGCAGTCAGACATCCCGATCCTCGTCTGGATCGGGCCGGGCGGCGCGCGGGCGGCGTCGGCGGGCGTGTTCATCACGTACGCGGCGCACGTCTCGGCGATGGCTCACGGCACGCACATGGGAGCCGCCCACCCGGTCATGCTGGGCGGCGGCGAGATGGACACGGTCATGAAACAGAAAGTGGAAAACGACGCGGTGGCCTGGGCCCGGACGATCGCCGAGACGCGCAAGCGCAACGTCCGGTTCGCCGAACTGGCCGTGCGGGAGAGCATGTCCCTGACGGATCAGGCGGCGCTCGACAGCGGCGTGGTGGACCTGCACGCGGATGACATCGACTCGTTCCTCGCGCAGATCGCAGGCGAGACGACCTCGCTCTCCGGCGTCGGTCCCAGACGCGTTGCGATGGCGTTCAAATCGATCGTCCGCCGGGACGTCCCGCCGAAATTCACGG
>JAHFCY010000136.1 GCA_023249255.1 Candidatus Lindowiibacteriota bacterium | reverse complement strand
CGGCTCATCATCGAATCGACCGGCATCGCCGAGCCGGGCCGGATCCTTCAGGCGTTTTACGAAATTCCGCCGCTGAAAGTCCGGACGACGGTCGAGCCGGTGATCTGCACCGTCGACGCCCACGCATTTTTCGGGCTGATGAAGGAACTGGAATACAATTACGTCTGCCAGATCAAGACCGCCGATGTCGTGCTTCTCAACAAATGCGATTTGGTGAAGAAATCCGATATTCCGAAAATCGAACGCGCGATCCGCGGGATCAACCCGCGCGTGTTCATCTACCGGACAAAATACTGCAAGGGCGATTTCGAACGACTTCTTCGTCCCATCAATCTTGACGGTGCGGCGAGGCAGTCAGCCATTCGGGAGCAGATGGCAAGGCCGCACGACGATCCGTTCGTGTCGTTTGTCATCAAGGCCGAACGGCAGAACCTGAACGCGGACAGGCTGAAGGCCTTTGTGAAACATCTGCCGAAGGGCGTGTTTCGGATGAAAGGCTACGTGAACATTGACAACCGGACGCTCCTGCTTCAGTATTCCACGGGCATCTGGGACATGGAACCGCAGGACAAAAGGCACGACAACGTGCTTGTGTTGATCGGGATCAAGATAGATCGCAAAAGAATATTGAAAGCGTTCAAAAACGTTTTGGAGGTGGAGTAACATGTTGAGAGTGGGAGTGATTTTAAGCGGAGCGGGAGTGTGTGACGGTTCTGAAATTCACGAGTCGGTTCTGACGCTTCTGGCCCTGGACCAAAACGGCGCGCAGGCGGTGTTCATGGCGCCGAACAAGAATCAGAGCGAAGTCGTCAATCACGCAAACAACGCCGTGTCGCACGAAACACGCAATGTCCTCACCGAGTCGGCACGCATCGCACGCGGCCAGATCCGGGACATTCGCGAGATCCACGCGGCGGACCTTGACGCCGTGATTTTGCCGGGCGGATACGGCGCGGTGAAAAATCTTTCCGATTTCTGCTGGAGCGGAGAGAAATGCTGGGTTGACGGCGAAGTATTCCGGCTTCTGCGGGAAATGCTGGCCGCCAAAAAACCGATCGGCGCCATCTGCATCGCGCCGGCGATTCTGGCGAAAGTCTTTGCGACGGAGGGGCCGAAGCTGACAATCGGCACGGACGAGAAGACAGCCGAGGTTCTGCAAAAGATGGGGGCGACGCACGAGGCGGCGCAGGCAGACGAGATCGTCGTCGATGAGCACCTCCAGATCGTGTCGACTCCCGGCTATATGCTGGCGACGCGGATCAGCGAAGTCCAGAGCGGCGTCGACCGCATGGTCGAAGCGGTCCTGCGGCGCGCGAAGAAACGCGCGGCGGAGCAGCCGGCTGACTCGGCGACGGCATCCATCGGTCGAAACGGCCGCGGGCGGCGCGCCCAACAGCCGGCCGATTCAGCCACCGCGCGGGTTGCCATGAAGTCCAGCCGGGCGACACGGCCGGTGACGCGGAAACGTCCCGTCCGGGCTTAGGCGTATTGCTTCACAAGCGCGCGATTTTTTTTGACCGCGACGGAACGATCCTCGTTCCGCCGGCGGAATATCTCTCCAAACCGGAGCAGGTAAAGTTTTATCCGGGTGTTCCGGAAGCCATCGCGCTTCTCAACGGCAGGGGGTTTCGGATCGTCGTCGTCACCAATCAGGCGGCGGTCGGGCGCGGCATGATCAGCGAGATGGACCTCTTGCGCGTTCACAATCACATGAAACGCGCTCTGGCCGAACGCGGCGCTGCGCTCGACGCCGTTTTGTATTCCCCCTATTTCGCCGGCGCGCGCCTCGCGGAACATCGGCGCCGGGCGGATGAGCGCAAACCCGCCACAGGATTGTTCGACGAGGCGGCGCGCCGATTCAAGCTTTCCCTCAAAGACAGTTTCGTCGTGGGCGACAGTCCCGTGGACATCGAGGCCGCGCACAACATCGGCGCGCAGGCGGTGCTGGTCCGGACCGGCAAAGGTGATGAAACCGAGAGATCGGGCGGCGCGGGGGCCGACCGGGTGACGGACGACGCGGCTGAAGCCGCGGTGTGGATCTGCCGGCAGGTATGCGATACGCCGCTCAAAGGCAAATCGGTATTGTTCGTCCTCGCCGGCCGGAATTTTCAGGACCGCGAGTATCGCGTCACGCGGCTGGCGCTGGAAGCTTGGGGCGCGGACGTCCGCGTTGCGGGGCCCGCGCGGGATGAGTGCGTCAGCGCGGAAGGCGTGCGCGTTCGACCGGACATGACTGTCCGGTCGGCGCTTGATGCGTCGTTCGACGCCGTGGTATTTATCGGCGGCGAGGGGGCGCGGGCATTGCTTGCGTGCGCCCCGTGTCAGGCTCTGGCCCGCGACGCATACGAGAGAAAAAAAGTCGTGGCGGCCATCTGCATTGCGCCGTCCATCCTCGCCAACGCCCATCTGCTCGCCAAACGCCATGCGGTCGCCTGGCACACGGAACTTTCGAACCTTCGAAAACACGGCGCACGGGTTGTCGCCCGGCCGGTCGTTCGCGACGGACACGTTGTGACCGCGGCTGGCCCGCGCGATGCCGAAACTTTTGCAGACGCAATCCGCGCCGCCCTGCGGGGCGAGAAAATAATTGAAATGACCGTAGCCAGCCGCGCCGAAGCAAGTTAGAAACAGCGTAATGGGTAACGGGTGACGAGTAACGGGTAACGAGTCGTGTACCTGTATTTTTACCCGTTACGCGTTACCCCAATTCTTGAAGAGGTGACCAACTCATGCAAGTTCGAAACCAGTTGTCCGTCTTTCTGAAAAACGAGCCGGGAGTGCTGGCCAAAGTCACATCCGATCTGGCCCATCACAACATCGATGTTCTCGGCATGACGGTTTCCGACACCGTTGACCACGCCGTCGTGCGCCTGATTGTGTCCGATCCCGACAAAGCCATTGACGTGCTGGAGTCGGCCGGAATGTTGGTCGTCGAATCAGACGTATTGGTGGTCGAGCTGACCAACAAACGCGGCGCCCTTGAAGGTCTTTCTGAACGGCTCTCAAAAGCTCATATCAATATTGAATATGCCTACGGCACGGTGGGAAGCCGGGAGAAAAACGGCGTGTTGATCGTCCGCGTATCGGATACCAAAAAGGCCCTGAAGGTCCTGCGCGCGTAGACGGGGCGCGTCTAACTTTTTTTGATGTCGAATTGACGCTCGGTCAGTCCTTTGCCGCCCATGCCGGTGGCTGAGGCGCCGCCGTAAATCAGGCGCTCAATGGCTTCCCGCAGGCCCGATCCGGCAAACCACTGGTGTTTGAGAAACGGCGCGCGGGTTTGCTTCTCCTGCCGCTGGACGTCCCTCACATATCCGAGCATCCCCTCATCGCGAAATGTTCGGCCGAACAAATGCGCCGCCAGAAGTTCCTGGTGGCTTCCCATCAGGGTGACGAATTGAAACACATAGCCCATCTTGCCCTGCTCTTCCTGATGCGCTTTGTGTTTGGCGTCGATTTGCGCCTTCGTCAGGCCCTTGTGCAATTCGGGATTGTCCCAGTTGAACGACGGCGAGTTGTTCGCCGCCAACAGCGAGTTCGGGAATTTTTCCAAAACTCCGGATGAAAACGCCTTTGCTTCGTGCAGGCTCGGTTTTTCCTGTTCCATCCAGAGAATGTCGGCAAACGGCGCGAACGCCCGCCCGCGCGCGATGGCCGCGGCGACGCCCGGCCGGATCTGAAAATAGCCTTCAAACACTTTCGGCTTGTGCTTGTTCCACTCCACGTGAATTCGCATGCTTTCGGCCAGCTCAACCTGCTCGCGGAGCGACAGCCCGTTCAGCGGGTGATTCTCCTCCGCCCAGCGTTTGGCCAGCGCCCGAACGTGCGGGCGGTCCACCGACTCGATCGCTTCCGCGACCGCCTCGTAATACGTTTTCAGGTTCGCCTTCTTGTTCCATTCCGATGTCAGAATTTCGATCATTTCTTTTGTGCCTTTGCTGTCGCCCATGTCGGTGTGTTTCCAGACCTGCCGGACCGCAAACGCAAACGTCGGCCACTTCTTCTCCAACTTTTTCACCCGGGCCTCGTTCTCCTTCCGGTTGGTCCGGTCCCACGCCATGCCGACGATTTTCGCAAGCGCGGGAATATCCACGAGAGTCGTTCCGAGAATGAACCAGTGGTCGCGCGGGTCGACGTCCGACGTCAGCAGTTTCGCCGCTTCCGAGTCTGTCCGCGCCACAATTAAAATTTCCGAACCGTACAAATCCGCCGCCGCGCGCGCTTCCAGAAGGCGCAGAGTATGCTCCTGCGTGGGAACGAGAACCTTCCCCGCCATGTGACCGCATTTTTTCTTGCCGTGCGCCTGATCCTCCAAGTGCACCGCCGCCGCGCCGGCCTCGACGAAAAGATCCATGAGCTCCGTGACCGCTTCATGGCCCGTGTCGCCGTCCGCGAAGATCGGCAGGAAGTAGTCAACCGCCGGCGTTTTGGCCAGCTCGTCCTCCGTCATCCGGCTGCGCTCTTCCCTCTGCCGCGCGTCGTACCACCGCTGGGCGCGCGTGATCCGGTCGACCACTTTCGGGACCGTGTCGTACGGGTACTTGGCCAGGTCCGGACCGGTCCGGCCGCTCGAATAATGGAGAAGCGACGCCTGCCAGCCGCTCACGTAGAGCGCCTGATACCCGTGCATCGCCAGGACCGAGGCCTGCGCGCCGTCGATGACGCCTCCGGTGGCCGTGTGGTTCAGCCGCTTTCCTTTCCGCCCATTCGCCTTGAATTTCTGCAGCATATCCCAGAATTTCCGGGCCATGGTGTCTGTAAACGTGAATTTATTCCGCTCCCGGGCGCGAACCCGCACGAGATCTTCGGCGGTCCAGTACCGGGTCGTATGTTTGAATCGGGGCGACGACATCCACGCGCGCACCGATTTGACCTCTTTTCGAAATTCGTCACACTCGCGGACCGCCGCCAGTTTCAGTTCTCGCGACATTTTCTTTTTTTCCCTTTCTGCGTCTTCGTTTTTCTCCCGGGTGGCTCCGAGCCGGCTGGAGAAACAATATCATAAACAAAGTCATGGGAGGACGACCGGGCCGGCGGGCGGCTGAAAATTTCGTCAAGAATCCGGGCGCGTTCAACCTCGCCGGATTCGATGATCGACAAAAGAACCCGCGAGCCGTAGGTGATCCACCGGGGGTGCAAAAGTTGCCGGCGAAGAATTTCCATCGTGACCGGTGCGAACCGGCGGTCGAATCGGCTCTTGATCCCTTCCCGGTCCTGCGTTTCAAAATATTCCTTGACGGCCAGGCTTCGTTCATCCAACAGCCGAACGACCATGTCCTGCGTCACCCGTTCGCCCTTTTTGGCGATCGTCCCGTCCTCGGTCAACTTCGATCCATGCCGAAGCACCGTCCAGAGCCAGTGCCAGAAAATTTCGTACGTGGCAAAATCGTTCATCAACCGCGTGCCGCTTAGATAGTCGTCAATTGCGGCCGCGTTGTTTCCGTTGAGCTGCTGAAACATGTATTCGGACGCCATGTAAATCGCGTATCGTATTCCCTTTTCGGTAATCTGGCCGGACGGGCGGCGAAAGAGTTTGTCCCAGGCCGCGGCCGAAAAGAATTGGGCGGGAGCAAGCTCCCCCGCCGACGAAACCTGCGGCGTGATTTTGCCGCCGGCATCCAGGAGGCCCAGCGCCCACAACCGGGACTTCTCATCGCCATCGAGCCGATTCACCAACTCCTGCAGTTTCTCCCGCGGCGCCTGCAGAGGTTCGGAGCCGACCCGCACGTACTCTTCCTCCGTCGTCGCCACCCAGCTCTGGCGATAGAGGTCATGAGATTTCCCGCAGATGGTGATCAGGCCTGTCAGCCGCTCGCGCAGTTTGTCGAACCAGATCGACCGCACCGCTTTCTCGTTGATTTCCGCCGGCGACCTGGGGCTTTTCATCACCGCCGACATCCCGCCGATCGGAAATCCTCCGACCAGCGCCGTGAGCAAGGCGTTGCGGCGCGTGTATTCCGTCATCGACGGCTCGGTCATACCGACCGTGTGCGGATCGGGAAATACGCCGGATGGTTTGTCTTTGAGCATTTCAATCCGGCTGTTGATGTAGTCCCAGCGGCCGACGTTCGGGCCGACCAGCCAGTCCCTCAGAACCCACATGATCAGTTCCTGATTGGCCAAGTAGCGCGCGCGCTCGTTCAGCATTTCGATTTTGATCGTGCCGCACAAAACACCGACAGATTCTTCGATCGCTTTCAAAATCCCCGCCACCAGACGCGCCTCGGCCGGCGTCTCGATTTTCGGAACATAAAAATAAATCCCCGTCCCGTTTTTCTTCTGCGAGTCAAAATTCGTGAGGGTGTGAATGATCATCGCCGGAATGATCGCGGGGACATTCATGCCATCCATCGTGATCTGGCGGTTTCGCAGGTGAATTCCCGGCACGCGGTGAAAAATCACCGGCCACTCTTTCCGGGGAACGTTTATGGCGTAATCCTTGTTTTTTTCCGGATGATGATACGTCCGGCCGTCCCATGCGCCGGCAAGAAGTTCTTTCAGATTTCGCCATGCGCGGTAAAGTTTGTCCCCTTTGTCGTTCCCGGCGTCTTCCCAATCGGCCATCCACGACGTCGCGCCGTATCCGCCCGCGTTCAGCGCGCCCATCGCCATCCCGAGGTCGTCAAACGGGCCGGTTCCCTGAAGTCCCGGCCTCAAGACTTCATCCGCGACCGGAACCGTCGCGTTCAGTTTCCACGCGTGGGATGTTTTCTTCCCGAGAAATTGGTCGATCATTCCCCGCCGGATCCGGCCCGCCGTCCATGTGTTTCCATCGGCGTCTTCCACTGCGTCCTTCGCCGCCGAAAATTTGTACCGCGCGCGGCCGGCGGCAACACCGGCCAAAAATTTCCGGCGGGCGGCCAAAACCTCCGCAAATAACGGCCTGAATCTCACCGTCAACTCCGCAATCAGGTTATCGACACGAAGACAGCGGCCATTGACGGACTGTTCACCGAACAGGTCGGGATACGACCGGGCAATATCTTTGAGAATCACAAAACCGGCGGCAGATCCACCGGCAGATCTGCGCGAGAGTTTCATACGTTTCGATCTCACGTCGGTGATCTAAGCATCGCTTGCCCGAGAGATCAACCGTTCGCACATGGAGTGTATACTTTTTTATTTCATCAATAAAAAATTATTGACATATGTGGATATCATGGGGATAATGTGGCCAGCTTTCGAGTGTGGGGGGACATTCACTTTCCAAACCGACATGATCGGCGGAAGGAGGTGGAGACAATGTCCGGGACAATTCTGCTGGGGCTCGTATGTTTGGTCATTCCGGTGCTCTATAAACACGCGGATCTGGGAATCCACAAGTACATCAAGATCGTAGGCATGTCAGGGCTGTTTTTCCTGCTGTCCGCGGTCTTCGGCGACGGCATCTGGATGAACGATTCTCTGGTGAGAATCGGGGTGCTGTGCAAAATGGGGTCGTACTTTCTGGGGTTCCTGGGGCTGTTGATTGGAACATTGATGGGAGCGCTGGATGTGATGTTTGAAATGGGCGAACCGACTCACTGACGAAAAACGCCCGGTAGCCCGATTTGCGATTGATTGAAACTCCATACGCGAGCGGCCGGAGATTGACGCAGAAGCAATGAACAGGGCCGCACAGGAACGGTCATCCGTCGGAAATTCGTCGGGGCCGGACCTCACCCGAGGAAAAAGGGTTCGCCGAAATTTGGCGGACCCTTTTTTACCATCCCGAAAAAATATCTCAAACCCGGGAACCACAGACAGACACAGACAGATGGCCCTTGCCAAAGGAAGCATATCATCCTGTCTGTGGTGGTCTGTGTCTGTGTGTGGGTTGGGTTTTTTTTAGATTTGCTTCTTTTACTCTAAATTATCCCAGCCTCTAAAATGCAGGCGGCACCAAGTGTCGTAGACGTCGAGCCAGTTGGAGAAAGTCTCTTTGGTCTCGAGATGCTGGTAGAACTTGTCCATGACCATGGTGTATCCGGCGACGTAATGCCGGCAGGAATAGCAGTCGATGTTCGCGACGCAACATTCGGCGTCGCTGTAGGAAAAGTCGGTGTGGTACTGCCGGTGATAGGCCTTGTTGAGGATGACGCAGTTGGTGGCCCAACCGGTCTTGGCGTCGACGTCGTAGCGGCCTTTCGGATTGTTGATCCATTCATTGTAGTAATGCGAATAGACCACCGTCTCCGGGTAATCCTCGATCGCGCCGTCCAGAATGTCGCGGATGCGCTTCAAATCGTCCGGTGTAAGGCGGAGGTTGTTGTCGGCGGTGCTGAACCGGAATGTGCTCCGGGAGTCATGATGTTCGGCGGCGTCGGTGCTGCGGAGTTTCTCATTATACTGGCGGGACGGGCTGTAGTGGTTGAATGAAATCCTGTTGCCGTTGTCCCGGCACATCTTGACCAGGTCAAGGATGAAATCGATGTTCTGGTGATTCATGGTGTACATGAAAATGGCCCGCTCTTCGCCCGCGTAATTCTTGATGCCGCGTTTAAAAACCGGCGCGCCCCGATAGAGTTTGTCCGTCTCTTCATTGCCCCAGAGCGAAACGTGGAGCATGAAACTGATGTCGGGATCGATTTTGACGGTGCCGTTGGTATAAATCAATCCGTTTTTCCAGTATTTGTTGGCCAGCCGGAGTCTGTCCTGAACGAGGGCCGGCTCGGCGCCCGCAAAATGGGGATAGGTCACGCCGCGCGATTGTTCCTTGCCGAAAAACTCCTCGTACTCTTCGATCGTGTGGTTGTCGGGATATACGGCGGACAGGTCGCCCTCGAAGAAAAAGCACCCCTCGCACCGGAGGTTGCAGCGCTTGGTAATGTCGTAGCCCGAGATGACGATCTTGGGCGCGTGTTTTCGAATTTTCGAGTAGGTCGCGGCCAGCGTCGGATCGTCCTCCAAAAACCGGTCCAAGCGCGTTTTGCGCCTCGCCGGTGCCGGAACCTCTTTGACTTCCGCATTCGCCGCCAATCGGATGTTCATCCGCTTCATCATCCCCTTTGCCGCCCCCGGATGGCT
>JAHFCY010000135.1:8171-9012 GCA_023249255.1 Candidatus Lindowiibacteriota bacterium | reverse complement strand
TCGCGGTGTGACGGATCACTCCCGGCCGGACCGCCTCCGCCGCGATGCTTGCAAATCCGCCGACCACGCGGTCCGCGCCGAACGCCGCGGCAAGTTCATCCATGGCGTCGACGCCGTTTTGAAGCGACAGGATGAATGTGCCGGATCCAACGGCCGGACGGATCAGGGGAATGGCCTCCGGATTGTGATACGTTTTGACCGCCCATAAAATCAGATCGGCCGGCGGCGAATCCGGCCTCTCCACACACTTTCCCCGCGCCACGATGCCGCCGTCAACGCTTTCGATTTTTACGCCGTCGCGTTCGATCGCCGCGCGGGTAACGCCCCTGCAGACAAACGTCACCGGCACACCGGACGCGGCAAGCCGGCCGCCAAAATATCCGCCGACAGCGCCGGCGCCGACAACACAGATATTCATTGGAAGTTCGGTTTGCTACGGCAGGGGAACGTCTTTAAACTCAAACGGAATTTGCGTCTCCGGAATCTCCCGCAGCCATGACACGAGAATGCCTTTGATCCTGCCAACCGGCGCGGATGCCTTGAACACGGGCCAGATTGTGAAATTCTGCCGGGTGGGTTGATAGTCGTTGGAAATATCATCGAGGCGGAACGTTTTTCCGTTCTGCGTCACCAGCGCCCACTGAAAGAGATGCGTGAACGGGCCCCGTTCGTCATCCGTTTTTTCCGCACGGATTTCAGCCCGGATCAGTCCCGCCTTGTTTTCGACGCCTGCCAGCGACAACCGCAGTGGTCCGACATCGACCGGCGCCGAATCGGCCGCCGGCAGGAACGCCGAATCAAATCTCGGCTCGCCGTAATAAACGCTCAACGTTCCATTCAG
>JAHFCY010000135.1:0-8161 GCA_023249255.1 Candidatus Lindowiibacteriota bacterium | reverse complement strand
GTGTTCGGCGGAACACGCATATGGTAACGGACCGGCCGCAGCGCCGCCAGATCGACGGACGCCGGCATCCAGCCTCCTTTGAACTGCACACTCTGGATGGACGCGTCCCGAACGTACTCGTACGGCATGGAATCGCCGTCCATCCGGCAGAGGATTGAAAGCGTCAGCGTGGCCGGGTCGTTCAAATTCGAAAATGGCACATAATACGTCATGCTTTGAATCTGAAAATATGCGCCGTCGGAGCGCGTCACCAGAAAATCCGGCATGATGAGCGCGTCCCGTCTGGGCGCGACGGCAGAGGGTTTGAGAGATGATGCGGAACGGCCTTCTGAAAAATCAGCGGACAATCCAAGCGCCGTTGCGGCAATCAGGACGGCCGCCGTTCGATGGAGTCGATTCATGAGAGTTCCCTCCTTCCCACGCGAAGAATTTCCATGTGAATTCATTTCACCGGCACATCCCGTTTCATAAAGAAACGGCATCCCAATAGGAGGACCGCCATCGCGTATAACGTATTCTCCAGAAGAATTTTGGCGTAGAGTCCATAGGACGGATCGCGCAATTCTTTGCCGAGATTGAGCAGTTCCACGGGCATCACGGCCGGACTGAGATAATACACGGCAGCCGCCGCAGATCGGGCAATCGGATTGGGATGCGTGAGTTGGCTCTCAACCAGCTTCGGCAGGAATGTCAGAAAAAACGCGGTGGTCCCGGCCAGAATCGGCGGAAGCCGGACGCTGAACCCGACACAGACGGCGCTGAAGAATACGACGCGGACATACGATTCGAGAATGCCGAGCCAGAAAACGGTCGGAAGATGGACGTCATAAATACCGGCGAGGGCAAGACCCAAAACGACACCGGCGGAGATGAATGCGG
Source organism: Candidatus Lindowiibacteriota bacterium (assembly GCA_023249255.1). GTDB lineage: Bacteria > Lindowbacteria > 2-12-FULL-62-27 > 2-12-FULL-62-27 > 2-12-FULL-62-27 > JAHFCY01. Next base: position 7,282 of record JAHFCY010000135.1, on the reverse strand, counting down.
AGACAAATCCGACTACGCCGATCCATTTTCCGAGAATGTACTGCCAGCGCTCGACCGGCCTCGCCAGAATTGCCGTCAGGGTCCGTTCCTTGATATCGGCCGACAACGCAGTCGAAGCGAAAAACAGGCTGAAAAATTCGCCGAAGTTCGTAAAGAATTGAATGATCAAAATGACGGCCTCGGACCGCATTTTATTGGCGCTGTCCAGTTCGCCCGCTTCCTCAGCCATTTTCACCCACGCATTTCCTTGCAGGGAGAAATAGAGAACGATCAGAAGAATGAGCAAAACGAAATATAAAATTTTCCGGCGCAGAATGTCCCGGACCGTGACCATCGCGACCGCCGCGATTTTACCCATTGCCGCTTCCTCCCACATATTCCATATATAAATCCTCAAGCGATTTTTTCATCCGCTGAACCGATCCGATGTCGGCGCCAAGATCGAGCAGGGCGCGAAGGAGACGCGCTTTCGCAGACGAATCGCACGAGAAGCGCGCGGAGCCGTTTCGCAAACGGGGCGCGGCAAATGCGCCGAGCGTTGACTGCCAGTCCGGATTCCAGGTGGTGATCTCAATCTCCCATTCATCGGCGCCGCTGTTGAGAGCGTCAATCGGCTCGGACAGCACGACTTCACCATCCCGGATCATGATCACCCGGTCGCAGGTGCGTTCCACGTCGGTCAAAATATGACTGCTTAAAAATACCGTCGTGCCGCGCGATTTTTCCTCGAGGATCATCTCAGCCACGAGTTTGCGGCCTTCCGGGTCCAGCCCCGTCGTCGGCTCGTCGAGAATCAAAAGCTCCGGCCGGTGAAGAATCGCCTGGGCAAGACCGAGACGCTGGAGCATTCCTTTCGAATAGGTTCCGACTTTTCGATCTATGGCCGGACCCAGTCCCAGCCGATCCAGAATGCGGGGGATGTCGGCGGCGACGGACGCGGGATCGATGCCTGACAGCCGCGCGTAAAACATCATCGCGGACCGCGCGGACAAAAATGGATAAGTATAAAAAATTTCGGACTGAAATCCAACGCGCCGGCGCGCAGCTGGATCGGATGCCGGCAGATCGAACAGCGAAACCCGACCGCCATCCAGCTCCAGAAGTCCTAACATGGCATAGATCGTCGTCGTCTTTCCGGCGCCGTTCGGCCCGACCAGCGCGACGACGGAACCGCGATCGACGGACAGATTCAGGCGCCGCACAGCCTGAACCTCACGGCGGCCAAAGGCGCTTCGGTACGTTTTCGCCATGTCCTCGATCCGAACGACCGCTTCAGCCATTCTTTTTTCTTTCGTCCGTATCCTTCAACTGCTTCAACTGATAGTCGATTTGATAATCCATGTGCGGCTGCATGCCTTCGTAGACATAGACGACCTTTCCGTCCGAATTCAGCAAAACGGTCGTCGGCAGCCCCTCGATGCCGTATGCCGCGGCCGTGGTGTTCTTCGAGTCGTGAAGGATCGGAAAAGAAAATGAATGTCTGGCGAGATAATCCGAGAGTTTTTGCGGATCTTCGTCAACGCTCACAGCAAGAATTTCCAATCCCTCGGATTTTTTCGCCTTGTACAGTTTTTCAAACTGGGGCATTTCCATCCGACAGGGCCCGCACCAGCTCGCCCAGAAATTAACCATCACAAGGCGGTTCTTCTTGCAGACCTCGGCCAGTTCGACGGTCTGTCCGGTCCGGTCCGGCAACGTCAATGACGGCGCCGGCTCGTTTATCTTGAGATGCGTGCCATGTATCGCCGCAGACCCGCGAATCTCCTGTTTCAATGTGATGCTGAAGGCGGCGAATCCGGCCAGCGCAAGGTAGAGCGCAACTGCGGTTGGTTTCATGCGCGCCACTCTGCCATAGTCCCGGTAACGGAAACAACGGCGATGGCGGCCCCCCCCTTGTTATATTTTCTCTTTGTATTCCAGAAATCCGTCCATCAACTGCCGAAATGTTGTGGGTTTGTATTTCTCAAAATTTTCCTGATCCACGTAAACAAAGTCGTACTTCACATCCGACTGGACCCGGTTGATGTCTTCGCACCACTGCCACAGACGCTCCATCTTGAGCGGCACGTCCAGGTCTTCCTGTCCCTTGGTCTCCGCAATCACAATTCTCTTGTCGGACAGCTTGACCAGAAAATCCGGATGGTAGTTGGAAATGTCGCCGTCCGCATTGACGTAATCCAGCTTGAAATGCACCGCCAGATAATTCTTGCCATAGGAAACCACGTCGTCGCAATCCTCCAGAAATCGGGCGAACAACAATTCAAAATGGCTGTCTCCGATGATCCTGTTGAAGACGCTCTTTTTCGGGATGAGATATCCCTGATCCTTCGCCACAAAGGGGCGCGTTTGCCGAAGCTTGATGCTGTCGCGGATTTCAGCGTCGCCCTTTTCCTGCACGGTGAGAGCGTTGATCGCCTTCTTGAATGTCTCGATCAGGGTCTTGGTGGCCGCCAGTTCCGAGAGGTTGCGCAACGTGTTGGGACTTTCCAAGTCCACCGCGCGGTCAAACAACTCGGCTTGTACAAAATTCTTGACCTTGCCGTACAGCACGTCGTAACCACGAGGAGTAGATCCCTTGCGGTATTCCAAGCGCAGGTCCTTCATGATCGTTTGCGCGAACCAGCCGATCACACTGCGGTAATCGGCGGCGCCCGCCGTGTCGAGGATGGTTGTGTGCGTCACCTCGCCGGTGGTGATGTCTTTGAAGACGATCTCGCGTTGTTCTTCCTCGCTGAACTGTCGATATGACACGCGTTGATGTCCCAGCGCGCTCACGTCCAGCGCGGACAGATTTTTGTATTCCCGATAGACGCGTGGCGTCAGCACCGGGATTTCAATATCCAGAGCGTCGATATCTTTTTTGACGTTCTCCTTGTCAATCTCCACCACTAACGGCGTCTTGGCCTGTGTGCCTTCGCCCATCGGCTTGCGTTCAAGCACCACGCCTTCGGCCTGAATGGATTCCACAAAATCCATAAACGCGTTCGTGCCGACCACGCTGACGTATTCTTCCACGCCGCCGGGATACATTTTGCGCAGGCCGCGTCCCAGAGTTTGCTCGGGCAGAATATTGCTCTGCGCGGAATAGGCGCGCAGTCCCACAATGGTGGTGACGTTGCGCACGTCCCAGCCCTCTTTCAGAACCATCACGGAAATAATTGCCTTGAAGGGACTCTCCATGCTGTCAATCTCGTTGGCTTGCTTGCGCAACGTATCGAGTGCGTTTTCGTCTTTGCCCGAAGTTGATTCGGAAATTTCTCCGTTTTTCTTGGTGTGAATGACCAGCACCGCGCCTTTCAGATCGGCATAGTTGCCTTCGAGATATGCAGCCACGTCGTCGCAGTTGCGGGTGTCGTCGGTCATCACAAACAGGATGGCCTTCTTGCCCATCTTCTCGTGCTCGGCATACGCCTTGCGCCACTCCAGCACGCCCAGGTGAATATAGTCGGCATACTTCTCGGTATACTTGGCGCTCTGGCGTTCCACCAATTTTGCGCGGCTGGCGGCGTCGGGCAGGACGGGATGCTTGACCACGTTTTGCGAGATGGCTTCCACCAGCGGGTAATCAGCCACGGTCTGCACGAAAATCGCGCCGTTGTTGTGCTTGGGCGTGGCCGTCGTGTCCACTTGCAGGGAGAGGACAGACCCTTTTTGTTTCAGCCGGTTGTGGATGTCTTCTATGGATTTGAACCACGCCATGCGCGGGTCATGAATGTGGTGCGCCTCGTCGTTGAGAACCGCCAATTCGTCGATGTCGCGCACGATCATACCCAAATCCACCTTGGAGTCGGTGGTCGCGCCGGTGGGCCGCTTGCCCAAAAAGTAATCCATCGTGTTCTCATCGTCAGGAGAAGCAAGAATATCGTCGCCGGCATAGACGCGGTGGATGTTGGTCAGAAAAATATTGCCGGTGGGCCGGGTGATGCGCACCTCGTCCTGCCGATGCAAGGTCAGTTGAAAATCGTCGCGCCAGTTTCGGCCGTCCACGCCGTTGTCCGGAATGACCGGGTCTTGAAAGAAAATTCGCAGGCCCTGAAAATCCTTGTAGATCCGGTCCAGCACGATGATGTTGGGCGCGATCACCAGAAAGTTTCGCGCCAGTTGCGACTCCGGCTCGTACAGTTTGTGGTAAAAGCTCCACGCCAGCGCCAAGCTCAACACCTTGGTCTTGCCCGTGCCGGTCGCCATTTTCACAACGAAGCGCCGCCAAGTCTCGTCAAACATCCCCGCCGACACCGCGCCGGAACTGTCGAAGCGCATCAAGTCATATTTATCCTGCACGCCGACCACGTCGTACAGGTATATGATGGTCTCCAGCGCCTCGCGCTGGGCGAAGTAATATTGAAACTCGACCATTGTGTTCTCCCCTCGCCCTGACAAGGGAGAGGGGTCGGGGGTGAGGGTTTGCAGATGCGGAGTATTGAACCACCAGTTGAGCAGGCTCCTGCTCGTATCCGTCGCGCCCGTGTAGCCGCCTGCCCGCCACTCCTTCACCTTCTTGCGAAGTTGCGACACCAGCGGCGGCATCAACTTTTCAGAGCTTGACTCCCGCAAGGCTTCATCCGCCGGAAACCACCGCACCGCCGGGTCGAGAATCACATAGGGCGATTCGGGGAAGTTGGGATGCAGAGCCACTTATTCGCTTCCCTTGTCAAACCGTTTGATTCCAGTGTCGCCCGCTAGAAGTTTCATCTGCGCGATTGCGATCTGGTTCAACTTGCGGAGCCGCTCCGCCTGCGATGTTTTCTCTTGGATAAAATGGGCATTTAGAGTTTCCAGATTCGAGAGACAAACGAGCTGTGACACATTCGCGTAGTCTCGAATATTGCCCTTCTCGTCCGGATGGCCGTCACGCCACTCCTTCGCGGTCATGCCAAATAAGGCCATGTTCAGAACATCCGCCTCCGTGGCATAGATCAGGTTCGTCTGGCGCGCCGTCAGTGCCGGGGGAATCAGATTCTCTTTAATGGCTCCGGTATGAATCCGGTAGTTGATTTTGGCCAGATTGCGCCGGATGTCCCAGCCGAGTTGTTTTCGATCATCATCCTTGAGGCGCTGGAATTCTTTGATCAGATACAATTTGAATTCAACGGAAATCCAGGACGCGAACTCGAAGGCAATGTCTTTATGGGCGTAGGTGCCGCCGTATCTGCCGGATTTGGATATCAACCCGACGGCATTCGTCGTTTCTATCCACCGCCTGGCTGTGAGGGAAAAACTGTTGAGTCCGGCCTGTTTTCTAAACCCATCGAATTCGATGGGTTTAAAACCGGGATTGTTCAGTTGTTCCCAGATTCCCAGGAATTCGATCGTGTTGCGGTTCCGAAGCCAGTTTTGAATGATGTAGTCGGTGCGCTCCGCGTCCTTGTACCTCGCCATGTCCGTGAGGCAAATATAGTCTTCTTCCTTTTTACTGAATACGGCTATCTCCCGGCCTTGCACATTTATTTTTGCCATTTAATCCTCCTGATCAATATCTAATTCCCTCGAATTCGGGGGAATTAAAGCAGACTTTCTAAACCTATCGAATTTGAGAGGTTTAAAATCCGGGTTGCTCAACTATTTCTTCCCTCCCACCTTGATTTCGACAATCGTCATCGTGTCGTTGCCGAAAATGTCCACCACCTTGACCGCCAGCTTGCGCCGGCCCGGCTCGCATTCGTGAAAGACGCTGGTCAGTTCGATCGACCGCTCCTTTTTGGTGCGGAACGATTGCCACTCGTTCTCGAAAATGTAATCCCCGGTCCAGCGCTCTTCCCACTCCGACGTTTTTTCATTCTTCACCCGGATGATCTCGCGTTTGCTCTCGAAGTCGAAGTCGACGGACCAGTAGTCGATCCAGTCCGTCCATTTTTTTGTGAGCCGTTCGCGGCTGACGATGCCCTTCGCGTCCTTGCTCACTTTCACGATCTGCCCCTTCTCCACCACGATCTTGCTGGATTTGTCCTTGAGCTGGCTTTCGGCGGCGGCGATGGAATCCTGCGAATAGAAAACGGAAAAATCGGTCAGCTCAACCGCCACGCTGTTCTTCTTGACGTGCGGCTTGACCTCGATGAAGGAAACATCATGGAAGACCACCTGATTTTTTTCCACCGCCCGCTTGTCGAATACCTCGGCGGGAATGTACTTGGGCGCGATGTCGATGCCTTTGGCGCGGGCTTCGTCCAGCACGTTGGGGAACAGCCCCATCTCAAACTCAAACCCCAGAATGTCCACGCGGGTGATGTGCTTCTTGCGGCATTCGAGGATGACCTCCTCCACAAACAGCCGCGTCACCGGCAAGTTGACAGGCCCCACCGCCACTAACCGCCCGGCCTTCTTGCCGTGGAACGCGGCAAAGCCGTCGGTCTTTTCGGCGCGGTAGGCGCGCAGGATCAAGTTGACGAAGGCGGCTTCTTTTTCCGCCAACTGCTTTTGCTGTTCCGCCTCGCGCAGGTTGGGGTTGACGCCGATGTAGTGCTGGCGCTCGTATTTCCCAAGGTTCAGGATTTCAAAGGCGCGATAGTTTTTGCCTTCGGCTTTCAGTTCCCGCTGGACACCGATCAGGCGTTTGCGTGTGGTGTGGATGGCGAATTTGCCGAGGTCGCTGGTGATCCATTTGCGTCCGAGTTTTTCCGCGACTGCGGTGGTGGTGCCGGAACCGCCGAAAAAGTCGGCCACCAGGTCGCCCTCGTTGGAAGAAGCTTTAATTATGCGTTCGAGCAAGGCTTCGGGTTTTTGCGTGGGATAACCGAGTAGCTCTTGCGAAATAGGATTGACACCGGGCAGATCGTCCCAAATCGTCTGGATCATCGTCCCTTCGGTGTCGTCGAGATACTGTTTGATATTGGGCTGGCCCGTTGATGCGAAGACGATCTTTCCGCTCTTCAAAGCGTCGTTGATTCGCTCCTGACTCCAAGCCCAGTGCCTTCCTGGTGGCGGAGCGATCAGCCTTTTAGCAAACATGCGTGCAGGTCCCGAACCCTTCGCAGACAGCGTCACAAGACGAAATTGCTTGCCGTGTTCATCAACGCTACCGTAGTGCGATTTGATGTAGGAATCAGCATGCGGCTTCGTGAGCTTATTGAAAATGAACCGCTCGGATTTCGTCCATAGGAGCAAGGTGTCATCGACGATCCCAAATTTGTTTCCGCCACTGTGCGAGAAAATTCGTTTCCATACAATCTGGTTTAGCTGATGGTCGCGGCCAAAGACTTCATCCAAGGCGACACGGATGTGACTGTTCACCCGCCAATCACAATGCACATAAATACTCCCATCCTCCGCCAGCAAATCCCGCATC
>JAHFCY010000134.1 GCA_023249255.1 Candidatus Lindowiibacteriota bacterium | reverse complement strand
TTCAAGCGCGCGATCGACCTGTCCGCGCCGTTCGAGCCGCCCGGCCCAGAGCTGTTGCGCGGCGGCGGAATTCGGCATCCGGTCCGCCAATTTTTCGAACAGCGTGTCCGGGGCCGCCGGGGGATTTTCGGGATCCTGCCGCGCGAGCCATTCCTCCACGCGGGCCTGCGCTTCCCGGCGATCCGGTTCCGTCAACAGCCCCTCCAGCGCCGTCAGATATGTCAGCACCGATTCGATCCCAAGACCTTTTTTCTGCAAAAGTCCGGCCAGGAGAATTCGCGCGCCTCCGTCGTCCAGCCCGAGGCGAAACGATTCCTGAATCAGCGTGATGGCTTCGTCAGTCCTGCCGTCCCCGGCGTTCAATCGTCCCATGAGATACGACAAGTTCGGATCGGTCCGGGCCTCCGCGAATTTTTTCCGCATCTCCAGAATGAAAGGCTTCAGCCGATCCCGCATCCGCCAGTCGTCGAGAACATCCAGATAAACCCTGTACAATTTGTATTCGGCGTCTGCCGTGTCCGTCCGTGTTTTAAGCCAGTCGAAGGCCATGTCGAGTGTCTTCATCTGCGCCAACGTGACGGTTGCACGCGGCAGTTGGCCGGCTATGTCGAGAATCTGCCGGGCGGCAAGGATTTTGTGAGCGTCGCTGCCGATCTGCAACAGCGTGGCCAGATCGGTGAAGCGCTCCTCCAGAACCGAATAATGCTGGATCCGGCCGTTTCCGCCTTTTTCAACCCATCGCGACAGAATTTCGACGTTTTGTCGAAGCTGGGGGAAACCGTTCAAAATATTGCGTGCCGCCGGCATGTCTCCTTTGTCCAGATACACCTCCACCGTCCACAGCGCCACTTCGGGATCCGCCGGAATCTGCCGTCGGAGGTCCTGAAGCGCCTGAAATTCGGAAGCGAGCGGGCGCTGGGCCCGCACGGCCTGAAGATATGCCTTCATGAGTTCGGTTCGGTCCGTGCCCCAGGTCCGGGATTGTTTCGCGAGGGTCATCGCCAGCCCGATCTCTTTTTCAGCCTGGGGGAAAATTCCCTGTTTGAAGTAAATCCGGCCAAGCTCGTAATGCAAGGCCGGCGAATCGGGCGCAAGAATGAGCCGGGACACAAGACGGGAAAGCGATCGCACAGGAGGTTCGGCCGCGCCGGCTGACCCCGCGGAAAAAACCAGCCACAGCGCGCAGGCGCAACAAATCTTTTTCATTTCAACACCCAGAGCCTGTCTTCAAGCGCCTCAGGCGGAATCCGGACTTCCACCGGCGCACCGATCGCGCGCGGATTTGCTCCCGGCGTTTGAACGATCCGGATCCGCCGGTCTCCATCTTTTCCACGCTCGAGGACGAAATCGGCGTTGCCCGGAATCCGATATGACGATTCGAGCCGCACGTCAGCCTGGATGCGGTCGCCATGCGGCCGCATGCGCGCGATCCGGCCTGCGGTCCGGTCATTTTCAACGACGGCGTCGCCGACCTTCAAGCCGTCAGCGGTCTGCAAAAGCAGGGTGAGGTCGTAAGTGTCCGGGATGGATTCGTCCTCATCCGTCGAGGCCGGCCTGGAACAGGCGGAGCATATCAGGGTTGCGCACAGCAGCGCGGTCAGCGCCGCAATTGTGAGATGCGGTCTCATGATGTCGCCGGCTGTGCCGCCGCGCCCCGCTCGAGATGAAGAAAATATTTGCCGTCTTTTTCCGTGACGAAGACCGCCTCACCGATCTCGAGGCTGTCTTTCAGCCGGTAGTCGTGAATTTCTCCGAAGACGCGAAGACCTCCCTTGATTTCACAGATGCCCATGACAAGCGGCGGCATGAATCCTTCCGGCGGAACATACAGCGTTGTGAATGTGATGAGTTTGCCGCAACCGTCCAGATACACGAGATCGGTCCGGCCGCGACATTTGGAGCAGTGCATCCGCACCGGCACAAATTGTTTCCGGCATTTCCCGCAGAAAGAGCCTTCCAGCCGCGGCGGCGCGCCGCCCGGAAAAATCATGGTTTCCCCCGAGTCTGCGCGTTCGTCCGCATGTTCACGCGACGTTTTCCAGAATCGTGACGATGTTGCTCGTGCCCAGTCCCCCGACGCTCTGCGTGAGGCCGTATCGAAGACGCTTGTCGATCTGCCTGGCGCCCGCGTTGCCGCGAAGCTGCCAGACGATCTCGATAATCTGCGCCAGACCCGACGCGCCGACCGGATGTCCGCGGGCTTTGAGGCCGCCGGACGGATTCACCGGCAATGGTCCGGCGATTTCCGTTTCGCCGTCCAGGACGTGTTTCCAGGCCGTGCCAGGTTCGTAGAATCCGACGTCTTCGCAGCCGATGATCTCAAACGGCGTGAATGCGTCGTGAATTTCGGCAACATCAATTTTCGACGGCTTGATCCCGGCCATTTTGAAAGCTTTCTGGGTCGCGACGCGGGTGGAGGAGAAGGAGGTGAGGCTGTCGCGCTGGGCCAGCGAGATGTAATCGGTGCCGTGGCCGATGCCGGCGACGCGGATCGGCATTTTGTCAGTGGTCATCACGATCGCCGCCGCGCCGTCCGACAGCGGACTGCAATCGTACAGCCTCAGCGGATCCGAAATCATCTTGCTGGTCTCGACGCGCTGGGCGTCGACGGCATACTGAAAATGCGCGTAAGGATTTTTGACGGCGTTGGCGTGGTTCTTGACCGCGACGCGCGTCAGGGCTTCCCGGCCGCATCCGTGGGCCGACATGTAGGCCCGCGCCACCAGCGCCGCCAGAGCCGGCATCGTCCCGCCCTGCCGCCGTTCCTGCGGCGAGAGAACCTCCGAAAGAATTTTTGTGGCCGCGCCGGTCGGCAGGGTTGTCATCTTTTCGCCGGCCAGCACGAGGATGTTTTTAAAAAATCCACTGGCCAGCGCGAAAAACGCGCCGTCGAAAATCGCCGCGCCGGTCGACGAGGCGGTTTCGATCCGAAGCGTCGGCTTGGGCACCAGGCCCAGATAATCGGTGATGAACGCGGAAATGTTGCTGTCGCCCGTGAATGATTCCGGGCTCATCGCGCCGACCACCACGCCGTCAACGTCGTCCACGCCGGCATCCGTCATCGCCGACACGGCGGCATCGTACATCAGCTCCTCGAGCCGGCGGTCGGACGGGCCGAATTTGGTCATCCCAACGCCTCGAATGTAAACGTCACGCATGCGGCAGACTTCGGATCAAAGAGGAATAACGCATTCCGTCGCCGTCGTCCCGGCGGGAAAAAGAACGAATCGGATCAGAGCGGAAGAACGTCCGAACAGCCGCAGATCGGGCAGACGGGATCCTCGGTCCTTTCGTTGGCGTCGTAATAAACCGTTCCCTCCTCTTCGTCGACTTCCTCGGCGTTCTCTTCAAGCCGCCACTTGTATCCGCACTCCTCGCAGACCATCCGCGTGGATGTGCCCTCCAGCGAAAAACGGCTCTGGCCCTCATTGTCGTTATCGTCCATATTCCGCCCTCCTCTCGGCTAATCGTCCTGATCGCACTTCGGACAACTGTCCGGATTTCCCGTGCACTCCTCCATTCCTTTCAATAAAATATTTACCGCATATTTGCCGCGTGTCAATAGGCTCAAGCGGAATGAAGCCAGCCGCAGGCGTCCGGCGCCCAGTAGGTCAAAATGAGATTCGCCCCGGCCCGCTTGATCGCGGTCAGAATTTCCAGCGCCACCCGCCGCTCATCCAGCCAGCCGGCTCTGGCCGCGGCTTTCACCATGCTGTACTCGCCGCTGACGTTGTACGCCGCGATCGGAACGTCAAACCGCGCGCGCGCGGCGCGGATCACGTCCAGATATGCCAGCGCCGGTTTCACCATCACCATGTCCGCACCCTCGTTCACGTCAAGCTCGATTTCGCGGATGGCCTCCCGGACGTTGGGCGGATCCATCTGATAGCCGGTCCGGTCGCCAAACTGCGGAGCCGAGCCGGCCGCGTCTCGAAACGGGCCGTAAAACGCGCTTGCGTATTTGGCGGCGTAGGACAGAATCGGTGTCTGCGAAAATCCGCGGCTGTCCAGCGCCGCGCGAATCGCGCCGACCCGGCCGTCCATCATGTCCGACGGCGCCACCACGTCCGCGCCCGCTTCGGCGTGCGCCAGAGACATTTTCGCCAGAAGCGGCAGAGTCCGGTCGTTGTCCACGGCGTATTTTTTCCTCCGGCCCTTCGTCTTTTCCAACACCCCGCAGTGCCCGTGATCGGTGTACTCGCACAGGCACACGTCGGTGATCACGACGAGATCGGGCAGGGCTCGTTTCAGCGCGCGAACGGCCCGCGGCACGATGCCGTTTTTCGCGTAGCCTGATTTTCCGAGAGAATCTTTGTCGGGCGGAATGCCAAACAGCAGAACGGATCGCACGCCGAGCCGGAAAGACCGCTCGCACTCTTTCACGAGCGTGTCGACCGAAAACCGGCTCTGTCCCGGCATCGACGCGATCGGATCCCGAATACCCCGTCCGGGCCGGACAAACAGCGGATGGATGAAATCGGCGGGATGAAGCCGGGTCTCCCGGACGATATTTCGGAGCGTCGGCAACTGCCGCAGCCGCCTCATTCGCGCGATTGGAAATTTTGCGGCCATTGCTTTATCTGTCTTTGACCGTGATCATCCGGTTCGTCGGAACCTTCAGGTAGATGACCGTTTTGCCGTTGGGATACCGGACTCGAACGTCCACCATTTTTGCCTGCCGCGTGCCAAAATGCAGGGGGATCGCGCCGCTCGCCAGACCGTCTCCGCCTCCGACGTGGGCCGTCACGAATCGCCCGACCCCCGGTCTAAAATCTCCGCCGCCGTCCAGGTCCACATCCACCCTCGCTCCGATGGCCAGCCGCCACTTGCATGCGTCGGTGTCCCTGCCGAACGGCCCGCAGGTCAGGGGATTTATTTTGATCCAGTTGAATTTTTTCTTGTCATCGTTGCGCCACAGAAAATCGACGTGGGTGACCTGCGTGCCAAGGTATATGTCGACGTCACCGTCATTGTCGTAGTCGGCCCAGGACGCGCCGATGCACCAGCCGCCAAGCGTGATGCCCAGCGCGTACGCGCCTTCGCTGAACGTGCCATTCGCATTGTTCCGGAACAGATAGGGTTTCTGGCCGGCGTCGTTGGCGACAAGCAGGTCCCAGTCGCCGTCGTTGTCCATGTCGCCCCAGGCCGCGCCGCGGCCTTTGCCGCCGCGCTGTACGCCGGCCTGTAGCGCCGCCTGCGTGAATGTTCCGTTGCCGTTATTGTGGTACAGAAAATCGGGCTGGTCGCCGTAGTTGGCAACGTAGATGTCGAGCCAGCCGTCGTTATCGTAATCGGCCCAGGCGCATCCCATTCCATCTGCGCTGTCTTTGATTCCGGCTTCCTCCGAGACATTCGTGAATGCTCCGTTGCCGTTGTTGCGATACAGGAAATCAGATTTGTTTCCGTTGTTGGCGACGTAGATGTCGAGGTCGCCGTCATTATCATAGTCGCCCCAGGCCACGCCAAATCCGGGAGCCGAATCGACGATCCCGGACTGCTTCGCGACCTCGTGAAAGCGCCCGTTGCCGTTGTTGTGATAGAGGAGATCATTGTCGCCGGTCGTGAGATACAGATCAAGAAATCCATCGCCGTCATAATCGCCCCACGCCACGCCGTATTCGTTGTTGTTGTCCGTCATGCCGGATGTTGTCGCCGCCTGCGTGAACGTGCTGTCTCCCCTGTTCTGCCATAGAAAATCCTGCTCCCCGTTCACGTTCGCGACAAAAAGATCCAGCAGGCCGTCGTTGTTGTAGTCGCCCCAGGCGCAACCAAAGCCCGACGCCCGGTCGGCGTTCACGCCCGCATCGGTGTCGCGCCGCCGGAACGTTCCGTCGCCTTTGTTTTGATACAGTAGATCAGGATGGCGGTAATAACCCGCGACGAAGAGATCGATCCAGCCGTCGCCGTCATAGTCGCCCCACGTCAGGCCCATCCCCATATGAAAATCCCGGACGTTGGCCTCCTCGGTGACCAGCGTGAACCGCGTGTCCTCGTAGAGAACCGCCGGCGTCTCCGCCGCCACGCCGTCCGCCGGTTTCCCCACCTTTTCGATTTTGACGATGTCCTGGGCAAACCCCGCCGATCCGACAAAGACGCTCAACCCGGCCATCACCCATCCTCCAATGCGCATGACGCGATTATACACGTGCCACGCACGCGGAGGCAATATGTGAGACCTCCCCTACGGCCGGCAGAGGGCAAAGTCGAGGATTTTCTGGATCAGGCCGTCGAAACCCCGGCCCTGGAGAGATTCAGCCGCTCGACGGCGGCGAGCAAAATTTTTCCGATGAGATCAACATAAGAAATTTCCAGCAGGCGCGAAAGGATCGGAAGATCGCCGGTTTTGGGCGAAAGGCCCGGAAGGGGATTGGCTTCGATGAAATACGGCATGCCATTCTGCCCGAGGCGGAAATCGATCCGCGTGACGTCCCGGCATTCGAGCGCGCGAAACGCGGCCAGCGCCGCCTCTTTGATCAGCCGCACGTGCGGCTGGGGCGCAATTGGCGGCGTCACATACTCGACCTGCCGCTCAAAATCGCGTTTGACCTCGAGACTGTAGATGAAATCGGGATTCGATTTGTTTTTTGGAATGATTTCCATCACGCCGAGGACTCGATCCGGATTTTCGGGTGCTCCTGTGTTGCCGATCACGCCCACGGTGATCTCCCGGCCGGAAATGAACTGCTCGACCAGGACCGGATGGCTGTAGGTCTCGATCAACCATCGAACCCGATCCTCGGCGTCTTTAATGCGCCGGCAAATCGAATCGCCCCGGATGCCCTTTGAGGAGCCTTCATCGAGCGGCTTCACAAACAGGGGCGGCTCGGGCAGTTTGACGTCGCCGATTTCCTCGATGCGGCGGATCACGGAGAAATCGGGTGTCTCAACGCCGGCCTGCCGGACGAGCCGTTTCGCCACCGCCTTGTCGAGCGTCGCCGCAAGCGTGAACGGGTCCGAATGCGTGTACGGGATATTCAAAAATTCGCAGATGGCCGGAATGTGGGATTCCCGGCATCGCCCGCCGCGTCCCTCGGCAATATTCCAGACGAGGTCGGGCGGATCGTACCGGACGTGATCGAGAAAGGGCGTGCCGCCTCCGAGCAGAACGGTCTGATGTCCGAGAGTTCGAAGCGCCGCGGCAATGGATTCGACGGTTTCCTGCGAGTCGTATTCCTCGAAGTAGTCGTCGGGAACGGCCGCGCCCGGGGATACCCTGGGCTTCAGGTCGAAAGCGATGCCGATTTTCACGCGTGGATCAGGTCTGGGGCGTGAGGGATTCGGTTTTCGCGGAAGTCTCGGCTCCGCGGGCGACACGGCGCTCGTACCGGAGCAGGTGCTCGGGAATGAGGCTCGGCTGTTCGCCCGCCAAAAGCCTTGCGACGCCCTCGACCGGCCGGCGCACACGCCGCCGCCGGATCCGGCGAAGCGGTCTCGGAGGTTCCTCGACCGCGACCATCATGCCTTCGTAGTTCCGAAGCACCCAGCGCTCCTCTGAAATCGACACGATGTAGTTGGGCATCACGGGAATCTTGCCGCCGCCGCCCGGCGCGTCGACCACGAACGTGGGGACGGCAAGACCTGACGTGTGGCCGCGCAAAAATTCCATGATCTCGACGCCCTTGGCGATCGACGTGCGGAAATATTCGGCGCCTTTGATCTGGTCGCAGTGAAAAATGTAGTACGGCCGGATTTTGGCGGACGTGAGTTTGTGAACGAGATCGAGCATAACGTAGGGATCGTCGTTCACGCCGCGCATCAGGACGGAGTGGTTGTTGAGCGGCACGCCGGCCCGCAAAATACTGCGGCACGCTGCGGCCGCCGTGGGCGTCACTTCGCGCGGATGGTTGAAATGCGTCTGGACCCAGACTTTTTTTGCGCGCTCGAGGATGCCGACGATCTCGGGCGTGATTTTCTGCGGGAGCGTTGTCGGCACGCGGGTGCCGATCCGGACCATTTCGACGTGCGGGATGTCCTTCAGGCGCTGGAGCAGATAGTCGAGTTTGACGGGCGACAGCATGAGCGGATCGCCGCCGGAACAGATCACGTCCCGGACGGTTTCGGTCCGCTCGATGTATTCCAGCATCGCGTCGATTTGCTGGCGGTTCATTTGAAAATCCCCGTCAATCCACTCGCGTTTGCGCGTGCAGAAGCGGCAGTACATCGAGCAGACGTTGGTGGTGTACATGAGTACGCGGTTCGGGTACCGGTGCGTGAGGCCCGGCACGGGCGAGTCATCTTTCTCGTCCAGCGCGTCGGCTTCGCCGTAATGCGTCACGTCGAGTTCCTTGCCGGACGGGATTGACTGAAGACGGACCGGATCGTTCGGATCGTCCGCGTCGATCAAGGACATCCAGTAGGGCGTCAGCATGAAGTGATACGTGTCGGTGACATGTTTTAACCGTTCTTGTTCGGTGGGTGTCAGCGGCAAAAACTGTTTGAGTTGGTCAACCGTCTTGATGGCATTTCGCATCTGCCACTTGAAATCGTTCCAGTCTGAATCGGGAACGTCTTTCCAGACAGAGTTGGATTTATATGGATCGGCAATCGCCGATTCTGACTTTGTGTTCACTTGAGAAGGTTGAAGATCCGTTGGCGCTTCCCCCTCGGACTTGCCTCGAGCGCTCTGGATCGGTTCATCCATTTGGTAACAACCACATCCTTTCGATATTCAGATGTCGGCCGGGCCTGCGCCCTGCCGGAAACTCCCGTGATGACGAGCTCAATCGCTTTCATACAGCCGCAACGGATGAAAGTCAATATAAAAAGTTGAAAAAAACGAATTTTTTTTCAGGGAATGAGATGCGCTCCGGGGACAAGATAATCGCGGACGTATTCGCGCACGGCGTCGCCAAGCGGCGTGAGGATGCCGCGGAATCCGGCGGCGCGCAATCGGCGCGGATCGGCTTCGGTGTGATATTGATACCGGCTTCGGATGTCAACCGGCATGTCGATGAATTCGATATCGACCGGCAGATTCAGCGCGTCAAAAACCGGCGTCACAAGCGCCTTCCAC
>JAHFCY010000321.1 GCA_023249255.1 Candidatus Lindowiibacteriota bacterium | reverse complement strand
CATGCCGCGTCTCCGCGGCCACCTGCCCTTCATGCCAGGTGATGTTGGTCGCTTTCACTTCGGTTGCCATGCGTATTCCTCCTGATGGATGTTGTCTCTATTTTGCAAAACTCTTGAGAACGCTGGCCAGCATTAAAACGCCGTGCTCGGTAAACACAAACGGCAGGTAGCGGCGACCGCCGCGCTGCCCCATCGCGTTTGAGGTCACAATTTGTGACCTCAGACGCGCGAACTCCTCCTCGGTCAGCTGAAACATATACCTTTCCGGAAACCGTTCCATATTCCGCCGGACAGCCTAGTTGAGCGCTTTGGTAGGTACCTGATAAAGCCTGGCAAGGTCGTAGTCGATCATCACTTTTTCGCCGCGGATCAGGAAAATACATCGCTCGATCATTTCGGATGGAATGATATTGCCCATATCGCCCCGGATTTTATCTGGCCGTGACGAGTTTTCGGTGTTTTTCAATCTCGCCCATCGCGGTGTCGTCATAAAATTTAGACTTGCAGGATTTGCATCGCAGGTGTCGGAGATTTTCAATCAGCACAACACCGCGCCGGTAAGCGCCTGTCACGTAAACCAACTGCATTTTGCCGCAGTCTGGACATGGCGCGGGTGTTTTGATCATATCCGCCGGCCATGGATGGCCCAGTGCCGAACGCGACATGGATGTCAAGCGTTCGGCCGCAGCCGATTTATTTGAGTCGCTTCGACGAGATAAGGACATAAAAATACAACTCCTTCCCTTTTTCTACTACTTTGCCTTTAGTGTACACGGGGATACCGTCCAACGTCAAACCATGAATCACATACAGCGTTTCCGGGTCCCCCGTCTCCGGGTTCTTCGAGTTCAGCGTCTGTTGAATACCGGGCGCGCCCCAAATCGACTCATACACTTCATCCCGCGTCAGATCGTTTGCGGCCAGTTCTCGTTCCGCCTTGTCCGTAAAAATCGCCTGCCGCTTCAAGACCAGCCGCTTGATCAGCGCAAACGGGTCCCGTTTCACAAGGTCGCCCATCTACTCACGCGCCAACCCTCTCTTTGAGTCGCGCTCGATCCAAAGGCGCGTCGAACACCTGAACGATCTGCGAGCGCCATCGGATAACTCGTCGAATGCTTGAGAGATTCGAACTGGTGCCAATTTGACACCAGTTCGTCCCGTTCCCAATCTACGCCGCCTTTTGATTCCTGCCACAAGTTCATTGTATGATATGTTACTTTTGATATCAATCAAACGGGCGGTTAGCTCAGCTGGTTAGAGCACGTCCCTTACAAGGACGGGGTCGGCGGTTCGAGCCCGTCACCGCCCATGGATAAACCGGGGGGGGTGCTTTGTTGAAGAAAAATCTTTATTGGAAAAAATTCACGCTCTCCATAGGCACAATCATTCTTCTTTCAGGCGCCGCCGCTTTGCCGTACAGAACCAATCCCAATCGGGAGTCGGGGATCCAACCGTTCCGGCAGCCCTCTATGTTTAGCGCCATCGCGGGGCCGTCCTGTCCGGCCGCGCCGTTTTCGATTTCGCCGGTTGCGGATGACAGCTACGACTTCATCACGCCGCTCGGACATCTCAATCCCCCGGACCATACCCTGCCGTCCGATCACGTTTATTTTATCCTCAAACGCGACCAGCCCTACCCCGCGCCGGCCCGGCCGGCGGACGTGTTTGCTCCGGCAGACATGCGAATCATCGGCGTCACGGAATCGCTGTTCCGAAAAGACGGCCGAATCGTCAATCAGGATTACAGCATCGACTTTTACCCGTGCGCCGAATTGCGCGGAAGATTCGGCCATATATCCGAAATCACTGTGGACCTCAAACGCGCCCTCGACTCCGCGGACAAGCAATGCCAGGAATATGGTACCGGCGGCGATGGCACGATGTGCAAACGATGCACGGCCCGGACCGACATCCCCGTCAAAGCCGGTCAAAAAATCGGGACGGCCGGTGGAAAATCCGCCGCGGCCCTCGACGTGTGGGTATACGACAACCGATTGCCCCAGCCCGCTTACGCAAATCCCATTCGATACAACGGTGGAAGCCGGCAAACGCCGCCCGCAACCTGTTTCGTGAATTATGTGTCCGAGCCGTTGCGATCGGTAATGAGATCACGCCTTGGCGGCATGGAACGCGGCGCGGAAGGCCGGCGGACCCGGGAACCGCTCTGCGGCGAAATCAATCAGGATGTTCCGGGAACACTGGCCGGAAACTGGTTTCACAACGGCGTTCAACACAACCCGCAAGGCTGGCAAAACGAAATGGGATTCGTGCACAACGCCGTCGATCCGTCCGTCGAAATTGTCTCTGTCGGAGGCATCATCGCCGGACCGGGACTCTGGTGGTTTGTTCCAAAACACGAAGGCGCCGTGAACCGCGAGTTTTCAGAAGTCAGGCCCGGTGAGGCTGTCTACTGCTACGACTCGACCGGAAATTCCGGCCGAATTCTCGTTCGTCTCGCATCGGACACGCAATTGCAAGCCGAAAAACAGGACGGATCTTGCGGCAGCCTCCCGCTTTTTTTTCAAAATCTGTCGACGTACGAGAGATAAACCACGGGGATTTATCTGCCGCTTGAAAGGTGACGGGCCTGTGGTAGGCTTCCCTCAATGAGAATTTTGGGTATCTTCTTTCGTAGAGCCTTCATAACGAGATTGACGGCTGCGTTCTGCCTCGTCGTTTACTTCGCGTTCGTCGGTTTCGTCGTGCCGTTCCACAATCATCAAATCCCGGGACCTCTGTCCGTGAACGCAACCGCGGCGGAGCCTGCGGACGCGTCGAATCCGATGTTAAGCCACGACTGCCTCGTTTGCCAGATGACCCGGAGCGACGAGAAAATCATCCCGGCCATTTTCATTTCGTTGACCACGATTCTGTCCTGCGGATATTTTCTATTTGCCGGCGAAAGCCGGACACCCGCGGTACGTTTCGTCCTGACCAGCAAGAGCCGAGCCCCTCCGGTTTCACCCTCCATTTAAGTCAACCACGTATTTTCATCCGATGTTTCTGCCGCCCGTCCAGGGCGCGCCCAGTTTTTCTGGAGGTGTGGATCATGAGGAATGTCATGTCATTGTTTTTCATTCTGTTTCTATGCTCGGCGGGATTT
>JAHFCY010000133.1 GCA_023249255.1 Candidatus Lindowiibacteriota bacterium | reverse complement strand
GCTCTGGGATCCGTCCGGCTGGCGCGCCGGTTTGCCCATGCCATCGGCGTTGTATTCCATCGCGCTCTGGAAGGCGTGAGGTTGTGCCGTCAAGCTTCCGGCGCCCCCGGCGTTGTATTCGATGTAGGGAATCTTGCGGTCGGGATTCGACAGCGGATTTCCGGCGCCCCATCCGCTGATGAATGTCGAATCCTGGACCTTGGTCGGCCTGACCCGGGCGTCCGCCGGCATCGCATTCCAACCGGCACCCGAAAACGGTTCGGCGTCCGCAACCATGTTCGGGTAGGCGTCCTCAACGTCCCGGGCGGGTTGGAAATTATTTGCGCGATCGACATCCTCCTGCGCGTCGGCCGTCCAGTGCCAGATGTTCGAAGGAGACAGCACCGCGCCCATGCCGAAAAATCCAGGCTTGTCGGAAATCGGAAACTGCACCGCCGCAGCGTCCCGGAATCGGTCGACCTCGACGGTTGAAAAATCTTTCGTCGGGTCGAACCAGACCATGTGGACGGCGATATATTTCCCGTCATGCGCGACGCGTACTTCCACAAACCGGCTGTATTGCGAACGCTGCCAGAGGGGCCGAAGGGCGATACGGACCGGCGGAATATTCCGCCAGACCGGATCGTAGGGATTGTCTGTGACTTTCGCGATCATCCGGCCAACGATGGTCTGCATCTCGTCCGCGATCATCGATTCGGTTGCCAGCGATTTCACATAGAGTGTGAGATTCCAGCGCTCTTCGTCCGTCAAAAGATCGCCGAAACTCGGCATGGGCGTGCCGAGCATTCCGGTCGTGAATCGGGTGTAGATGTCGCGCGGATCATCACCCCCCTTGAAAATCCCCAGCGTGAAATTTGCGGGGGGGATCGGATATCCAAGATCATCCTTGAGCGCGACCGCGGACGGCCCGTCACCAACACCTTTTTCGCCATGGCATTTGGCGCACTGCATTTTTTGGTAAACGGCTTTGCCTGCCGCCAGCCGTTCGGGCGTGGCCGACGGAGGATCGCCGACAGTAATCGATTTGTCGGCAGGATTGGAAAACGCCTCCGGAGAAAATTTCTTGATGTAGGCAATCACGGACGAAATTTCTTCGGAATTTAAACGACCCTTCCAAGCCGGCATGGCCGCCCCCGTCATTCCGCGTTCAATGACGCGCCGAAGATCCGTGTCTGCCGGCGTCGGTTCCATCGTCGACCGGAGTTTGTAAACCCCGCGCGTGAAATCCCGTGGTTTCGGATACAAAAACGCCGCCAGTTCCCCATCGCCTTTGCCTGTCTGTCCGTGGCAGGGCGAGCAGGATGTGGTGTAGACTTTCTGTCCCTGTTCGACCGACACCCGCCCTCGCCCGCACGCGGCCAGAAGGATCATTCCGAACAGCCCTATATAATATGGAGAGGAGCTTCTTTGAGTCGCCATCGATCTATATCCGTGCAAACAACAATCCAATCAGATCCCGCCGAAAAAGGATGCTGTTTCTAATTGAATATTAAAGGCTTGAAGACCCACCCCACCGAAGTGGAGAATCCCAAACAGGCTTCTCAAAATGACGGGATTGTCAGAACAGCACCACCCATTTTCCTAACGATCTGATACTGATCGTGATAAATCTATGACCCGAATGTCAATCGGAAAGACATCCGTGGCAAAAATTATATAAATAGCAAGTAATGAGCAGAGCCAGTATTGAGAAAACGAGAGACCCTGCTTTTATCCAACGTTCTTTTCCATCGTCACCGGAAATTCCGAGAAAGATAATCATCGGAACAAAAATAAGCAGTTCCATGACAATCCCGATGAGCGTCGGCGCATGGGTCAGCAGTCCCACGAGGCCGGTAACGGATGTTGAGTAGTATGCGCACGGCACAAGTTTGATGGGAGAAAGAAACCCCCTGCTGATCACAGGCGCAAAAAATGGTACAGGAGGACCCGCGCCCATCAGATAATCAAGAAAGAGATGGGACAGAAGCGGGCAGAAACAGATAAAAAACAGTCTGCGTTTCGATATCGGAAAATATCGGAATGCGGCGATCCCAAAAAACAACGCGGTCATCGTAATAAAGACAAGGCTGTGCGAAATCCCACGGTGCGGAGTCATTCCCGCAGGTTTCAGCATCAGAAAAACGATCACGTCGAAATCGGGCAGGATGGCCAGAAAAATCGAGAGAGCCAGCAGGCGATTTTCTTTTTCCCGGGGAAGCGACGTTTTGATGCATTGTTTGGATATGACGCCCACAAGCCCGTGTCCGATGATGGATGACATGACTATGATCTAACGATATATCAAATTCCGAATTTCATCAGTAAAAATCAGGGGCAATATCAACGTTTGGCTGCCCTGAACCGTCTTGATGCAAACAGGATGAGCAGGGCCATAAAAACAGCGGCAATCCAAACGTCCAATATGGGAACGTACCGGCGGTACTCGGGATGAGGGGATGAATGGAAGAATCCATAGAGATGGTAGGCGGAAATCCGGCCATTTAGATTGATGCTCTTATTCAAGTCGTCAAGGCACTGCATCCCCAAAATCGAGTTGATGAATCCCAGCGCGCTTGAGACGTTCTGATCATGTGTGACAATCTCCGAAGTGACGAGCAAGGCGGAGCGGGGGGACAACGAATGGATAAACCGGCCATAGAATTTTTGGGACTGGCATGAAAAGAACCCCATGATGGTCGGACGAGAGGATGAATTCTTTAAAACATCGCGCATTTGGGACAAGAGAGGCCGTCGAATGAAGGTTGCTGGACCGATGACGGAAAAGACCGGCAGCGGGCAGAATCCGGGGCCGGTTCCATACCGGGAGTGTCCAATATATAAAACAACGTCGTCGCGTCCCATCGCATTCAGATATTCTCGGGACGTCCATGCCGATTTTATTTTCTGTTGATCGTCCAGAGTGCCGATACATGCCGCATAATCTTCACTGACCGAGCTGTCAAATATTTTCAGCGCTACGGTTTTTTTCCGGCGCGATTTAAAAAGCACGGTTTTATTCAAGGTCGAGGAATCATCGACAGCTGGTTTGAACCCGCAGGCGCGATAATTTTCCGGGTAGGCTCCACAGTCTTTCTTCAGGTGGTCCATCAAGGCTTGCCGGATGGGCCTGTCCAATACAAGGTTCGTACGATTATCGCAGACCCCGATGAAGAGGCTGATGGCCAGAGTGTCTTTGTCATAGAGATGCTCATAGACATCGTAGCATTCTGAATCCGACGCCCGAACGTCCGGCGATTCCCGGGCGAAGGTATCAAGTTGGTTCGCAAAAAAATCGCGGATGGGGCCGGATAATTCCGTCCCGGCATGGGCGGCGGCGTTTAAAGAAATTGAGAGTAAAAAAATCGATAGTGCCGGCGCCATCATGGCAGTGCGGCGGCCAGCGCCGTTGATCCGATTGCGGCGATGCGGTTAAGCAAGCATCCGTTTATTTTCGAGATTTGAGTGTGTCTCTCACCCACGAAAATGCGGCAACCGCCGATGGAAGCCCGATAGTGCCTGCGGCCAGGGCGACGATCTGCTCGATCTGGTCTCGTGAAATGCCCATGGCGATCGCCTTGCGAACACCCGAGTGGACGGCGCCTTCCTTCTGCGCGCCGACGGCGATGCCCAGTTTCACCATCCGCTGCGTTTTATCGTCCAGATCTCCGGACGATTTTCCGGCGCGGTTGATCAATTCCCACGCGCGTTCAAGCTCGGGGTAGCGGGCGCAAAACTCTCCGTACGTTTTCGGGGGTTTGGGGGATTTCGGTTTGCTCATTTCGTCTCCTTTTTTTTCGGTGTTTCATTTTTATCGGACAGTCTGTCCCTGATCCGGTCTTCGGCGGAAAACAGGAATCCCGAATTGTCTTGTAAAACACACCCGGGCCGGCCCGGCACGCAATCGGTCTTGAGTTTCAGGCAAAAATCGCGTCCGAGTTCCAGATGCGGACAGGAAAAAGAACTCATCGACTCGGTAACGCCGATCTAAACCGGCAACTTGTATTTTTTGATTTTCCGGTAGAGATGCCGCAGGGATATGCCCAGAGCCTTTGCCGCCGCCGGTTTGTCGCCCCGCAGATGATCCAGGGTTGCGAGGATATGCGCCCGCTCGGCCGAGTCCAGATCCATCTCGGCGCGGACCGGACGGGCCGCAACGACCAATCCGAGCATGTCGGCCTGGATCGGCCTGTCGAGTCTTTCCCGCTCACCACCGGGCCGGGCGGCAAAAACCGCGCGCTCGATCACATTCTGCAATTCCCGCACATTCCCCGGCCAGTCGTAGGCCGTCAGAGCCTCCGCGGCGTCGGTCGATAATTCACCCGAAAATCCCATGCGCGACAAAAATGTTTTGGCCAGCGGCGCGATTTCCTCCGGCCGCTCCCTGAGGGGCGGGATGAGAATGTCGACGACGTTCAACCGGTGGAAAAGATCGGCGCGAAATGTTCCGGCCTCAACCGAAAGTGACAGCCGGCAGTTGGATGCGGCGACAATCCGCACGTCGGCAAACCTCTCCCGCGTTTCGCCGATCCGGCGAAACATGCCGGTTTCAATCGCGCGCAGGAGCGCCACCTGAACGCTGGGGCTTGATTCGCCGATTTCGTCAAGCAGGAGCGTCCCGGCATCGGCCGCCTCAAAAAGCCCCGCTCGGGATTCGACTGCCCCCGTGAACGCGCCCCGGGCGTGCCCGAAGAGTTCTCTTTCGAGAAGCGTATCGGACAGAAGACCGCAATTGACGGCCACGAGGGGACCTTTTGTTTTCGGCGAGGACCGATGAATCCATTGCGCGATCAATTCTTTTCCCGTTCCCGTTTCTCCTTGAATGAGCACCGGGAACGCACCCGCTGCGGCCTGTTCCGCTTTTTCCAGAACGGCCCTCGCCTGGGGACCCAGCGCCAAAAATTCTCCGTGGCGATAGTGCTTGCGGTGTTCGCGGACGGCGGTTTCGCTTTCCTTGAGCCGGTTCAACCGGGCTTTTTCCGAAGCGCGTTCGAGGGCAACTTGAAGTTCGGCGAGTTTGACGGGTTTGACGAGGTAATGATGGGCGCCAAGGCGCATGGCCTCGACCGCCGTTTCGACCCCGGCGTTGGCCGTCAGAATCAGAATTTCCATTTCGGGCGCTTCGGGTTTGACTTTTTTAAGCAGATCGATTCCATTCAACCCGGGCATCCGAAGATCAAAAACGGCGACGTCGAATGTCCGGTTTCTGAGAATTTGCAGCGCATCCTCGCTTCCCCCGGCCTGTTCGACTTCCATGCCGATGGATTCCAGATGCTCCGCCGCCATTTCCCGAAATCCGGCTTCGTCGTCAACAAGAAGTATTCTCACCTGGCGAATGTTCAACCCCGCCGGCCCGGTTCTGGAGCCGGTGTTCGTGAAAGTGGATGTGTTCATGCCGGCACGGTCGCTTTGGATGCGGCGGAGACAATCTCGGATGCGGGCAATCGAATCAGAAATCGAGCGCCTCCTGCCGGCAGATTTTCGGCGCGGATATCGCCGTTGTTTGATTCAACGATTTCCCGGCAGAGGTAGAGTCCCAGGCCCGTCCCTTCCCGGCGGGTCGTGAAGTAGGGTTCGAATATTTTTTCGCGGACCGATTCGTTCAGGCCCGGACCGTTGTCACAGACCATGATCAGGATGGACTCCCGCTCTTTGGCGGCGTGAATGGAAATCCGCTGGGATGACTGCTGCATGGTTGCATCAGCGGCGTTTTCAATCAGATTCGTCAGAACTTCGTGCAGATCGGTCGGGCTGATCCACGCTCGAAGCAGGGTTTGGGGCCAGTAGAATTTGATGTTGTTTCGGAGATTCCCCCGACGCTCGACCACGGCCGTAGCCGCAGCTGTCACGACCGGCTGTACATCGGAAAAAATGTTCCTGCGCAACGCCGGATCCGCCGAACAGCCCGTTCGCCGGGCCAGATCCACGAGGGAACGAATGATCCGCGTGGCGCGGTCGGTATCGATTTCGATTCGTTGAAGATATCTGGCGTAGGATTCATGTTTGGACGCGCCGAGACTGTAGAGGCGATCAAGAGCGGCTGAAATGGATGAAAGAGGATTGCCCAACTGATGAGCGATTCCGGACGAGATGGCTCCGACCCGGGCAGCCGCCACGGTCTGCCGCAGGCGCGATTCCATATCTTTGAGTTGTGTCACATCCTGGATGAGTTCGATGATCCCTCCCGGCGTGCCGCCTTCCGTGTCCGGCAGAGACGTGGACGTGATGAAAAAATACCGCCGGCCATCCGGGGTTTCAATTTGTTCCTCAAAACTGATTCGCCCCTGACGGATCACGGATTCACGCGCGGGACATATCCCTTTGTCCCTGCCCATTGCACATTCATCCACGGCGCAGAGCGTGTTCGGAATTTTGGCGCCAAACCAAATTTGCGCCTGGGCATTAGCGTAGACCACCCGGAAATCCATATCCAGGACAATGAGCCCCGCACCAAGTTCCGCAAGGATTTTGTCCTGGCGTATTTTCTCGACCGTCAGCCGGTCTCTGGCTTCAAGGATGATATCCTCGCGCCGCCGGTAAACTCCGCGGGCGCCGAGAAATGCCAGCAAAAACGCGGCGCAGGTTCCTCTGAGAATGTGAAGCAAGTGAAGAACACCCTCACCCGTACTGCGAAGGTAGATCCGTTCGATGATTTCATACAAACCGAAGATGGCAGCCCAGGCAACCAGAAGCTGTATTGCCAATTTGAACCAGTACGCCCATTCGGTTGATGGGTGGCCGCCCATCGAATGCTCGACGCGATCCCGTCTGCGTGGGTCGGCGGCCTTTCCGGGCGAAGATGTGTGAACCCCAAACGAACCGAGTGACATGAACGTCCATGATGCAAAATTTGTTCCAAAGGGCATACTGTGGACAGGTAATTGGTATCTGTTTGTATTATCAATACGATGAAGGTGCTTGCAGCAAGACCGCGTCACATTGTCACAAAAGGAACAGGTGTCCTGTTTTAGTACAACTTTTGCCAATCAAACTACCGGCTCATTCACGAAAAAAGTCCCTACCTCCTTCAGCACGCGACGAATCCCGTCTGGTGGTATTCGTGGGGCGAGGAGGCCCTCCGCGCGGCGAAAGAGGAAGACAAACCGATTTTTCTTTCGATCGGATATTCCACCTGTTACTGGTGCCATTTCATGGAGAAGGATTCCTTTGAGAAGGAAGATGTCGCCAAAATCCTCAACGACGATTTCATTGCCATCAAAGTCGACCGCGAGGAGCGGCCTGATCTTGACAACATTTACATGACGGCGCTCGAGTCCATGACCGGCAGCGGTGGCTGGCCGATGTCGATGTTTCTGACGCCCGACGGTAAACCGTTTTTCGGCGCGAGCACGATTCCGCACGACCAGTTCATCGGCATATTGTCGCAGATCGCGGCGATCTGGAGGAGCGACCTGGCAAAAATCCGGGAGAGCGGCGCCGCGGTGACGGAACAGTTGCGGCAATATTTAAATCCCGCCGGCGCGGGCAAATCCCGCCGCGACATCGACCAGGAGGCGCTGATCTCCTTTTACAATACGGCTGAAAGCCAATTCGACAAAACCTATGGCGGATTCGGCGGCGGGTTTCACCGTTACAGCGTGGACGGCAAATGGGAAGTGCCACACTTTGAGAAAATGTCCCATGACAATTCCGGCCTCATCACCGCCTATCTTGAGGCATACCAGGTGACGGGTGACCGGGACGGCGAATCGTCGAAGCGCGCGGTGGTGAGCGATTACGCGTTTTTGATTCACGGATTGATTGAACTTTACCAATCCGATTTCGATCCGAAATGGTTCGAGTGGGCGCTGGATCTTCAGGCGATTCAGGACAAGGATTTCCGGGACGATGCCGACGGCGGCTATTTTTTCGACGATGCCAAAGACCCGACGCTCCTGTCGCGTTCAAAAGACTATGACGACACCTATCGAATCCGCGCCGATGATCTCATCCGGTCCGCCGCCGGCCGGATCACCGCGTCGCCGTTCTCATATCCCCAGACGTTGATTGCTCTCGACTATGCGCTCGACCGCTCATCGCCATCGTCGGCGCGGCGGATGATAAACGCACGGCGGCGATGATCCGGCGCCTGCGTTCGACATTTTTGCCGAACATTGTCCTTGCCGTCTCGAACGGCCAAAATCCCGCCGGAAAGCCGACCCTGCTCGAAGGAAAAACCTCGACTCACGGAATGCCGGCCGCATACGTCTGTGAGCACGGCGTCTGCAAAATGCCCGTGACGGACGCAGCAGGCGTATCGGCGCAGGCGGAATCATTCAGACCGCTCGCGCAAAAAATTGACTTCTTGGGGAGAAAGTCGTACAATCAATTTCCGATGATCAGGCTGGTGTTGCTTGCGGGATTCATCCTGATTTTGATCCTTGGCGTGGCTGCGCCGACGATGGCGTGCGACAACGAATGCCAGTGTCCGGACTGTGACCAAAGTTCCATGTGCATGCCCGAAGACGACTACGTCTCGACTCTTCCGTCCGGGCCCGCTGACCATCTCTCCGCCAACAACTCCGTCGGCGGCGAATGGGATTATTCCGTGCCGGAAGACAACTGCGATGACGTCGCCGATGACATCGAATCCTCGCTTCTGACAAGCCCGTTGTTCGTTCAGTTCCAATCCCTCCTGATTTGAGTTCCTTCCCTTTTCGAACAAGTCCAGACAGTTCGTTTCCGCGTTAGACCGTCCGCCGTAGGCGGACATGGATTTCGTCTGCGGAATCGCCCGATCCGGCGCGCGGCGCCGGCCGAAGCGATCTCGAGGAGGAACAGTATGTGGCGTATTCTCTTTGTGGCCGGCCTGTTGCTTGCGGCCGTCGAATCCCGGGCCGACACCGGCGCCGCCCAATTGCGCCTCGCCGATGTTTTGGCGGAAGCCCGCGAGCATAATCCGAAAATTCAGGCCGCGCGATCGTCCTGGGACATGGAACGGTCAAAAATTGTCTCGGCCAGAACGTGGGCGGATCCGAAAGTCGGATTGAATGTCGAACAAATTCCACGAAACAAACGGCCGACAACACAAAACGCCGGGACGGATATGTACAT
>JAHFCY010000320.1 GCA_023249255.1 Candidatus Lindowiibacteriota bacterium | reverse complement strand
GTTGGAGGACACGCTCACGCTGTTGGCGCGCCTGCCGCAGATTGCCGCCGCCATTTACCGCCGGAAATTCAAACTAGGCCGGCGCATTCCATCCGATCCCAAACTCGACTGGGCCGCCGATTACGCACAGATGCTGGGCCTGCCGGACCCGAAAGGCGACCTCACCAAACTCATGCGTCTTTACATGACGCTCCACTGCGACCACGAGGGCGGTAACGCCAGCGCGTTCACGAGCCACGTCGTCTCATCGACGTTGTCTGACCCGTACTACGCCGTCAGCGCCGGATTCAACGCATTGGCCGGGCCTCTGCACGGCCTGGCCAACCAGGAATGCCTCGAATTCGTGCTGGGCATTCAGAAAAAATTCAAAGGAGTGCCGTCGGCGGATCAGTTTCGGGACTACTGCTGGGAGGTTCTCAATTCCGGCCGGGTGATTCCCGGCTACGGCCACGCGGTTCTTCGCGTGACCGACCCGAGGTTTACGGCATTTCACCAATTCGGAAAATTGGTGTGCCCGAACGACGACGTTTTCAAAATCGTGGATCTTGGATTCCAGATCATCCCCGATGTTTTGAAAAAGCAGGGCAAAGCCAAAAACGTCATGCCGAACGTCGACGCCGGATCCGGCGCTCTCCTCTATCATTTCGACATCACGCAGGACACCTACTATACGGTATTCTTCGCCGTTTCCCGCGCGCTGGGTCTTCTGGCACAGCTCGTTTTGGACCGGGCGCTTCTCATTCCCCTCACGCGGCCAAAATCCTTCACCACCGCGTGGCTGAAGAATTTTGTGAAGCAGGGGGAGCCGGGGATTTGATTTCGGATTTCGGATTTCGGATTTACCATCCAATTCATAGGAGGTTCATGTGTCCTACGAAAAATTGACGCCGCCGTCTGACGGCGAGACCATCACGGTCAGCCGAAGCGGTAAACTTCAAGTTCCCGACCGGCCGATCATTCCGATGATCGACGGGGACGGCATCGGCCCGGACATTTCGCGGGCTTCCCGGCGCGTGATCGACGCCGCGGTGGAAAAATATTTCGGCGGGCAAAAAAAGATCGTGTGGTTTCAGGTCTTTGCGGGCGCGGCCGCGATTGCGAAATACAACGACGTCCTGCCGAAGGACACGCTGGATGCCATCAAGAACCACATTGTGGCGCTGAAGGGGCCTCTGACGACGCCGGTCGGCGGCGGAATTCGAAGCTTGAACGTCACTTTGCGGCAGGAGCTTGACTTGTATGCCTGCGTGCGGCCCGTGCGCTATTTCCGCGGGGTGGGCTCGCCGGTCAAGAAACCCCAGCTCATGGACATCGTGATTTATCGGGAGAACACGGAAGACGTGTATGCGGGCATCGAGTGGGAAAAGGGCACACCGGAAGCGCAGAAAATCATCCAATTTTTGAAAACGCAGATGGGCGTCGGAAAAAATTTGCGGGACGACGCCGGCATCGGCATCAAACCCATGAGCGAGACGGGAACCAAACGACTGATGCGGCACGCCATCCGGTACGCGATCAAGCACAAACGAACGAGCATCACGCTGGTCCACAAAGGCAACATCATGAAATACACCGAAGGAGCGTTTCGCCAGTGGGGGTACGAACTTGCGCGGGAGGAATTCGGCGGCGTGACGGTGACCGAGGAGGAAGTGTTCAAGAATCATGGAGGAACGCCTCCAAAGGGCAAGATCGTGATCAAGGACCGGATTGCCGACAGCATGTTCCAGCAGATACTCCTTCGGCCGGATGAATACGACATTCTGGCCACGCCCAATTTGAACGGCGACTACCTGTCCGACGCCTCCGCCGCCACGGTCGGCGGCCTCGGAATGGCTCCGGGCGCCAACATGGGGGATGCCTATGCGCTGTTCGAAGCCACGCACGGGTCGGCGCCGAAATACGCCGATTTGGACAAGGTCAATCCGGGGTCGCTTCTTCTTTCCGGCGTCATGATGCTGGAGTACATGGGCTGGACAAAACCGGCGAAGGCGATCGTGAAAGGAATTCAGGGCGCGATCAAATCCAAACGCGTGACGTACGATCTGGCGCGTCAGATGAAAGGCGCGACGGAAGTCAAAACCTCGGAGTTTGCCGAGGAGATCGTGCGGCATCTGCCGTGAGAGTCATGGGTCATAGGTCATGGGTGGTGGGTCATGGGTCATGCGTAGGGGAATCGACATGATTCGACGACATAAGATCAGCGTAGTCGGCGCGGGGAACGTCGGGGCGACGGCGGCGCTCTACTGTGCCGAGCGGGAGCTTGGGGACGTTGTGCTGGTGGATGTGGTGGAGGGCATTCCGGAGGGCAAGGGTCTGGACATGCTGCAGTACGGCCCCGTGGGCCGGTTTGACGGCCGCATCACCGGGTCGCAGGACAGCGCGGCGATGGAAGGTTCAGACGTCGTGATCGTAACGGCGGGCATTGCGCGAAAACCGGGGATGTCGCGTCTCGATTTGTTGCAGACCAACGCGAAGATCATCCAGGCGGTTGCGCTCAACATCAAAAAATACGCGTCAGACGCCATTGTCGTGGTCATCACCAATCCGCTGGACGTCATGACCTATCTCATGCGGCAACTGACCGGTTTCCCGGCCGAGCGGGTTGTGGGCCAGGCGGGGATTTTGGATGGCGCGCGATTTGCGGCCTTTATCGCGCAGGACTTGGGCGTATCCGTCGAAGACATCTCAACCCTGGTTCTGGGCGGGCACGGGGACGACATGGTTCCGCTGGTGAGGTACACCACCGTTTCCGGGATTCCGCTGTCGGAACTGATGCCGAAAGAAAAAATCAGCGCGCTGGTGGACCGTGCGCGAAACGGAGGCGCCGAAATCGTCAAGCTTCTCAAAACCGGCAGCGCCTATTACGCGCCGGCGGCATCGGGCGTGCAGATGGCGGAGGCGATATTGAAAGACAAAAAGCGAATCCTCGCGTGTTCGGCGTATCTGGCCGGCCAATACGGCCTGCGGGACGTTTACATCGGCGTGCCGGTGGTGCTGGGCGGTCGCGGGGTGGAGAAAATCATCGAACTTCAATTGACCGACGACGAAAAAAAGGCGCTGCACAATTCGGCGAAGATTTACAAGGAAGCCATTGCGGACGCGTCGAAA
>JAHFCY010000132.1 GCA_023249255.1 Candidatus Lindowiibacteriota bacterium | reverse complement strand
CGCTCTCTTCGGCCTGTCCGGTCGAAGCGATTTTCTGAAGAAAAATCCTGTCGAGGTCGACCGAACGAGTACCTGCGGGAACATAGGCGCCGCTTGTTTCCGCCGCAATTTTTCGCAATTCCTCCGGATTGAGTTTTGTCCACACCGCCTGACCGTCATCCTTTACGTATTCGCCTTCGACCAGAATCCGGCTGCCGACGTCCCGGTCGCCCACGCCCACGGTATATATCCGGATACCGCGTTCCGCCGCCAGCCGTGCGGCTTCCAGCGGAAAACTTCCCTGATCCTCGCCGTCGCTGATCAGGATCATGACTTTGTTGTTCGGGATTTTGTCGGTGAAAGCCTGAAGCCCCTCGCGGATGGCATCGCCGATGAACGTTCCGCCGCGCGTGACCGAATGAACTCCGACGCGCGCCAGAACCTGCCGAAAAAATCCGTAATCAGTCGTCAGCGGGCATTTCAAAACAGGCGTGCCGGCAAAGACAACCAGTCCGATCCGGTCGCCTTTTAAAACGCCCAGCATGTCTTGAATGTCGAGCTTGACGCGCTCAAGGCGCGACGGCGCGACGTCCGTTGCCAGCATGCTCTTTGACACGTCGAGCAAAATCAAAATGTCCCGCCCGCCCGTCAGGACTGTTTGTTCCGCCACGCCCCATTTGGGGTCGGCCAGCGCAAAAATGGAGAAAAACAATGACCCGCAGAGCAGGGCCAGTTTGATCCACCGCCGCGCCCAACTGACCGATCCGCACAACCGCCGCGCCAGGTCCTCCGAAAAATGTTTCAGGATCACGCGCCGGCTCCACCGCCATCCCGCCCACGCGCAGGCGCACAGGACGGGGATCACCCAGATCAGCCAGAGCCGTTCGGGATTGGCGATGAGAAATTCCGATTCGGCGTTCATCCCGCCGGTCATGGTTTTTTCCGGAACACCGTGAGGCCGAGCAGAGACTCCAGCACCGTGAGGCCCACGGACGCGAACAGCGGTGCGGGATACAGTTCGCGGTATTGCAGAAATTTCTCGGTGACGTGCTCCGTTTTTTCGAGCCGGTTGATTTCAGCGTAAATTTTTTCAAGCTTGTCGCCGTCGCTTGCGGCGTAATACCGGCCGTGCGCGGCCTCAGCCATGTTTTTCAATGTGTCCTCGTCGACGTCCGACCCCTGGCGAAATATCTGGCGCGAGAAAAAGTCGAGAGTTGACTGGGCCTGGGGCGTCGGGACGATGCCGATCGTGTAGATTTTGATTCCGATCTGCGCCGCCATCCGGGCGGCCTCGACCGGATTTGTGACGCCAAAATTGTTCGCGCCGTCAGTCAGAACGATCATGACCTTGCTCCTGGCGGTCGATTCCTTCAGGAGATTCGTGGCGTAGACGATGCCGTCACCAATGGCTGTTTGTCCGAAGAGATTGTCCGGCCGGATCTGCTCGAAAAATTTTGAAAGCAGGTCGTAGTCGAGGGTCAGCGGACAGACCTCGTTGGGATACGCGCTGAATGTCGTGAGGCCGATGAGATCGTCCGTCCGGCCTTTCACGAACCGGTCGATCACCCGGCGTGCCGCTTCGAGCCGGCTCATCCGCCGGCCTTCGTACGCCATGTCCTCCTGCGACATGCTTCCGGACTGGTCGACGACAAGCTGAATGGCGATGCCTTCGACATGGACTTTCGACTGCTCATCTCCGGACTGCGGCCGGGCCAGCGCAATGACCGCCAGCGCAATGGCCGCCGCCCGCAGGACCGCCAGAGACCTGCGCCCGAACACCCGAAGACTCCTGCCCGCCGCTGCGGGTTCGCCGGCCGCCGAAAATCCGAATGAACTTCCGGCCCGCCGCCGGATGAATTCGAAATAGATCGGGACCAGCGCGATCGGAAGCAGCCATAAAAAAATCGGATGGCGGAACATCATGCGGCTTTCGCCTCCGGTTTTTCATTTCCCTCAACGGCCTTTGTCTCGCGCACGAACGTCCGGATACGGTTCAAAATTTCCATCGCGCTCTCCCGCCCGATCCACTCGGCGGCGAATTTGACGAGATCAGATTGCCGCAAAATTTCCATGATGGCGTTTTTCCAGACCTGGTCCAGCGCCCCGGATTGTTTCAGGTCGTCGTAAAATTCCTCGGTCGTGCGCTCCGGCGCGTGCAGATGGAACCGGTTTTCGATGTATCTGCGCAAAATGCCCGAGAGGCGCGTCACAAACGCGTCGAGTTCCCCCTGGTCGAGCAACCCTTCACGCAGGAGACGGTCCAGTTCGATCTCGGCAACGACGTGCGCGGGTTTGGGCGGTTCCACCCATGTTCGGTGAGGCCGGTATCGCCGCCATGCCCAGAATGCGGCGGCTGCCGCAAGCGCCGCGACCAGCCACAACCACGGAATGTGAAACGGCGCGTGCCGTTCCGGACGCAAGTCCTTGAATTGGCTCCAGTCTGTCACCGCGATTTCCTCCGCCGCCGAAGATAAAAAAACCGACGCAGGGGATCGACCACAGACTGGTCGGTCCGAAAAGACAGCACATCGAGTTTCAGCGATCGAAACTTCGCGGTTGCATCCTCCCAAAACGCGGCCTCCGAATCCCGCAGCGCCTCCGCCGCGCGCCGCGACGACGTGTCAAAAAGGAACCCCCGGCCGGTTTCCAGATCTTCAAGCTCCATGAGTCCGATTTTCGGCCAGGATTGTTCGAACGGATCATAAATTCGCGCGGCCACCAGATCGTGGCGGTTGCGGGTGATCGGCAGAGCCTCAAACGTGTCGGGCGCCTGAAAGTCCGAAATTAAAAAAGCAACGGCGCGCCGCCGAATCACGCGATTGAAAAAATCGAGCGCCGTCCGGATGCTCGTGCCGCGGCCGGCCGGCTCAAAAAAAAGCAGGTCACGGACGAGACGCAGCGCGTGGGCCGATCCCTTGCGCGGCGGAATGTAAAGTTCCACCCGGTCGGTGAACAGAATCAGCCCGACACGATCGTTGTTCTGAATGGCCGAGAACGCGAGGATGGCCGCCAGTTCCGCCGCCCGGTCCCGCTTGCTTGCCGATCCCGATCCAAACCTCCCCGACCGGCTGATGTCGACGATCAGCATGAGCGTGAGTTCCCGTTCCTCGACAAATTGCTTCACGTACGGCGCGCTCATCCGGGCCGTGACGTTCCAGTCGATGGAACGGATGTCATCGCCCGGCGAGTATTCGCGTACTTCCGAAAATGCAATGCCCCTGCCCTTGAACGCGCTGTGGTACTGGCCGCCGAAGAGGTCCCGGATGAGCCGGGCCGTGCGGATCTGAATCCGCCGGACTTTTCGGAGAAGCTCGCGCTGTTTTTCTTCGGTCATCCCGCCGGTCAGGGAACAGTCAGGTTGTCGATGATTTTCTGCAGGACCGATTCCGAGTTTAATCCTTCCGCCTCGGCTTCGTACGAAACGATCACGCGGTGACGCAGGACGTCCATAGAAATCGATTTCACGTCGTGCGGCGTGACGTACCCGCGCCCGTCCAAAAATGCGTGCGCCCGGGCCGCAAGGTTCAGGTAAATCGACGCGCGGGGGCTTGCGCCGTATGCGATGAGCGGCGCCAGATCGAGGTTGTACTTTTTCGGATCGCGGGTCGCAAAGACAATGTCGAGCATGTACGTTTTGACTTTTTCGTCCACGTAGATGGAGCTTGAGAGCTGTTGCAACGCCGCGATCTCGTCGGCCGAGACGGCCGGCAGGACATCCGCCGCTGCGCCTTCGGTCTGCCGGTCCATGATCTTCCGCTCCTCGTCGAACGACGGATACGTGACTTTGACTTTGAGCATGAACCGGTCGATCTGCGCTTCCGGCAATGGATACGTGCCTTCCTGCTCGATCGGATTTTGCGTCGCCATGACCAGAAACGGCGCCGGCAGTTTGAACGTCTCGGTTCCGATCGTCACCTGTCTTTCCTGCATCGCCTCAAGCAGGGCCGACTGGACTTTCCCCGGCGCGCGATTGATCTCGTCGGCCAGAATCACGTTGGCAAACACCGGCCCGCGCCGCGTGGTGAATTCTCCCGTTTTCGGATTGAAAATCAGCGTGCCGATGAGGTCGGCAGGCAGAAGATCAGGCGTGAACTGGATGCGTTGGAAATGGAGTTTCAAAGCGGCCGCCATGGTTTTGACCGCCGTTGTTTTGGCCAGTCCCGGCACGCCCTCCACCAGGACATGCCCGCCGGCCAGAAGACCGATCAACAACCGCTCGATCAGCGGCCGCTGGCCGACCATGACTTTGTCGACTTCGGAAACGATCCGCTGAAGAACCCCGGCTTGTTCCCGGACTCTCGATTCAATTCCCCGAACGTCGATGCTCATCTGGATCCGCCTCCCCTGGTTTTGATTTTCCCCTTTCCGCCCGCCGCGGCGGCGAATCGGGGGTTTCGGTTAGGCTCTTTAGTCCTTTCGGGGCCGTTTGTCAATCAGAAGCATTTTTCGCGCCCGGCGAAGATCCTCCGGCGTGTCGATTCCCATCGAATCTTTTTTCGTGACGGCGACGGCGATGGATCGGCCGTGCTCGAGGATTCGAAGCTGTTCGAGTTTTTCAGCGCGTTCGAGCGCGGTCTCCTTCCATTTGGAAAATTCCATCAAAAAGTCCCGGCGAAATACGTAGAGGCCGATGTGTTTGAAATACACCTGAGACGTCTGGTTCGCCACACCGCGATAAAACGGAATCGGATTTCTCGAGAAAAAAACCGCCCGGCCGACCCCGCCATTGCGGCGGGTAGGGGACAGAGCGACTTTGGCGACGTTCGGATTGGAAATATCTTTTTTGGGACAGCGTGCCGCCAGTGTTGCGACCGGACAATCCGAATCAAGCAGCGTCTGTACGGCGAGCCTGATATTTTCAGGCGGCTGAAACGGTTCGTCGCCCTGAAGATTGACGATGATCGACGCGTCCGGAATTTTCCGGGCGATTTCGGCACAGCGGTCCGATCCGCTCCTGCAAGCCGCCGACGTCATCATGACCTCGGCCCCGAACGACCGCGCCGCCTCGAAAATTCGCCGGTCGTCTGTCGCGATGATCACGTGCCATTCACCAGCTGAAGCCTTTTGCGCCTGCTCAAAGACGCGATGGAGCACGGATTTGCCGCCCATATCCGCCAGCGCCTTGCCCAAAAACCTCGTCGAACCGTATCGCGCCGGAATGACGACGAGTACCCGGTCGTTGCTCCCGCGCGCCGACATCGCGCGCATCGCGCGAATTTGCCGGATGATTCCGGAGGTACTTCGTCCCGCCGTGAGTTTGATTCGCACAACACGCCCGCCGCCGGCCCGCACAACATCCGCGCCGACGATCCGGTCCTGCGAGTAGTCTGCGCCCTTGACCAGCACGTCCGGCCGAATCGCCCGGATGAGATGAATCGGCGTGTCGCCGGCGAAGGGTACAACGTAATCGACGCATTCCAGCGCCGAGAGCAACGCCTGCCGGTCGGCCAGCGGCAAGATCGGCCGCCCCGCGTCTTTCAGCCGCCGTACGCTCGAATCGGTGTTGATACCGACGACGAGAGTGTCGCCGAGTGACCGCGCCCTGGACAGATAATCGGCATGGCCGCGGTGAATCAGGTCGAAACATCCATTGGTGAAAACGATTTTTTTCCCGCGACGAATGCGGCGGAGTCGGCCGAGGAGCGCCGAAAGCCCGACGACCTTGGAGGATCGCACAGGCGTCAGACGGCGGCGATCAATTCCTGCGGCGTCACGACCGCGGTGCCGACTTTGCCGACCACGATCCCCGCCGCAAGATTCGCAAGTTCCAGCGAGAGATGCATCGACAGGCCGGCCGCAAGTCCGAGCGCCGTCACCGCCGTAACGGTGTCGCCGGCGCCCGTCACGTCGAACACCTCCTGCGCGCGCGTCGGAATATGCGTGACCCGATTGTGCGGTTCGATGAGGCTCATGCCGTGTTCGCCGCGGGTGATCAGAAGTGCCTTGAGATGAAGACGGTTCAGGATTGCCCGCCCCGCCGACTCGATATCCGCTTCGGTTTTCAACTTTCGGTCCAGAGCCTCGCCGGCCTCTTTCGTGTTCGGCGTGAGGAGCGTCACGTTCCGGAACGACCAGAAATTTTGCACTTTGGGATCGGCGACGATGGGAATACCGGCGTGATTGGCTTTCGGCACAAACCCGTTCAGTACCGTCTTCTGGATCACGCCCTTGGCGTAATCCGACACGATGATCGCGTTGGTCGATTTCAGCGAATCGAGAATGTACCGCATCAATCCCGCAATCGTTTCGGCGTCGGGTTTGCCGCGCACCTCGCGGTCGATCCGCACCATCTGCTGGCTTCCGCCCAAAATCCGCGTCTTGCGGATGGTCGGCCTGTCGAGGCTTGTCACCGCCTTCAGCGTGATGCCGTTCGACTCCGCGAGCCGCCGAACCTGATCGGCGAAAACGTCCTCGCCGAGAATTCCGACGGCCGATGGTTTGGCGCCGAGAGCCGCCAGATTCGCCGCGACATTGAGCGCCCCGCCGAGACGATAGGATTCCTCGCGGACGTCCACCACCGGCACCGGCGCCTCGGGCGAAATCCGTTCGACGTCGCCCCACACAAAGTGGTCGAGGATAAAATCGCCGATGACGAGAATTTTCCGGCCGCGAAATTTCGGGACCAGTTTCGAGACGATGGACTGTGACAAATCCATAATGGGGAACTGTAGCTTGGAAATGTCGAAATGGAAAGATTGAGAAAGGGGCGGGAGATTCACGATCAAGCGGACATTCGTGAGACCCCTTCGGGCCTCGAATGGTTGGTGAAAAGA
The DNA here is from genome assembly GCA_023249255.1 of Candidatus Lindowiibacteriota bacterium. Lineage (GTDB taxonomy): Bacteria > Lindowbacteria > 2-12-FULL-62-27 > 2-12-FULL-62-27 > 2-12-FULL-62-27 > JAHFCY01. The sequence goes on along the minus strand of JAHFCY010000132.1, from coordinate 2,305 downwards.
GAGGGCTGTCATCTGCCCACTCTCCCGTGAATCTCCCTACTCGCAAGAGGTCGATAAATGCTATTTATATATGGAATAGCAAATAGCACTCCCGGTGTGCGAAGATTTTATTAATCGCTTGACAATCAATGTATTAAATTTTTACGTCAAGTATGAAAAGTTCCCGTTTGTCGGTGATAATTACCCATTCGGAATCCAAATTACCCACCCGCTGTTTAGGAATCCTACAGTGCAGCCAATATTTGAACCAAAGGTTGGACCATACTCCAGAGTTGGCGCATCCTCTGACAATCATTGATCATGCTGGAAAATTTTTCCCCTTGCTTGACCTCCGCCCCCAAACGAGATACCTTGCCCGACCATGAAAACGTACATTCCCGAGCCTGAGGTGTCGGGCGCGAAAAAGTGGTTTGTGGTGGACGCGGCGGGCCAGGTACTCGGCAGGCTGGCGTCGAAAGTGGCGACGGTGTTGATGGGCAAAAACAAAGCCATCTACACGGCCCATGTCGATGTTGGCGACTATGTGATCGTTGTCAACGCGTCCAAGGTCCGGGTCACGGGCGCCAAAGCGACGGACAAAATTTATTACCGGCACAGCGGATTTCCGGGCGGCATCAAGGCCCGGACGTTCACCGAACAGATGAAGCGGGACAGCACCAAAGTCATTCGACTGGCCGTCAGAAACATGCTTCCGAAAAGTATTCTCGGACGAGGAAGACTGTCCAAGCTCAAAGTCTACGCGGGCGATGAGCATCCGCACGACGCTCAAATGCCGGAACCGATGACTCTGGGAGGGAAATGGTGATGACGGAAAACGTTCCGGTCGATCCAACCGCTTCTCCCGCCGCGCCGGTTTCCACGCCCGTCGCCACAGTTGCGCAGGTCGTTGCGCCGCAAGCCGCCGCGCCGGAGGTCAAACCCGCGCCGCCGATCAGTCTTCCGCCTCCCGCCTCGGGAGTATTCCTCGGAACGGGCCGGCGCAAGACGTCGATCGCGAGAATTCGGGTGGTCAAACCCGGCACCGGAAAAATCACAGTAAACGGCAAGCCTCTTGAGGAGCGGTTCAATCGGGTCGTGCATCTGGAGCATATCCGTGAGCCGCTCCGGGTCACGCAGACCGACAAGATCGTTGACGTCCTCGGCGATGTCTTCGGCGGCGGAGTCACCGGCCAGGCCGGGGCGTTGCGGCACGGCATTGCACGGGCCATTCTGGCCATGTTCCCGGATTATCGGAGGCCTCTTCGCCGTGCAGGCTGTCTCACCCGGGATCCGAGAGCAAAGGAACGCCGCAAATGCGGTCTCAAAAAAGCCCGCAAAGCCGAGCAATATTCCAAACGCTAAATTTCTGACCGTCGGGATGAAGGGAATCCCGCGAAGTCCAGGGAATGACGGGAGCGGGGTGACCGTCGGCGTGGTCGGGGCGACCGGGTATACCGGCCGACTTCTCCTCCAAATTCTCCATCGACATCCGCTTGTCCGCGTCGCGCTTGCGACCTCCTCCCGGGAGGCCGGCAAAAACGCGTCCGATCTATTTCCGTCTCTTGGCGCTGCCGGCGACATCCGGCTGATTTCACCGGACGAGGCGCGGCGGCAGCGGGTCGACGTTTTGTTTCTGGCGCTCGGACACGGCGAGGCCGCAAAGTTTTTGCAATCCTATCCGTATCTGGACCGGACGCGGGTGATCGATTTATCCGCTGATTTTCGATTCCGAAACCCGAAAGTCTACCGGCGGACGTATGGCATCGACATCCCGGAATCGTTGAACCGAAAATTTGTTTACGGCCTCACCGAAGTCTTCCGGTCCAAAATCCGAAAGGCGCGATATATCGCCAATCCGGGCTGTTATGTCACAAGCGTCCTTCTGCCGCTCTATCCCCTGCTCGCCTCAAAAACAATCCGGCCTGCGGGTCCGATCGTGGTGTCGTCAGCCAGCGGGATCAGCGGCGCCGGCGCGTCGCCGAAACCCGAGACGAATTTTTGCGAGGTCGACGGGGATTTCAGCGCCTACAAGCCTCTGCGGGAACACCGGCATCTTCCCGAGATGGAGGAAATTCTGTCGGCGTTCAGGGCGAAACTTGTTTTCACGCCGCACCTTCTGCCGATCAAGCACGGCATTCTGTCGGACATCGTGATCCGGGTCAATCGGCCGGCCGATGATCTTGAGAAAAAAATTCAGTCGGCCTGGGCGAAATTTTACAAAGATTGCGCGTTCGTCAAACCGGTCCGGCATCTCGTGCATGTCTCCGAAACCGTCGGAACGAATCTTTGTAAATTCACGGCGCGGGTCGACCGGCAAACCGGCGTC
>JAHFCY010000319.1 GCA_023249255.1 Candidatus Lindowiibacteriota bacterium | reverse complement strand
GTTCCAGAAAATCCAGTTTCTGTTCGGCCTGATCGACGTCGCCGAGCGTGAGATAGAGCCTGGCGGCCTCGCGCGCGACGTCCCGCGCAAGCGGGTCATCGGGATTTTGCTGGAGGAATCGCTCGAAATGCGTGAGGGCGCTTTCGGAAAATCCGAGTTTGATTTTACAGAGGCCGGCGGAATATTCCGCCTCGCGGCCCCATCGAGTGGCCGGAAAATCCTGAGTGATTTTCGTGTACCGGTCCAGCGCGGCCTTGTACCGCTTGAGATTGTAGTCGCAGTCGGCCTGCCGGATGGACGCTTCGATGACGAGGTCGGTATCGACCGGCGGCTTGACCGCCCTGAAATAGGGAATGGCGTCGCTGAAGCGATCGGCGCTGAAGAGCGTCATACCCATCAGGAATTTGGCCTGTGAGGAAATCGCGCGGTCACTGATCCGGTCTGCGAAGCGCTTATAGTCGGATTCGAGGTCGTTGTACCGTTCGTTGTGATACAGCAGATTGAAGAGGGCGATGAGGGAATTGTCCATGACGGCCGCCGGAGCGTTGGAGCGGTTGATGACGGACCGGAACCGGCTTTCGGCGTCGGCCAGCCGGCCAATCCGGACGCAGACATAACCGATCTTGTAGGAAATGGCCGGATCGGACTTGAATGTTGGCGAACCCTCCAGCGGCTCAAGCAGGGCCGCTGCATCATCGTAGCGGTCCCGGAGAATTTTTACCGAAGCCAGATTGTACTGCGCCTGGGCCAGAATCGGGTCCTTGAGAATGTCGGCCGTTGTTTTGCCGCCGATCAATTTCATGAGGTGCCGTTCGGCCTCTTCGGCCTGCGCATCCTCCACGGCCATCACGCCCAGATACAGCGTGGATTCGCGGACATATTTTCCGGTCGGATAAAAATCGAGATAGGAGTAATACGCGCCCCTGGCGAACGAGCGCTCGACGCGGACTTGGGCGAACCGCGCCCGCCAGAAATTGACCTCCTCGGCGATGTCGCTCGATGGATTGAGCGCGACCCATCGCGACAACGATTCAAGACTCTTGACGGCCGCGTCGACGTCATCGCGTTGATAATAGGCCATCATCTGGTAATAGGCGGCCTTGCCGTAAATCTCGTCGGCCGGCGGAAACCGGCGGATGATGTCGTCGGTGTACCGGAGAAGATTCTTGTAAAGCCCGGCGTCGTAAAGCCGGTCGATGACGAAGGCGCTGGTGCGCGTGTCGTTCACCGTGCCGCTCATGGCGGAGACGAAGGCGTCGACGTGCTCGATGAGCCGGTCCCGGGAATGGTCAATGGAGAAATCGACCAGATGCGAATAGGCGAGGAAAATGTGGTCGGGACCGATCGTCTGGACGGCGGGGATGGCGCGGAGATACGCGATTTCGGCTTCGTCATATTTGCCCAGCGCGGCGAGGACGTCGGCCTGAAGCACGATCGCGGCGGCGGCAATGGAATCGCCCGCGATGCCCGGCAGCCGGCCGGCGCCGGTCGACGAACCCATCACGGCCATGAAAGAGTTGATGGTTCTGGCCGCCTGTGAATACTGTTTACCCTCGAAGGAGGCCAGCGCGCTGTAGTACCGGTACCCTTGAGCGTCGGCCGTGTCCTGTGATTCCTCCGCAAGTTGATCAAACTGCCGGGCCGCGTCGCGAAACCGCCCTGCCGCCCGATAGGCGGCGGCCAGAAAAGGTTTTAGATGCGCGCTCAGGCTTTCGGAAGGCTCCTTGATGCGGGTCAGGGCTGTGACGGCGGTGTCGTACAGGCCGGCGACGTAGTAGCTCTGGCCGAGATCGAAGAGACAGAGATTGAGCGCATCGCGGTTCGTCGCGGCCGCGGCGGCCTGCTCAAAGTGCGTCGCGGCGTCGAGCGCCCTGCCACTTTCAAAAAAAATCTGGCCGGTCAGGCGCTGAACACGATATCCTTTTTCGGAGACACGAGAAAGCTGGGTCATGGCGACGTCATATTTTTTGGCCAAAAAGGCGGTCTCGGCCCGGAAGAACGCAACGTCGTCCTTAAGACCCGGCTGATTGCTTTCGCCGGCGATTCTTTCCGCCGTCGCGGCCATGTCCTCGGCGGTCGAAGCATTTTTGCGCTCGCGATAGATATAGGCAAGCCGCAGAGCGGCGTCGCCCCGGACCGCCGGCGCGGACTCTTTGTCATCGAGCACTTCGGTGAACAGCGCGCGGGCCTTGTCGATGTCGCCAAGTCCGAGATACGACCACGCGCCGTTATAGACGGCGCGGGCCCGGACATCTCCCGTCAGGCCGTGGACTTTCCGGAATATTTTTTCGTACCATTCGAGACTTTCGCGATATCGGCCGGCCGAATAGGCGGCGTCCCCGAGCGCCATGAGGGCCTCCGCCTGATGCGGCCCCGGCTTGTCGGCGGCGCTGACAAACGCATCCCGGGCTTCGCCTGTCCGCCCGACCCGGATGAGCAGGCGGCCCAGGTCAAACTCCACCTCCTGCTTTTTGTCCGGCGACAGTTTGGGCGCGGCCAGAAGATCTCGCAGGGCTTTTTCAGCCCCCTTGTCGTCGCCCAATTTGAGGTAACAGTCGGAGATGACAATCCGGCACTCGATCACCATTTCCCTGCCGGTGGATGGATCGTCCGCGACACCGTCAAGAAACACCGCGGCGTCCCTGTAGAGGCCGATTTTCATGGCCGCGTAGCCGGCGGAAAAATTTCCTTTCAACGTGAATTTCGATTTCGGAAACTCGGCGGCAAGTTTTTTGTAGACGCCGAGTGCGTCGGGGTATTTTTGAAGTTGATAGAAGGATTCGCCGTACCAGAACATGACTTCGTCGGTGCGCTCGTGTCCCGGATATTTGCCGAGAATCATCTCGAACGTCTTGGAGGCCAGATCGTAATCGCCTTTTTTGTAGAGATAGACGCCGGTGTTGAAATCGCGGGAGATGTCGGCGTAGGCAAAATTGACAGGCAGCAGGGAACAGGCGACAGGGAACAGCATGAGTAGAACAATCGCGCGATTAAACCGCATCGGGGAAAATCTCCGGAAATTCAAACTGCCTGAACGTTGCGGCCTATGCCAACTGTTGCCTGTCGCCTGTCGCCTGTTGCCTTCCATGCGTTCACTCAAACGTGAACTTGAGGTCGTCGTTGGCGGCGTCGACAA
>JAHFCY010000318.1 GCA_023249255.1 Candidatus Lindowiibacteriota bacterium | reverse complement strand
GCCCTTGTATCCGGTCAATTCCAGAAAGAGAATCAGCGGGACTGAAATCGAGAAGGTGGGTAGTACCTCCCGAACCAAAAACGTTGGGGGAATAATGCAACATTTGAACCCCGGTTCTATCCGGCGGCGTGCGGTCAACAAGAATATCCGTATCCACGATGGTCCCATTGTTCGATAACGCGTCTTCCGCTTCCACCCGGATACGGTGTATCCCTTCCGATAAAACATGCAGGCCCAGATCGAAAGGCGCCGAAAAATTCAACTCGACCAGGTCCAATTCCGGCGACGGCGACGAAGGGGTATTGCGTTCGAGCCGGACTCGAACCAGAAGGTCTGACATTTGAATCGACTGCTCGGCCTCGTCCGGCAGGTACTCCTCCGGCACGTAGTGGCCCTTGAAGTCAGGCGGAGAAAATGAATAAAACACGCCGGATTGGAAAGGGGCGTAGACCTCAAGTTCGCCGATTCCACCCGCATGCCCATAATCATATCCGAAGTTGCTGTCAACGAAGAAACGGACATAGCGAACGTTTAGGGGAGAGAATGTGAACATCCGAAAATCGTTAATTCCGTCATCAGCTTCTTCTCCCCGCGCCACCCCCGTTTCCTCCCCGGCAAATTCACCCGTCGTCGAAACCGCTATGTGCCACGCTTTCGTCCGAACGCCGACTTCGTCATTGAACAAATTGGCGAAGCGGATAACGCCGATTTCATACATTGCTCCGAGATCGAGTTGAACCCAGCCGGAATCGACCTCCGGAGGGTTTTCACGGTTGAAAGTAAACACAGGTAAGGCCCAGCCCCGGTAGCCTCCGGGATCTCCATCGTTTACCCGATCCGGCGGGAATTCGTCGTAAAAGCCGTCCTCGTTTTTCTCATAGTCGCTCGCCGTAACCGTTGCACCCAACGCCAGATTTGTCAGAGTCGAAAAATCGGGGAGCGCGCCGGGATCGAAATACTCATAGACGATCTGGCCCCCGTTAGATACTGCGACCGGACGAAACGCCGACAGGTCAACCGAATCCGAAAGTTTCGGCAGCCGAAAATCGACATGTCCGGTGACTGCTCCGGGCGGAAGACGTAAAACATTCGGGCGCGTGGAAGGCGCTTCAAGCGATTCCTTGAAATAAGCGGCGTCCTCGACATGTATCCAGCGCGGCGACTGGCCAGGCAGTGTTACTGCCGCCAGTTCATTGTCGCCGGCCTCCAAGTGCAGGTGAGAACCGGACGGAGCCGTTCCCCGAATGGTCAGGGTGTCCAGAGCTGTAGGGATCGCCGGATTAAAAATAACGGGAGAAGGCGGGAACACGTCGCGATAGACATGGACAACGGATGGCACACTGCGGTTTCCCACGGCATCGATGAACACGGCTGATATGTCGTTCATCCCCGGCCCGACAGGGATGGATATGACGTGCGTTGTGGATGAGGAAGCGTCAATTCGCCGGATCAATGTTGCGGAGTCATAGATTTCGACTGCATCTCCTTCCACGCCGACCGCCCGTAAAGTTGCGCGATCAACGGAGATTGTTTGTTCAATGGGTGACAGGGAACGCGGGGCGACTGGAATCGTATCCGGTGAATAAACAATCCGGACGGAGTCGGACGAAGCGCTTGCCAGGCCATTTTTCGCAGTCGCCAGCGCGGTGAATTCGTTCGGGCCGGTTTCAAGATCGATGAGGCCGAATGTGAATGCACCGCCCGAATCCAAATTCAATGCGGAGGCGGGCGACCCATTTCTGAAAAGATCCACATGAGTTGTAAATTCGTCAGCAGTTCCGGTCAACTCGACCTGGGGTATAGCCGTTGTTGACAGTATGGGATTGAGACGAGGTGAATCCGGAGGCGTGACGGGATAGATTTGTACGGTCAGGGGGTCTGAAACGGTGAAAATCGAAGCGGCATCACAGGCGACGAACTGAATTTTCAAGCGCCCGCGGGATGAAAAAGTGTCGAAAGGAATTTCTTTCGCCATGACGTGGAGCGAATTTTTTCCAACGGAAACAATTTGGTCAAAAGGCTCAAAATCTCCCCGCGTTAACGGAAATACTTGCAGTTCGGAGAGACTTGCGCCTTCGCCGTAGAAGGAGTCCGCCCTCATTCGAACAAACCTGGCGCGGCGGGCGGGAAAGCGAACGTCAACAGGCGTAGGCGCGGAGTACAGTCCCAGAACGCCGGCGGCGACGGCATCAAATTGATTGCCGTCTTCGGACACAAACAGCGTGAAATTTTTTGTCCCGCGAATTTCGCCCGTCGAAAACAGGGTGTTGTAGAGCCTGACTTTATCGATCACATACGATCCGGGCAGTTCCACCATGAGTTCCGCGCCGGCAAAATGATCCTGGCCCAACCAGTCGCCAAGATTGGGCTGAGGCAGGAGGCCGTCGATGGCAAATTCCGGCGGTTGCGAGGGAGATCGAGTATGCACGCCTGTCGCTTTTGCGCCGCGGGTGGCAAGAGCGACGTTATACTTGGAAAATTCCGCCTGATCCGGGGTTCGAAACATCATTTCACCCAACGCCGCACCAAGGCCGTAATACCCGTCAGCCCGGAGCCGGACGGCGCGTACCTGCCGCTTTGGAAAACTCAACTCCATGGGCGTCAGGACTGCGTCTTGCGGTAAAATCCCGGACGCGATGCGTTCAAAATTTACACCGTCGGACGAGACGAAAAGAGTGAACTCTTTGGTTCCGGCGGCGGCCCAGACGGCCGTGGCCTGGGCATTGAACAACAACACGCCGTTCAAAACGATGCTTCGACCCAGGTCAACCGTGATTTGCGATCCTGATACGCCATACGGCGCTCGCCACGTCGCGGCAGGGCCGGGAACATCGAGAATTCCATCGATGACGTGGGACCCCTCAAATCCCGATTGCTGACCGGTGGCTGTAACCATAGCCCCTTCGGGAGCTACGATCACCAACGAAAATGGATCATGACCCGCTGTATCAATTCGATACCCAAACAGATCGGGATTGATTGTCGACGCAAACGCGACCTCGGCGGAAATGTCCGGACGAGGTGTTCCCAAAATAAAATCCACCGGAGACGGCGGCACGACAATACTGGGCGAACTTTGTGAAAAAGTAACGACCCCCGCCGTATCATCGGCAAACACAACTGGAGCGCCTGTACGCATTC